>JAFWDU010000023.1 GCA_017516005.1 Oscillospiraceae bacterium | reverse complement strand
TCTGTGGAAAGCACAGGCTGTGCAGAGAATGGTAACCGACAAAGCACACAGGCTCGGGATGCATGTATCCCATGTCAATGCATGGAACACATCCAGGCTGGCATATGACGGGAGCGGAAGAGTCACCCGGGGAAAGGAAGCCGGACGCAACAGCTACAGTCTTTGCAGATTCCAGAGCGGAAAGACCTACGACTGCGATCTCAATGCCGCGTACAACATCGGAGCAAGATACTTCATTCGCGAAATCATGAAATCTTCGATGGCAACATCGGAGTTGGGCATTCCTGCAAAAGTACCGGAATGTACCAGGAGAAGCACCTGCACCTTATCCACCCTCATTAGCCTGAATGCGGTACGCACAGCATAGGCTGTGTAAAACTGAGTTCAGGCCGTATGGTGGAAAGGAAGTCCGATGCCCCTAAAGGGCAACCACATCTTGTGGCACTAGGAAGCACGTGATTTTAATCATGTGAGGCTTCACTTTCTGAGTAAAAGCGGAATGATTTTGGATAAGGAGAATGGGAAAGATGAGTTGGGAAGTACGCTTGATCGAATCCCTTCAGAACCTGATTGGAGCGAGCGGTATTGGAGTCGGAATTGCGACTTCCCTCACATGGATTGGCGAAGAACTCGTCCTTGTGGGATTGCTTGGATTTCTTTACTGGACCTATGACAAAAAGTGGGGCGTTTTCTTCGGCACAAATATGCTTGGCGCTCTTGTGTCCAACTGCATGCTGAAGAATGTGGTGCTGCGTTCAAGACCTTATATGGAGCACAAGAGTGTGCGCTGTATAAAACCGGTTGAAGCAGATGCGGATATCTATGATCTCAGTGCACAGGGTTATTCATTCCCAAGCGGCCATGCGCAGAACAGCGTGACTGCCTACGGAAGCCTCCGCGCATACAGGAAAAGCCGGGTCCTGACGGTCCTGGCGATTGTGCTGCCAATTCTTGTCGGTATCTCCAGAGTCCTTCTTGGTGTGCATTATCCAACGGATGTTCTCGCGGGCTGGCTTCTGGGAGCTGTCACAGTGGTGCTTCTTGGCTGGCTTCAGAGGCATGTGAAGCGGCGCTGGCTGCTCCATCTGATTCTTTTCCTGATGGGACTTTGCGGCTGCTTCTTCTGCAGGAGCGCGGATTATTTCACATCCATCGGCATGATGGGCGGCTTCTTCCTGGCGGTTCCTTTCGAGGAAAAGTTTGTCCGCTTTCAGAATACACGAAGTGTCCTGTGGGGTGCGGCCCGTGTCATTGTCGGACTCGGACTGTTTGTCATCCTGAACAGCGTTTTGAAAATGCCGTTCACAGAAGAATTCCTGGATGGGGCAACAGCTGCATCCCATGCGGTACGCGCGGTGCGTTATGCTCTGGTGACGTTCCTGCTCCTGGGCGTTTATCCGCTGGCATTCCGTTTGGAGAAGAGAAACGCATAATGATAGGCAGATGAATTCTCCCGGAGAACTGAGAAATGTTCAGATTCCTTCCGGGAGGATTCAGTATATTCGGGAGCGGGACGGACGCAAAAAGACAGACTGCAGGACAAAGCGAAGAAGTCTGACTGAATTGCAGAAGAGGTCCAAACTCAAAAAACGTATTTTTATAGCACACAGCAGAATTATCTTTTGGATAAAAGCAGAATTGTCCTTTTTTTCTTAAGGATTCTTTGGTATTCTTTTAATAGACACTTTCAATTCCCCATTCATATCCATACCATTCAAAGCAATACGGCGGATATGTCTTCTTTCACAGCAGATTTGTCTTCTCCGCATCATACATGTTTCGAAATATGCCTCATGACGGAAGGAAGTGACGCCATGGAATATGAGATTATCCAGCACGATCAGCTTCGAGGAATCAAACTTCTGGTGGATGACATCTCCTACCGGACGCCCCATACACACCGGGAATTTGAACTGATTTTGGTTCTTTCAGGCGCTCTGATCGTCTCCTGCCTGGGAGAACAGATACCAGTGATACAGGGAGAGATGATTATCCTGAATCCGTGGCAGACGCACGAATTCCACACGGAAGGAAAGATATGCACGTGTCTGTTTATTCAGATGCAGCCGGATGTATTCCGCGGGTATTTTCCTTCCATCGGACGTCTTCGCTTTCAGACGTATGCCATCAAGGATATGATGTCAGCGGATCGGCTGAACGCGCTTCGGAAGGCAGCAATTGAACTCGGCCTTGCCTACTTTTCTATGGAACCACTGTATGAACTGGTGTGTATGCGGCTGCTGGCTCAGGTGTTTGAACATCTGATGCGGGATGGAGACTGGACATTGCTCAGTTCCAAACAGGCGCAGCGCGAGACTGTTGTGCAAAGACGTCTGGAACGGGTCATGCAGTTTGTGCAGGAAAACTACCAGCAGAAAATCTTCCTCTGGCAGGTGGCAGAACAGGAGCGCCTTTCTGAGAGCTATATGACGCACTTCGTTCAGGAACATCTGAATATGTCCTTCCAGGATTATGTGGCTCTGACCCGCTTTGAGCACGCACGGCGGCTTCTGGAAAGCACAGACATGACAATTGTTGAAATCTGCGGAGAATGCGGCTTTTCGGATCGGCGCTATCTCAACAAGGTCTGCCTGCAGCAGACGGGAATGTCTCCGAAAGAATACAGAAAGAGTCAGACAAAAGGCAGAGACAGACAGACAAGCAGCGGCGGACTGACGGTAGAGCATATTCATTCTGACGAAGAAGCGCTGAGCTGTCTGCGGGATCTGACACCAGGATGGGAGGCACGATGATCATGGACAAACAGGATCAGTATCTGATTGGAATTGATCTGGGTACTTCCGCAGTGAAGCTCCTGCTGGTCGATGGATCAGGCCGGATTCTTCAGACTGTTACCAAAGAATATCCGCTGTCATTTCCGCAATCCGGCTGGTCGGAGCAGAGACCGGAAGACTGGTGGAACGCCGTCAGGACCGGAATCGCGCAGCTCACCGAACAAGTGGATCGGAGCAGGATCCGCGGTATCAGCTGCGGCGGACAGATGCATGGACTTGTGGTGCTGGATGTACAGGATCGAGTCATTCGGCCGGCCATTCTCTGGAATGACGCCCGTACCTCAGAGGAGACCGAGTGGCTGAACACTGCAGTTGGCAAAGCACGTCTTTCCGAGCTGACAGCGAATATTGCCTTCGCGGGTTTCACTGCCCCCAAACTGCTTTGGATGAAGAAGCATGAACCGGAACTGTTTTCCAGAATCCGAAAGATCATGCTTCCCAAGGACTACATCAATTATCAGCTCACCGGTGTCCACGCCACTGACTGCTCGGATGCCAGCGGAATGCTGCTCTTTGACGTCAAAAACCGCACATGGTCGCAGGATATGCTTCGAATCTGCTCGGTTGCAGAAAATCAGATGCCGCACATTTTTGAGAGCTATGAGGTGATTGGCACCTTAAAGCCTGAGGTTGCTGAGGAACTGCAGTTGCGCTCTGACGTAATTGTGACAGCGGGAGCAGGGGACAATGCCGCTGCTGCGGTTGGAACCGGTGTGGTCGGCCAGGGCGGATGCAATATCTCTCTTGGAACCAGCGGAACGATATTCATCTCATCTGAGTATTTCAGTGTGGATCCCGGCAATGCGCTGCATGCTTTTGCCCACGCAGACGGCGGTTATCATCTGATGGGATGCATGCTGTCTGCAGCCAGCTGCAACAAATGGTTTTGTGATGAGATCCTGAATACAAAAGACTACGCGGCGGAACAGAAGGACATCCATCTGGAGGATCTCGGCAGAAACAGGGTGTTTTTCCTGCCCTATCTCATGGGGGAAAGAAGCCCAATCAACGATACGGATGCACGTGCCTGCTTCATCGGAATGAGCATGGACACGGAACGATCTGAGCTCTTGCAGGCTGTGTTGGAGGGTGTGGCATTTGCCATTCGTGACAGCTTCGAGGTTGCAAAGGGACTTGGTATCACACCGGATCATTCCATGATCTGCGGCGGCGGTGCAAAAAGCGCCCTCTGGCGTGTGATTCTTGCGAATGTGCTGAATATCCGGCTCGATATCCCGCAAACAGAAGAAGGACCGGGATACGGTGCTGCAATGCTTGCCATGGTGGGGTGCGGAATTTATCCGGATGTACGCAGCTGCGCGGATGCGCTTGTGCGTGTCACGGATAAGGTTGAACCGGTTCCGGAACTGGCCGCCCGCTATGAGGAGCGCTATCAGAAGTACCGCCTGATCTATCCGGCGCTGAAAGATATTTTTCCAAGACTGCAGGAAGGAGAAGTGAAATGAAAATCTACTCGATCTATGACGAGGAATTCCGGTTCTATGGGAAAGTCGCGGAAGGCTATGACACCGCGGAACTGATCGCTGCCATGAAGAACATTCCCATGCCGGCGGATGGAACGGATTATCGTCCCGCAATTGCCGAACTGGAGGCCTGCGGAGTTTTCCGGGAGTTCCGGGAGAGAGCGTACGGCGGCATGCCGGTTCAGCTGGGCATGTGCTGGGGACACAATACAAAACTGAACTGTCTTGAGTACCACCGGGACAGTGAGGTGAATCTGGGAACCACGGATTTTATTCTCCTTCTCGCAAGAAGGGAAGAGATTGAGAATGGAACACTGAATACAGATAAGGTCCTCGCTTTCCGTGTTCCTGCCGGCGTCCCGGTTGAGGTGTTTGCCAACAGCCTGCACTACGCGCCGTGTGAGGTGCCGGAAGCGGATGGCTTCCGTGTGGCAGTGGTGCTGCCAAAGGGGACAAATACAGAGCGGCCTGAGTTTGAGCCGAAATGTGAAGAAGATACCTGGATGACTGCTCGGAACAAGTGGCTGCTGGCGCATCCGGATTCGAATGAAGCAAAAAACGGCGCACACATTGGTCTGCGCGGCATAAATATTGACATCAAAGAATAACAGGAGGAAATGAAAATGCTGAACAACATTCCAGAAGTAAAGCTCGGCCTGATCGCCGTATCCCGCGACTGTTTTCCCATCGCACTGTCCGAACAGCGCCGCGCAGCGGTAGCAAAAGCGTACAGCGGGGAACTTTATGTAAGCCCTGTCACCGTGGAGAACGAACAGGATATGCTCAATGCGGTGAAGGATGTCACCGATGCAGGCTGCAATGCACTGGTTGTCTTCCTTGGAAACTTTGGCCCTGAGACTCCGGAGACCCTGATTGCGAAATATTTCGACGGCCCTTGTATGTTCGTTGCTGCTGCCGAAGGTGACGGCGACCTGATCAATGGACGCGGCGACGCCTACTGCGGCATGCTGAACTGCTCCTACAATCTGGGTATGCGCAAGCTCAGAGGTTATATTCCGTCTTACCCTGTGGGTACGGCAGATGAGATTGCAAAAATGATCGCTGATTTTGTTCCCGTTGCCCGTGCCGTGATCGGCGTTCAGAACCTGAAGATCATTACCTTCGGTCCCCGGCCGCAGGATTTCTTCGCCTGCAACGCGCCCATCAAGGGACTCTATGAACTCGGTATTGAAATTGAGGAGAATTCCGAACTTGATCTCCTGGTCGCCTACAAGCAGCATGCAGATGATCCCCGCATTCCGGAGGTCTGCGCAGATATGGCATCCGAGATGGGCGAGGGCCGCTATTTCCCGGACCTGCTTGCGCGCATGGCACAGTTTGAACTGACACTGCTCGACTGGGCCGAAACGCATAAAGGCGCCCGCAAGTATGTCGCTTTCGCCGACAAGTGCTGGCCGGCTTTCCCGGAACAGTTCGGTTTTGAGCCCTGCTTTGTCAACTCCCGTCTGGCCGCCCGCGGCATTCCCGTCAGCTGCGAGGTCGACATCTACGGAGCGCTTTCCGAGTATATTGGTGCATGTGTGTCCTGCGATGCAGTAACGATTCTGGATATCAACAACTCCGTCCCTGCCTCCATGTGGGAATCCCAGATCAAGGGCAAGTACAACTACTCTCTGACCGACACATTCATGGGCTTCCACTGCGGTAATACCCCCAGCTGCAAGATGTGCGCAGACCGCGCTGTCAAGTATCAGCTGATTCAGCACCGCCTTCTTGAGCCGGCCGGTTCCGAACCCGACTTTACCCGTGGCACGCTGGAGGGCGATATTGCACCCGGCGAAATCACGTTCTTCCGCCTACAGTGCGACAGCGAGGGCGTGCTGCGCTCTTATATCGCAGAAGGCGAAGTGCTTCCCGTTGCGACCGGATCTTTCGGCGGCATCGGTGTTTTCGCCATCCCCGAAATGGGACGCTTCTACCGCCATGTGCTGATTCAGAAGCGCTTCCCCCATCATGGTGCAGTCGCATTCGGCCATTACGGAAAAGCTTTGTTCGACGCACTGAAGTTCCTCGGCGTGGCTGATATCGGATATAACCAGCCGAAGAGCCTGCCGTATCCCACAGAGAATCCCTGGGCGTGAACGTGATGATCAATCTGAACAAGACTGCGCTGGGTATCGAACTGGGGTCGACCCGGATTAAAGCAGTACTCATTGACGAAAAACATATCCCGATCGCATCCGGTGATTTTGAATGGGAGAATCAGCTCATTGACGGCATCTGGACATACTCCCTTGAGACAGTGCGCACCGGCATTCAGAGCTGCTATGCCAGCCTGAAAGCCGATGTGAAAGAGAAATTCGGGGCTGAACTGACAACAGTCGGTGCGATTGGCGTTTCTGCCATGATGCATGGCTATCTTCCCTTTGACCGGGAAGGACGGCAGCTGGCGGAATTCCGCACCTGGCGGAATACCATCACCGGCGAGGCGGCCGAAAAACTCTCGGAGCTCTTCCAGTTCAACATTCCGCAGCGCTGGAGCATTGCCCACCTGTATCAGGCGATGCTGAACGGGGAGACACACGTCAGTGAGATTGATTATCTTACAACCCTGGCAGGTTATATCCACTGGCAGCTTACAGGTGAGAAGGTCATGGGTGTCGGAGAAGCCAGCGGTATGTTCCCCATTGATTCCGAGACACTGGACTATGATGCCGGTATGATTCAGAAATTCCAGACCTTAACCGGCACGGATCTGCGGAGAATCCTTCCGAAAGTGCGAAACGCAGGTGACAACGCCGGTACCCTGTCACTATCCGGTGCGCGTTTCCTGGATCCCGATGGCACGCTGCAGCCTGGAATTCCGGTTGCACCCTGTGAAGGAGATGCCGGCACGGGTATGACGGCAACGAACTCCGTTCGGAAACGCACGGGAAATGTTTCGGCCGGTACATCGGATTTTGCCATGATTGTCACGGAACATCCCCTTGGAGTTCACCGTGAGATTGATATGGTTACTACGCCGGACGGACTGCCGGTAGCCATGGTTCACTGCAACAACTGCACCTCTGACATCAATGCCTGGGTTGCGATCTTTTCCGAATTTTGTGACCTGATGGGCTTCAAGGCGGATCGGGGAGAACTGTTTACCAAACTGTTCCGGATTGCGCTGGAAGGGGATGCTGACTGCGGAGGCCTTCTGAGTTACAACTATTTTTCCGGAGAAGGTGTGACGGATCTGGACGAAGGGCGTCCAGTATTTGCCCGTACACCCAATGCGCACTTCACTCTCGCGAATTTCATGCGGACCCATCTGCTCTCCGCACTGGCAACCCTGAAGATCGGACTGGATATTCTGACGCGGACAGAACAGGTGGCCATTGACCGGCTCTATGGTCACGGAGGCTTCTTCAAGACACCTGAAGTCGGACAGCGCTTCCTGTCCGCTGCCGTTGGAGCTCCTGTTTCAGTCATGGAAACCGCCGGAGAAGGCGGACCGTACGGCATGGCTCTGCTCGCCGCCTATATGCTGTGGCGGGAGGAAGGAGAGACCCTTCCGGACTATCTGGATCACAGAGTCTTTGCGGACGCAAAGACAACCACTCTCATGGCGGACAGGGAAGATGTGGATGGATTCAATGAATTCCTTGCCAGATATCAGAAAGCGTTTTCAGTGGAAAAACTTGCAACGGAGGTGCTGTGATGCTTGAGGAACTGAAGCAGACGGTACTGGAAGCGAATCTTCTTCTTCCAAAGCATGGACTCGTCACCTTCACATGGGGAAATGTATCCGGCATTGACCGCGCCAGCGGGCTGGTGGTGATTAAACCTTCCGGCGTAGACTACGAGTGCATGCATGCAGAGGATATGGTGGTTGTGGATCTGGACGGCAGAACGGTCGAAGGAAAATGGAAACCATCCAGTGACACGGCAACGCATGTGGAACTCTACAAGGCTTTTCCGGAATGCGGAGGAATTGTGCATACACATTCCCGCTGGGCAACCAGTTTTGCGCAGGCCGGACGGGAGATTCCCGCACTCGGCACGACACATGGAGACTATTTCTACGGCGCAATCCCATGTACACGGCCAATGACAACGAAGGAGATCCAGGGAGAATATGAGAAGGAAACCGGAAACGTCATCATTGAGACGTTCTCGGGTCGGAATCCAGCCGAAATCCCCGGCGTGCTGGTGTACTCTCATGGCCCGTTTGCCTGGGGCACTGATCCTTTGAATGCGGTCCACAATGCGGTGGTCATGGAAGAAGTCGCTTTTATGGCGTTCCATGCCATGGCGCTCCGGCCGGATCTTGGCCCGATGCAGCAGACGCTTCTGGACAGACATTATCTTCGAAAGCACGGGAAAAATGCCTATTATGGGCAGAATTAGGATAAGGAAAAGCCACCTTTTCAGGTGGCTTTTCCTTATCCGGATTATAAATCTCTGTAACAGAACCAGTCAAAGGCGGCTTCGTTTTCACTGTCAACGCCTCCACCGGTTGCAAACATGCCGAGTGCAGTGCCAACCATGCAGCCGTCCACTTCCGTGTTGATATGACGCGCGTCCATGCCAAGATAAAGAGGCTTAAGATGTGCTTCATCCGGACCGTAGTAGAAGTCATGGGTCTGACCGTTGACTTTCAGGACAATGACAACATCTGCAGCATCCCACGCAACTCTGGCGTGCTCGGTAATCTTTGTCACAGGCTTGTAGTTCGGGTGGAACGGGGGAAGATCCGAAGTGCTGGAGACTTCCACGGCACGAAGCCAGGTCTTGCCGTCCTCCTGCATCAGTTCCACCCGGAAGGAATTGTTGGACGTCTGCATAAGCAGGAAGCCGGCAGCTTCATTTCCGCTGGGACGGAAGGAGAGTTTTGTACCTGCCTCAAAGCAGTAGGACTGCTGTCTGCGCAGAACCGTGCTGACACAGTCATCCCGGGCGGGAAGTGTGGGGGCGCCGCGGAATCCCATGGGCTTGAGTGCGCGATCCACTGTTCGGGCAAGGCATTTCAGATAAAGCTTTCCGTCAGAAAGACGCCAGAAGTCCTGATACGGACGGCCCCAGAAGACCCAGTGGAAATCCAGCTTATCGGAATCAAAGTCATCAAGTGCTGGCTTTTTGGGGTAGGGCGTCCAGGGCAGGGAAGCGGGCGCGGGATAAGTCCAGTCGATCTTACCGCTCTCCGGTGAGAATACAGGCCAGCCGCGCTCCCAGCGGACCGGGCAGATAAAGGTTTCCCGTCCGATGTTTTTGTACTGTCCGGAATTGGTGCGGCTGGCAAGCATGACAGCCCACCAGCTGCCATCGGGGAGATCCACCATATCCGCGTGGCCCACATTGGCAATTGGCGCAGTGTAGCCGAACTGGCGGTGGGTCATAATGGGATTGGCGGGGTTGCCCTCGTACCAGTCAAAGATATTCTTTGCTCGGGCAATGGTTACCGCATGCCAGTGTTCAGTTCCGCCTTCGCCGATGAGCAGATAATACCACCCGTCCTTGCGGTAGATATGCGGCGCTTCCGGAGAAGGTGCGTTATGGAGCGCACAGTTCCAGATGTCGTGCTTCTCGCCGATTGTATGGAAGTTCTCAATATCGAACTCCTGCGCCCAGATGCCGCGCTCCTGTTTGCCGTCCGGATTGGTAATACCGCCGGTAGAAACTACATAGCATTTTCCGTCATCGTCAAAGAACAGGGAGCCGTCGATGCCGGGGACATCCGGAAGAACGTGTGGCTCTGACCAGGGGCCGGCGGGATCGGTGGCTGTTACAATAAAGTTGCCGCCCTGTGAGAAATTCATGTTAATCACATAGAAAATGCCGTTGTGATAGCGGATGGTAGGAGCCATGACGCCGCCACGGTAGCTGCTGGCTTCCATTTCAAAACCGTTTTCCGGGGTCATGACATTGCCGATCTGCTCCCAGTTGGCAAGATCCTTGCTGTGGAAAATGGGAATGCCGGGACACAGTTCAAAAGAAGAGGTAATCAGATAAAAGTCTTCGCCGACACGGCAGATAGACGGATCGGGATAGAAACCGGGAAGAATCGGGTTCTGAATCAGGTGATCTGACATAAACATGCTCCTTTCATACTGCTGATTGTTACCAGCTTTGATATTACTATACCCTTTCACAGGATATCCAGCAAGAGCACGGCCCAAAAAAGCGTAACTGTCCCTTATAAAAAGCTGAATAATGCACACAAGGCTCAGAATAAACTGAACCCTGTGTGCATTATTGTTATTTATGAAGGAGTTTTGCTGTGGCTTCGGAAATGTGATCTGAGGTCAGGCCGTATGCAGATAATACTTCCTCCGCCTTTCCGGAACTGCCGAACACATCCGCAACACCGATTCGCGACAAGGGCATGGGATGGTTCTCTCCAATCCAAGCCGCAACGGCTTCGCCCAGACCGCCGATGATCGAGTGTTCTTCACAGGTGACAATGCAGCGAACTGTCGTTGAAATCTCTTTCAGAGCATCCTCATCCAGGGGCTTGATTGTGGCGAAATTCCAGACTGCAGCGGAAATCCCCTGCTTGGCAAGCATGCCCGCGGCTTCCATTGCGCGGCTGACCATGAGCCCGTTGGCAATCAGTGCTACGTCGTAACCGTTCCTCAGCATCTCTGCTTTGCCGATCGCAAAGGGAAAATCCGGATTGCTGTGCATATCGGGAGCGGAGCTCCGGCTGAAGCGGAGATATACCGGACCGTTCAGTTCATATGCAGCACGAACGGCAGCTCTCGCCTCCGCGTCATCACAGGGACAGACCACAGTCATGCCTGGAATGGTACGCATCAGGGCGAAATCTTCACAGCACTGATGGGATGCGCCGTCTTCCCCTACGGACAGACCGCCGTGTGTTGCGCAGATCTTTACGTTGAGGTGCGGATACCCGATATTGTTCCGGATCTGCTCGAAGCTGCGTCCGGCGGTAAACATAGCAAACCCCGAGATAAAGGGACTCAGCCCGCCCGCAGCAAGACCTGCTGCAATGGAAGCCATGTTTTCTTCCGCAATGCCGCAGTTAAAGTGACGCTCCGGAAATTGTTTTGCAAACAGGCTTGTTTTTGTTGCGGATGCAAGATCTGCATTCAAGACAACTACATCCGGGTGTTCCGCTCCAAGCGCCAGAAGTGCCTGGCCAAAACTGTCACGCAATGCTGTCATAGTGCTCCTCCTTCAGAATTCTCATCTGCTCCTCCAGTTCCAGAAGGGCAAGCGCATGCTCTTCGTCATTCGGTGCCTTGCCGTGCCAGCCGGCATTGTTTTCCATAAAGGAGACACCTTTTCCCTTGACAGTATCGAGTACAATCGCACACGGACCATTCTCTGCAGTTTCGGCCCAGGAGAATCCTTTTTCCAATTCGGGAAAACTGTGGCCGTCAATTCGCTGGACAGACAGTCCGAAACTCTCAAGCTTTTTCTCAACCGGAGATATGTTCATCACATCTTTTGTCTGACCGTCGATCTGAAGCCGGTTTCGATCAATCAGAATACAAAGGTTGGAAAGCTTGTGGTGAGAAGCAAACATGAATGCTTCCCATACCTGTCCTTCCTGCAGTTCTCCGTCGCCCAGAAGCGCATATACGCGGCTGGATTTGCCGGTAAGCTTCAAGGAAAGCGCCAACCCGGCTGCTGCAGAGATGCCCTGACCAAGCGAGCCGGTCGTCATATCTATCCCGGGTGTCAGATTCATATTGGGATGGCCCTGAAGGCGTGAGTGAAGCTTCCTGAGCGTGGACAGCTCTTCCACTGGGAAAAACCCGCGTTCTGCTAGAACCGCATACAGCGCCGGAGCAGCATGACCTTTGGACAGAACAAAACGATCCCGATCTGCCATGCCAGGATCAGAAGGATCCACATTCATCTGACGATAATACAGCCATACGAGCACATCCGCTGCAGACATGCTTCCGCCAATGTGGCCGGATGCAGCTGTATGTATGCTGTTGAGAATGTCCGTTCGAACCTTGCAGGCAAGTAGTTTTAATTCATATATCTCTGCAGTTGTCACAATGGAATCCTCCTTTAATTCTTTTACTGTTTCTTTAACACGTCAGGATTGAATTTGTCAATCTGATTGGCACATTTCAACGTAATTGTCCTTTTGCGAGAGCATAATCAGACACAGAATTCGTTCAAAATAATATATGAAAACACAAGAATTCTGAAATTTATATAATTTGATCGTATAAATAAATAATGACATAGATATGAAGCTATTTAAAAAGAACAGAATAGTCGTTTGGTAAAAGCGGTATTATCCTGTACATTATTAGCCACTAGCGATATGGTTATTTTGAAATCCGTCGCAGCATAAAAATGACAGCCAAACGGAAGAAATGAAAGGAGAAAATGCAATGAAATCATGCAAGACCCTGATCGCTGTTCTGCTGGTCGCTGTTCTGCTGGTTACCCTGTTTGCCGCCTGCGCAAAGACCGAGCAGGGAGGGGCACCTGCAGCAGACTATGGTAAAACAGACACTCCCAGCAAGCCCGCCGATACGCCGGCAGATACCACGCCGGAGCCCGTCGACCCCGAAGATGTCGAGGATATCATTTTCTGGATTCCCGATATGAACAATGCGGGCGGCGTAGATCACGGCGAACGCATTCAGAAGCTCGTCAACGAGATTTCGGAGCCTCTCGGAATCCATGTCACTCTGGTTTATCTCTCCGGCGGTGACTACCGGACCAAGTCCCAGCTGTCCATCAGCGGCGGCGAGGAAATCGACCTGATGTGCTACTGGATCGGCAACAACGTGCTTTCCATGTATACCGCGAGCATGGCAATGGAGCTGGATGACCTTCTGAAGAACAATGCGCCGGAAACCTTTGAACTGATGAAGGATTATCTGCCTGCAACCACTTTCGGCGGCAAGATCTACAGTGTTCCCGTTCTCCGCAACTATGTCACCAACGGCTATCTCTGCTTCAACCAGGATATGCTTGATCAGTACGGCCTGTCCGACAAGGCCAGAAATCTGACCTCCTGGAGCGAGTACGAAGAGATTCTTCGCGAGTTTGCTGAGAAAGCAGCCGGCACCGGTGTCTGGGCAAGCATCACTACGGAACTGGTTTCCAATGCATTTGTAATGCATGGCGACAAGTTCTCCGATATCGAAGTTGTTGATACCCTTGGCGACCGTCTTGGCGTGGTATACTGCAGCCCGGATGGAAAGGTTTCTCTGAATCAGGCCAAAGAGGAATACATTGCTGCCTGCGAGAAGTCAAAAGAGTGGTACGATAACGGCTGGGTTTTCCCGGATTCCCTCTACAATACCGATACGCTTGCTTCTGAATGGATGAGCAATGGCGTTGCCGCCTCTGAGCTGTGCACTTCTGAGGAAGGCATTGAAGTGACAAAGACTTCCTGGTATCGCGCGCCTGCGATCTGCAAAAAGGTCTATGACGGAACAATCATGACTTCCACAATGACCAGCTGGGGCATGGGCATTCCCGTTTCCGCACAGGAGCCCGCTGCCGGTGCGAAATTCCTGAATCTGCTTTACACCAATGCGGATCTGATGAAGGCCCTTGTAAATGGTGAAGAGGGCGTGGATTATGACCTCATTGACGGTCAGGCACAGCCGAAAGAGAAGCAGTACAATATGGGCAACTATGTCCTTGGCAACAACCTCCTGGCGCTCCCGCTGTACGGCAACGGTGCAGACTTCTATGACCGCGTGAACACGGCGAACAACAATGCCGTTCGTTCCAAGTTCATGGGATTTGTCCTGGATACCGGTGATTATCAGACGTTGGTCGGCTCCATCACTGCAGTCAATGATCAGTACACCACCTCGATGCGCCGCGGCGGATACACAAGAGAGATGTATGATGAGTATATGGCAAAACTGGAAACCGCCGGCGTTCAGGAATATCTGGATGTTGTGCAGTCCCAGCTGGATGCCTGGCTTGCCAGCAAATAAATAACCGTGCAACCATTTTGGGCGCTCAGATGACTGAGCGCCCTTTTATATCTTCCGCGGATGCAGTACGCAGGCAATATCATTAAGGATACATGAACAATTCAAGCGTTCCAGTTTCAATTTGAATCGTTGTTTAGAGCGGCTATACATCAATATGATGAACATATGCCTTGCCGATCTGTTGGATATAGCTGAATTGTCACGCTTCTGCAGCGTAATTATCCTGTACAATTATATGCAGGCAAAGTATTCTAAGAATGTTAAGTCCCGGCAAATTATTTTAAAATTTGGAGAGGAGTTTTTGGGATGAAAAGGATGAAGGCTTTAATTGCTGTCCTGCTGGCAGCCTGTCTGCTGGTTGCTTTGTTTGCAGCCTGCGCAAAAACAGAAGCCCCGGCGGACACCACCCCTGCCAAGACGGACACGCCGGCAAAGACCGACGAGCCGGCCAAGACGGAAGAACCGGCAAAAACCGATGAGCCGGCCAAGACGGAAGAGCCGGCCAAGACGGAAGAGCCGGAAGAACCGACGGAAGTTATCTTCTGGATTTCAGACGTTTATGCACATGGCGCTGACCATCTGGACCGTCTGAGTGCTGCCATTAATGCGATTACTGAGCCCAATGGCGTGACTGTGAAGCCGAACTTCATGAATATCGGCGAGTGGATCAGCAAAGTGCAGACCTCTCTGATCAGCGGTGAACGCGTTGACCTGATGTGCTACTCCGCAGGCAGCGGCATTACCGGAATGGTAATGCGGAACATGGCTATGGATATGACCGATTATCTGAACGAATACGCACCGGAAACCCTGGATCTCATGGCTGATTATATCGGTGCATGCACATATGGCGGCAGAATCTACGGCGTTCCGACACTGCGCAGCTATGTCACCAATGGCTATTTCTGCTTCAACCAGGATATGCTGGATGAGGCCGGGCTGACTGACCTTGCAAAGAATATGACCACCTGGAGCGAATATGAGCAGGTTCTTGCCGGCCTGTATGATAAGTTCTTTGATCAGGGCTGCTATCCTGCGGCACCCTCTCTTGGTACCATGATTGCCAGCACCGGTTATTACATCCACGGCGACAAATTTGCAGATATTGAGAACGTGGATACTCTGGGCGCCAGTGCAGGCGTTGTCTATACCGATGGTGAAGGTCATGTTTCCTTTGCGCAGGCGAAGGAAGAGTACAAGTATGCGCTCGTCAAAACAAAGGAATGGCTTGACAAAGGATGGCTCCATCCAGATGGCGTGTATGACAGCCAGTATCGTGCTGATGACGCAATTACAAGCCGTGTTGCAGCCAGCGAGCTTTGCGGATCCGAGCTCGGTGTTGAAGCGACCAAAACCATGCGTTATGGCGCACCGGCGCTCTGTGTCAAACAGCGTTCCGGCATGATCCAGACATCCACTCTGACCGGCTGGGGCATTGGCATTCCCATCACCTCCGAAGAACCGGAAGCGGCCTGCAAGCTCATCAACATGCTCTACACCAGCGAGCCTCTCATGCGCATCTTTGTCAACGGCGTGGAAGGTGAGGACTATGAGATCGTAGACGGTGTTGCACAGCAGAAGGACAACATGTACTCCAACGGCAACTTCATTCTGGGCAACAACCTGCTTGCCCTTCCGCTGGTTGGCAACGATCCGGATATGTACGACCAGATCAGAGCGGAAAATGCCGCTGCGCAGATCAGCCCCTATCTTGGCTTTACTCTGGATAACACCGAACTGGAACTCCTGATTTCCCAGATCACGGCGGTTACCGATCAGTACAGCTGCTACCTCTGCTGCGGCGCGTACAGCGATGCTGACTATGCAGAATATCTGGATAAGCTGGAAGCTGCCGGCGTGCAGGATTATCTGGATGCGGTTCAGGCACAGCTTTCCGCCTGGCTCGCAAGCAAATAATCAAGTAAGATTCAGCCGGACGCCTCGCATTCGGGCGTCCGGCTGTCCATAGAAATGAAATGACATAGAAAAAGGAGAAGAAGAATGAAGCCTATTCCTGAAATTCGAATTGTAAACGGTCAGAAACAGCTTTTTGTAGACGGTGAAATCTTCCGCGCACGTTCCGGTGAACTGCATAACTCCAGTTCCTCCACAGCAGTCTATATGGAGAAGAAAGTATGGCCTTCTCTGCGTCCGCTCGGACTGAATACCGTTGTACTCCCTGTCGCTTGGGAGATGATTGAGCCAGAGCAGGGTAAGTTTGATTTCTCCCTTGTGGATGCGCTTCTTGAACAGGGCAAGCGCGAGGGAGTCCGCTATGTCTTCCTGTGGTTCGGCCTCTGGAAGAACGGACGTTCCACCTATGTTCCCGGATGGGTCAAACGAGATTATGAAACATACTTCCTGGTTCGTGACTGCTTCCAGAATCCAATTCTCACGATTTCTCCGCTGTGCAAAGCCGGTGTGGAAGCGGATGCAAACGCATTTGCACATCTGATGGCCTATCTTGCGAAAGTGGATACGGAGAGAGTTGTCATCACGGTTCAGGTTGAGAATGAGATGGGCATTCTGGGTTCCGAAAGAGACTTCAGTCCTCAGGCGGAAGCCGTATTCCAGGCTCCCATGCCCGATGAAGCGGCTGCCTTCTATGGCAAGAAATACTGGTCTGAGCTGGGTGAGAATGCCTGTGAGCAGTTCTCTGTCTGGGCATATGCAAAGGCAATTGAGTGCATTACATCGGCCGGCAAGGCGGAGTATCCGTTGCCCATGTATGTAAATGCGTGGCTGGAACAGCATCCGGATCGTCCGGGACTCTTCCCGAGCGGCGGACCGGTCATCAAGCAGCTGGCTCCCTGGCGCGCTTTTGCACCGAGCATTGACTTCCTGGCACCGGATATCTACGTCAAGGATTTCCGCAAGACGGTAGACGATTTTGCCGCAGACGGCAACCCGCTGTTTATCCCCGAAGTTCGCTCTTCGCCCGATGCCATTCCGTTCTATCTCTATGCTGTCGCACAGCATGATGCCCGCTGCTTTGCTCCTTTCGGAATTGATGATCTGTATACCAGTGAGCAGAACATGGACGCGGATCTGCTTGAGGCGCTTAACATTGAGGCGGCTGCATTCCGTCCGGATCCCCGGACCTGGAAAATGCTTGCATCCGCTTATCGTCAGGTTGCTTCCATGCAGCAGACCATTGACAAGGCACGTGAAGAGGGACGGCTCCATGCCTTCCTGGAAGAGAATGACCTTGGCCAGGTAATGCATCTGAAGAACTTTGATGTCCGCATCAATTATCATGTCAACAGCGGCTACGGCGGATCCCGCCCGCTTCCCGCAACGGATCCCCGCGCAGGCGGCTTTATCCTGGAGTTGAATGACATGGAAGTTCTTCTGGTTGGCACAGACGTTTCCTTTGAATTCCTGCCGAAACTCGGCAGCCTGGATACCATCGGCTATGAGCGCATCGAGGAAGGTGCCTGGACCGATGCAGAAGGCTGGACAAGCTACCGTGTCCGCAATGGTGACGAAGGAAGCCGTGCAAATCTTGGCGCGTTCCCCACACAGCTGAAGATCAACCTCTATCGTTACCGCTGATAAAGATAATAAAATACCGGGGCTTTGATCGTTGGATCAAAGCCCCGGTGGCTTTTGGATGGCCTTGGCATGACAGGCAGAGCAGATCATGGCTGTTTGCCAAGATCCTGAAGCGCCTTTTTGATGTGCGACAGAAGCTTGTTGGTGGAGACCTTGAAATGAGGCGTTCCGGACGACTTGCCAGGCAGGTCCTTTCCGTAATACTCCCATTTATACGGCAGCCCGGTTTGTGCATTCACATAGCTGATATGCACAAATTCGCTAGTCCCGGTAGAACTGCTCGTGGATGCGCCAGGCTGACCGTATCCGGCAGTTTCCTCTGTGTACTTACAGAAAACGACCGTCTGGATTCCATCCAGAGACCCTGGATCCTTTTCACTGCACGCGAGGACCTTCCACAGCTGACTGTCTCTTGGCCGATCCCACTTCGGGATCAGAATCACAAGATACGGATCCAGCCGCTCCGGCGCATTTGACAGATTATGCTGGCCTTTGTTTTTTATCGTTTCGGCTGCCTGCTCCCAGTCCTGATCCTGCGCCATATGCAGGATCTGTTTTCTTGTGTCTTTTCCGTAGACGCGGTTCACAGACAGGCCTCTCAGGAAAGAAGCACCTTCATAGATTCCGAAGCATACGGCTGCAAATACAATAATGGATAGGATCTCCCTGAGCAGGCGGCTGTTTTTTGATTTCATTTCATCAGTCCTCCGGAATTCAGCTTTTGTGCTCGTATCTGGGAAGCTTTTCGGGGGCATAGGAGATTTCCTTCAGTTCCTCCCACTGCAGCGCGGCTTCAGCCTCATCGGCTCGCCGGACACCGGGAATGCCAATCGGGAGAGAGAGCACGGCAGCTGTGCCGAACCCGATAAACAGCCCGCGATAAGGCTGCGCGCTCATGGCAAAAGAGAGAATCAGAAAGATCAGCGCGCACAAGGCGGCAAAACCGCCCAGAACAATGAGGAGCGCGAAGCCTGTGCCGCTCTTCCCGAATGATTTGGAGTAAGGCTGCTCCCTGCCGCAGTAGCTGCAGGTAAACGAATCCGGCTCACGCTTTGAGATGCGTACTGGCTTTCTGCCCGGTTCGCCGTTCTGACAGCTGCTCCAGTATTCTCTGAAGGTTTCAACCTCCTTCTCATTGGCTCGGACCACCTGATCAAATCCGCTCATCAGCTGGGACTCCATCTGCCGGGCGGCATCATTGTTGTCTGCGACTCTTGTTTTGCGGCTTCCATTTACATCCTGGACTTTTGCTGCTTCAAGGTGCAGCGTTTTGTTGTTTTCTCTGCCGCAGTACAGGCATTCATAATGATAGGGATAGTCTGCCTTTGCGCGGACGGTGACGGTTGTTGTAGTCGCCATAAGAATCCCTCCGAAATGCTTCAATCGATATCCATTATTAATCTAACACATCTAGGGAGACATGTGAACCTCCTTTTTTTCGCCTGATGAGATTCGCTGCTTGGGAAAGGTCCAATCAGAAAACAGGGAAGTGCTTTGTGTAGGCAAAAGTGTTGCAAAGGAAGGCCAGCGGCGCTACAATGAAAGACAACCGAAATTGGACTGGAAACAGGCGTCCTGTTTCCAGTCCGCCCTGTTATCTAAGGAGCATTCGTCATGATTTCACTGCTTTCAAAATGGCTGATCAAAAATCGGGACAATGTAGCGGATCCGGAAGTGCGTAGAAAGTATGGTGTGCTTGCCGGAGGAGTCGGAATCTGCCTGAATCTTCTGCTGTTTGTTTTAAAGCTGTTTACAGGACTTCATACTGGCGCAATCTCCGTGATTGGTGATGCGTTTAACAACCTTTCAGATGCGGGATCCTCGATTGTGACCCTGATCGGATTCCGCTTTGCGGGGAAGAAACCGGATACTGACCACCCGTTCGGGCATGGAAGAATTGAGTATATCTCTGGCTTTATTGTCTCTGCCGCCATTCTTGTGATGGGACTGGAATTGGCAAAAAGCTCGATATCTAAGATCCGGAATCCGGAACCTGTTGAGACAGGCCTGACAGCGGTCCTGATTCTGGCCGCCTCCATCTGTGTCAAGCTGTACATGTCTTTCTATCAGAGAAGGCTTGCGAAAAAGCTGCGCTCTTCGGCTATGCGCGCCACAGCAACGGACAGCCTGAGTGACGCAGCGGCGACGGGAGTTGTTCTTGCCGCATTGCTGGTACAGCGGTATTTCCGGGTCAAGATTGATGGCTGGTGCGGAGTTCTTGTGTCCCTGTTCATCCTGTATGCCGGTATCAGTGCCGCAAAAGAGACGCTGAGTCCGCTTCTGGGAAATCCGCCGGCGCCGGAACTTGTTGAACGGATTCGAACAATTGTTCTGTCACATCCGGAGATTATCGGCATGCACGACCTGATCGTACATGACTATGGCCCCGGCCGCATCATGGTATCTCTGCACGGAGAAGTGGATGGGGCAGGCGACGTGTTTGCGCTGCATGATCAGATTGATCACATCGAGCGTGAGCTGGAAGAGGAACTCGGCTGCAGCGCCGTGATCCATATGGACCCGGTGGAAACAGACAATGAAGCAGTTCGGAAACTGAAGCAGGAAGCGGAGGAAACGGCAGGGAACATCCATTCACTGCTGACAATTCATGATTTTCGGGTAGTCAGCAAACGGTCCGGTATGCTGATCCTGTTTGATCTGGTTGTGCCTCCGGCTGCAAAGGTTGACGGTGCCGAAGCAGTAAAGATACTGACAGAAGCTCTTTCCGCATCGCATCCGGAATATCAGATTCAGATCCATGTGGATAATACGGAAATCATCTAGGCAATCCAGATGGCGCGAAGAAGATTTGCACAATCATAACGTTCGATTCTTGGTCATTATGACCGCGGTCCGACCTCTTTGATTTCATTGCATTTATTGTTGTAAAGATATACAATATATTTACAACATTAGTAACATAAGTGATAATCGCCAAAGACAAGATGGGAGGAGCAGTCATGAACGACGAGAAGAGAAGACAGGAAGGAAAACTGTACAGTTCTGCAAAGCTTCATGATCAGAAGTGGATTGAAGCGAAAATGGCGCTGGATGCCGTCAATCAGAGAAGCTTCGGCAACCGCGGCGGCGGAAACCCGCTGAAGGATGTTTTTGCAGAATTGGGAGAAGGAAGCTCGGTAATTCCTCCACTCTATTATTCACAGGGCGCCCATATTCATATCGGCGATCATGTCTTTGTGAATGCCTGGCTCATGGTATTGGATGAGGCGGATGTCGTGATCGGAGATCACGCGTATATCGGCCCGAATGTATCCATCTACACCCCAATCCATCCACTGGTTCCCAGCGTACGCAACACCGGCCTGCAGTACGCCAAGCCGGTTCATATCGGAGCAAATGTCTGGATCGGCGGCAGCGTTACGATCCTGCCCGGTGTGACCATCGGCGAGGGTGCTGTAATTGGAGCCGGGAGCGTCGTAACGAAAGACATTCCCGCCGGTGTAGTTGCGGTCGGCAATCCCTGCCGGGTCATCCGGAAGATCACGGAAGAAGATCAGGCTTACTGGGAAGCGGAGTATCAGGCCTATCTGGATGAGGAAGATCAGGCAAAAGAATAAGAAAACAGGAAACTGGTAAGTGTTCGCTGCATTCAGCGGAACATTTACCAGTTTCCTGAATAAAGGATAGGAGTGACTTGCTATGACAGACAGACTTCAGACACTGTGCAGCGAATTCATCCAGAACAGAGACGCTGTGAAGAAAGCGTTTAAAATGGAGTTTTCCGCTATCTACCCGATCTGCGCGAGCATTTTCTGTTCCAGGGGGAAGAGTGCGGACCCGGAAATGCTTTCCGACTGCAGAAGTCTGCTCAAACAGAAGACAAGCATCTTTTCTAATTTCCGGGGATCCCTGACTGCACCGCTTTGTTCCATGCTTTCAGCAGGAGGTGCACCGGAAGGGAAGCTTGATCAGGCAATTGAGAATTATGCCATTCTAAAGGGACAGTTTTTGGGCTCGCAATACCTTGCCTTAGTCGCATTTCTGCTCGCGGATCTTGGGGTGGCAGGGCAGGTGGATTCTCTTGCGGAGCGTGGGAAAGCGATCTATCGCCGCATGAAGGAAGAGCATCCGTTCCTGACCTCCGGCGAGGACAGCGTGCTCGCGGTCCTGATGGCATTTTCTGACCGCAGCAATGATGCGCTCGTTGAGGATATGGAAAACTGCTATCAGCTGCTGAAAAATCGGTTTTATGCGTCCAATGCGGTGCAGTCTGTTTCACACGTCCTGGCGCTGGCGCCGGGTGAACCGCGGAAGAAAGTAGAGAGAATGATCGCTCTGCTGGACGGAATCACGGCAGCGGGCGGCAAGTACGGAAAGAACTACGAGCTCAGCGCCATTGCGGCACTGTCCATTCTGGAAGGACCGACAGAGCAGTTCGTTTCCGAGATGATGGAAGTGGACGCGTTTCTCGCGAGACAGAAGGGATACGGGTTCCTTTCATGCGACCGGAAAACCAGAATGATGCATGCGGCAATGCTTGTGAGCTCTCTTCATCAGCCGGAGCCTGAAAGCGCAGCTCTGGCGGATCGGGCGGCAAGAACAGCGACAGCAAATGCGCCGCTTACCGCAACACTGGCCATGATTGCCGCCCAGCAGGCGGCAATGTGCGCGATTATTGTCAGTACATCCACGAGTAGCGCGGCGGCAAGTTCCCACTGATGATACTATGATTCGATCCCTTTGAGACCTTTTTGTCCTGATTTGAAATGAAGTTGACGGCAGGTGAGTAAATATGTCCAGAATGCTCTCCGCCTGGGGGAGCAAGGTTCCTGAAATCCCCTGGGAAGTCTATCCACGGCCACAGATGAAGCGTAAGGAATGGCAGTGCCTGAATGGAATCTGGGAATTGCAGATTCGGAACCAGGTGCACCGGGTACGTGTGCCGTTCTGTCCGGAAAGCCTGCTTTCAGGGATGGAGCCGGTGCCGGAGATCGGTGCGCAAATGGAATATCGGAAAAACTTCCGCATTCCGGAAAAATGGAAAGGGAAACGGATTTTAGTGCATTTTGGAGCTGTTATGGGAGCTTCCGCGGTTCTGGTAAACGGAATAAAAGTAACTGAGAACAGAAACGGCTACCTGCCGTTTGAGGCGGATATTACAGATCAGCTGATTGCCGGAGATAATGTGCTCAGTGTCCAAGTGACGAACGATCTGGATCCCCGCTGGCCGTGGGGGAAGCAGAGCGCCCGGCGCGGGGGTATGTGGTACACCCCGTGCTCTGGAATCTGGCAGACTGTCTGGCTGGAGCCTGTACCCGAACGTTACTTCAGATCTGTTGAGATAACGACAGGGCTGAATTATGCGGAAATCTTTGCGGAAGGAATTCCAAACGGGGAACTGCTGCTGAACGGAAAGCAGGTGCCGCTGCGGAACGGCAGAGCTCGGGTTGAACTGGAAGATCCAATCCTCTGGAGCCCTGAGAATCCATATCTTTATTTTTTTACGCTGTCTGGCGAAGAAGACAGCATTAACTCTTATTTTGCGCTGCGCACTTTGAGCACACAGACGGTAGACGGAATCCCGAGATTGTGTCTCAACGGAAAGCCGTATTTCTTTCACGGCCTGCTGGATCAGGGATACTGGAGCGACGGACTGTACACGGCACCGGATCCGTCCTGCTATGAGACAGAGATTCTCGCCATGAAATCCCTAGGGTTTAATATGCTTCGGAAGCATATAAAAATTGAACCGGAACAGTTCTATTATGACTGCGACCGTCTGGGAATGATTGTGTTTCAGGATATGGTCAACAATGGCAGGTACCGCTTTTTACGGGATACGCTGCTCCCAACACTGCATATGAAGGGCAGAAAGGATGATCGGCTGAATCCTGACGGAGTGACAAGGAGAAACTTTCTGTCTTCCATGGAGGGGACAGTACGCCTGCTGAAAAATCATCCGTCAATCTGCCTGTGGACTGTCTTTAACGAGGGATGGGGACAGTTCCGCGCGGATGATGCATATCGCCGGCTGAAAGAGATCGACGCAAACCGCTGGATAGATTCCACGTCCGGCTGGTTTAAGCAGACTCTCTCAGATGTGGAGAGCAGTCATATCTATTTCGGGAAGCTTCACCTGGGAAGAGAGAAGCGGCCGCAGTTTCTTTCGGAATACGGCGGCTATGTCTGGAAGATCCCGGAACACAGTTTCAACCAGGAAAAGACATATGGTTACCGGATATACCGCAGCAGAGATGCCTATGTGTGCGGTATGCGAAAACTGCTTGAAAAAGTCGAGGAGCTGGCGGGACAGGGACTGTGCGGAGCCGTCTATACGCAGGTTTCGGACGTGGAAGATGAGACAAACGGCCTTTATACGTTTGACCGAGCGGTCCTGAAGCTGAAGCCGGAAGAAATCAGGGACATCTCGGAGAGAATCCTCGAATCTGTTCAGCATGCGGCACAGAGGAAATAGCTCCAGAGTCATTTCAGAAATTGGAATCACCGGCGGGCAGGGGATTCCTGATTGCAAGAAGCCGGTCTTTCTGATTGTCTTCCGGATGCTCCAGAACATGATACAGAAGACCTCGAAGCTGCTCGAAGATTTCGGGCCCCTTCAGATCGGGAAAATCCTGACCCCGGACGGCAAGATCCGAGAGCGTAACACAGTCGCCGCTCTGCCGGATGGAAGCAAAGGTATCGGCCTGCCCGGACAGAACGCCTGCAAGTTCAGCGGTTTCCCAGCCGTAATCCGCGATCGCTCTTTTGCATGAGATCCGGTCAACAAGCGCGGGACTGACGTGTGCGGCTTTTGTGCAGATCTGCGTTGTGTGCCGGTCAAGCCGAAGAGAAGTCAGGTCCAGCGATGGAAGCAGAAGACAGGCCATTGCCCATCGGGAAAGACGATCAGGCGGAACGGCTGCAAGTGCGGAAAGATCTCCGTGTGACTTCAGATTGAGATGATGAAGGAGTCCGAGATCAATCATCAGACCGATTTTTTCAGGCTGGGGGGAACAGAGCGTTTTTTCCATTTCATCCCGAACCCGTTCCGCGCTCAGTGCGGCGCAGAGCGGGGCGCATACAGATGCGGCATGAAGGGTTTTGTTCTCAACGGAGAACCCAAGCTGTGCCGAGAAACGGATTGCCCGCAGCATACGGAGCGCGTCTTCTTCAAACCGACGTTCAGGATTTCCAACACAGCGGATGATGCCGTCTCGCAGGTCGGACTGCCCGCCGAAACAGTCAACGAGTGTTCCGGCGGAGGAAAGCGCCATTGCGTTGATGGTGAAATCTCTGCGGGCAAGATCCTCTTCCAGGTCCGTAACAAATTTAACGGTTTCCGGACGCCGGTGGTCCTCATAACGGCCTTCCGTCCGGAACGTGGTCACCTCATAGGCCTCCTGTTCGACAAGGACGGTAACCGTTCCGTGACGGAGCCCGGTCGGAACAGTCCGGGGAAACAGAGACTGCACCTGTTCCGGGGAGGCAGATGTGGCAATATCGTAATCGTGTACAGGGCGTGACAGAAGCAGATCCCGCACGCAGCCGCCGACCAGATACGCCTGATACCCGGCGCGTTCCAGCGCCTGCATGATGATCTGTGCGTGTTCGCGTGCTGCAGACATTGCGGAAACATCTCCCTTCCTTGCTTTCAGCCTATTTTACCAAAGACAGTCCGGATTGACAATTGCAAAACAGAAATGACTCCATTCCGGAGAGAAACCGGATTGCGGGGATTGTTCTCATTAGTGCATTTTTCTTGACAGTTAAGCCTTGTTTTTTTGAAGAAAGGAAGTATAATGAGAGCGCAAAAAAAGGTCGGAGGGTCTTTATGGATTCTGAATTGAATATCCGGGATTATCTTGTTCCCGGGAGGCATGCACACCTCGTCGGTATCGGCGGTGTCTCCATGCGTCCGCTGGGACTGGTATTGAAGGACATCGGAATGATAATCACCGGTTCAGATATGAATTCCTCAGTCAGCACGGAGGAACTTCAGGAAAAGGGAATTGAAGTTCATATCGGACACAGCGCCGAACATATCAAGGGCGCAGAGTGCATCATCCGGACGGCAGCCGTCCATAACGACAACCCGGAGATCGCCGCTGCCCGCGCGCAGGGAATTCCGGTTTTTGAACGGGCACAGGCATGGGGCGTTATTATGCAGCACTACCAGAATGCCATCTGCATTTCCGGTACCCATGGCAAGACCACAACCACATCCATGGTGACGCACATTTTCCTTGAGGCAGGGAAGGATCCTACCGTCATGATCGGCGGCAAGCTTCCGATCCTTGGCGCCGGGCACCGGGTTGGTCAGGGAGATGACATCATTCTGGAAAGCTGCGAATACTGCAACAGTTTTCTGAATTTCTTCCCCACCACAGCGGTTGTTCTGAACGTGGAGGAGGATCATCTGGATTTCTTCAAAGATCTGGAAGACATCAAGGCTTCTTTCCGGAAATTCGCGGAACTGGTTCCTGAGAACGGGCATATCCTGGTGAACGGGGACGATGCCAACGCAATGGATGCACTGAAAGGACTTCCAGTGATTACCTTCGGAATGCATCCCGGATATGATGTCTACGCTGAGAATATCTCGGATGATTTCCGCAGCCTGGACATCATTGCAGACGGGAAAAAATACTGCCACCTGGATTTGAAGGTAATTGGCTCGCATAACGCATGCAACGCTGCAGCAGCAGCGGCTGTTGCCTGGGTGCACGGGATTCCTGCCGAGGCTGTGGAGCGCGGACTTGCTGCGTTTCATGGAGCGGAACGAAGAATGCAGTATAAAGGGACGGTAAACGGTGCCGAGATCTATGACGACTATGCGCACCATCCGAGTGAACTTCAGGCTACGATCAATACGGCGAGACTGATGCAGCCAAAGCGCCTGATTGTTGTATTTCAACCCCACACATACTCCAGAACGAAGGCGCTTTTTGAGGAGTTTGTCTCTGTTCTCCAGTCGGCGGATCTGTGCGTGCTTGCAGAGATCTATGCAGCCAGAGAACAGAACACCATCGGCATTTCTTCCAGGGACCTTCAGAAGCGCATCAATGGAGCTGTGTTTTTCCGCACGCTCCCACAGATCACGGAGTATCTGTCTTCCGTTGTTTCATCAGGGGATATGGTAATCACAGTCGGCGCCGGGGACATCTACCAGGTAGCAGACATGCTTGTGAAATAGTGAATGAAAAGCGGCGGCGCTGATGAGCGCTGCCGCTTTTCATTCATGGATACTTCCGGAAAAAAGAACAATTTGTAAAATATTGCTGATTTTTGCCACATTTTTCGGATTTGTGGTACAATACAATCAGTTAATCGACTGCTTGATTTGCAATGTGCGATGTTTCAAGAAAGAGACATCTTTTGCCTGTAAGCAGGAAGTATCAGTGAATTCAACAATTCGGGGAGGCGGAACCGTGAGCGTAAGACTGAATGAGGATCCGGAAATCGTCAAGACAATCCGGGAGGGACTGCAGCGCACAGGGGGCTATTGTCCGTGCAGATTGCAAAGAACAGAAGAATTCAAGTGCATGTGCCAGGAATTCCGGGATCAGATTAAGGATCCGGAATTTGAGGGCTATTGCCACTGCATGCTCTACTACAAAAGTAAAGATTAAGGAGAAATATTATCATGGCTGAGTTTAAAGTAACAACGGCAAATTTTGAGCAGGAAGTTCTCCAGTCGGATAAACCGGTTCTGGTGGATTTCTGGGCGGAGTGGTGCGGTCCCTGCCGTATGGTCGGCCCCATCATTTCCGAGCTGGCGAAGGACTATGAAGGCCGCCTGAAAGTCGGCAAGCTGAATGTGGATGAACAGGGAGAACTGGCAGCTCAGTTTGGAATTGTCAGCATTCCAACCATGCTGCTCTTCAAAGACGGAAAGGCTGTTTCCAAGACCATCGGCTATCAGCCGAAAGAGAACCTGGTCGCATTCATTCAGAACGTGCTGTGATATAATCCCCAGTACAACAGGCACACAAAGAACAAAACAGCGTCCCGCAGATCCGTTTTGACTCGGATTTACGGGACGCTGTCTCATTTGGTAAAGCCTCGGTGTTTACGCATTGAACACCAGACGGTCAAGCCTATCAAATGCTTCCTGTACATATGCGGTGGGGAGTGCGAGATTCATGCGGATCGTATTGGGAACGTTGAACGGTGTGCCGTTCGACCAGATGACGCCATAGGAAGCACCGGCGAGGACCAGCTCCTGAATGGTTTTGTGATGGGCTTCAAGCCATCCGGAACAGTCAAGATAGAGCATGTAAGTACCTTCCGGCTTCATTAGGGTTACGCCCTCAAACTTGCGCTCAATCACATCGCACGCAACGTCAACGTTGGTCCGGAGTACCGTCAGAAGTTCATCTAGCCACTGCGCTCCTTCCTGGGAATACGCACCAATCAGCGCATGCATGGAGAGAACATTCATACCGTTGTATCCGGAAAGACTGGACTCTGCTTCCACGCGGTCTCTCAGCCACGGATCGGGAATAATGTGATAGGACCCGATCAGACCGGCGAGATTGAAGGTTTTGGAAGGCGCATAAAGCGTAACGGTACGCTTGCGTGCAGTATCGTTGATGCTGTAGAAGGGGATATGCTTCTTGTCGCCGACAATCAGATCAGACCAGATTTCATCACAAATGACATAGCAGTCATTGCGATCAAAGACTTCCATAGCCTGTTCCAGTTCCCAGCGTTCCCAGACGCGGCCGGCGGGATTGTGAGGAGAGCAGAACACGGCAAGATGAATCTTTTCTTCTTTCAGTTTCCGATCCATGTCCTCGAAATCCATGCGCCATACGCCCTGTTCGTCCCGCGCCAGGGGAGAATGGATAATTTTAAAGCCGTTTCTCTCAAGCGAACCGGTGAACCCAATGTAGGTAGGAGTATGAAGCAGGACTTTGCCTCCGGGAGAGACAAGTGCGCGTACAGCAGAAATCAGGCCTCCAAGGACTCCGTTCTGATAACCGATGTCGTCCCTTGAAATACTGGAGATGCCATTGCGTGTTTTATGCCAGTTCAGAATTGAATCGTAGTATTCATCGCGGGTATCATAATATCCGTAGGCCGGAGTTGTAATGCGGTCTGCCAAAGCGGCGGTAATGGAAGGCGCGCCGACAAAGTTCATATCAGCGATCCACATGGGAAGCCGGGAATAACCAGGAAGAATCTTTGCACCGGGAATGGGAATGCGCGAGACTGCAATCGCATCGCGGTTTGTGCGATCCAGCATGGTTGTGAAATCAAAAGGCATTGGAATCACACTCCTATACTAAGATAGTACCATTTTAGAACAAATCAGCGCAGTTGTAAAGGTTATTGCGGAGAAAGGGGAAGAAACTGCCTGACAGTTCAGAGCAAGTGGCGATCGTATGCTTTCCCGGCAGGGCACGGCCTCTGCAGGCGCCTGGAAAGAGAGACCAGCGGATCTGATTCCATTTGAATGGATATGCAAAATGAAATCAGATTATTCTGGAAATCATGGGACAAATCTGATAATTATGCGTGATTCCATGAATATATGCTTGACTGTTCCAACAGGCTGCATTATAATTGGCCTCGAATTCGATAAGCTGACCGGGAAATCCCGGCCGAAAAAAAGGAGAGAAAACAATCATGAAAAGAACTGGTAAACTTGTTTGCCTGATTCTTGCACTCGTTCTCGTTCTGTCACTCTGCGCATGCAGCAGCGGAAAAACCGCACAGTCCAGTGTGAAGACTGTGACTTCAGGAAAGCTGACCATGGCAACAAACGCACAGTTTCCCCCTTATGAGTTCTATGAAGGCGACAAAATTGTCGGTATCGACGCTGAGATCGCTGGCGCAATCGCTTCCAAGCTGGGACTGGAACTGGTGATTGAGGACATGGAATTTGATTCCATCATCACCGCTGTTAAAACGGGCAAGGTCGATATCGGCATGGCCGGCATGACCGTAACGGATGAGCGCAAGGAATCTGTGGACTTCACGGAAAGCTACGCCACCGGTGTTCAGGTGATCATTGTTGCTGACGGCAGTGAAATTGTCAGTGTTGATGATCTGTTTGCGGAAGGTGCAAATCACGTGATCGGCGTGCAGCGCAACACCACCGGCGACCTGTACTGCACCTGGGATATCGAGGATGAAGGACTGGGAACGGTTGACCGCTACAGCAAGGGCGCTGACGCTGTTCAGGCACTGAAGGCCGGCAAGGTTGACTGTGTGGTCATTGATAATGAGCCTGCCAAGGCATTTGTGGCTGAAGTAGAAGGCCTGAAGATCCTTGAGACTGAGTACGCACTGGAGGATTATGCCGGCGCAATGAGCAAGGACAATCAGGAACTTTACAGTGCTGTGAATGATGCTCTTAAGGCGCTGATTGCAGACGGCACAGTCCAGAAGATTGTCGACAAGTACATCAACGCGAAATAATCAGCTTCTAATGCGGCAGAATGTTATATTTGCAACAGGGGGCAGGTGCCTGCCCCCTGTTGCTATTCACTGAAAGATTGGGGGAGTCACATTTGGGCAGCAGAGCCATGGAGGCCTGGAACGCCGCTGCGCCGGACTGGATGCTCCGTGCACCGGAAAATGTGCAGGATCTCTTTTATAAGCTATTTAAATGTTTTTTATATGACGGCCGCTGGCGGATGTATCTGTCCGGCCTGAAAAACACCCTGCTTCTGACACTCTTCGCTCTTTTGCTTGGCGTCGTGCTTGGTGTCGTGATTTCTCTGATCCGTGTCACCTGGGACAAAACGCATGAGGAAATGCGCCCTGGACTTGGGAAAGTGCTGTTGGGAACAGCAAATGCGATCTCAAAGGTATACCTGACTGTTATCCGCGGCACCCCGGTGGTTGTGCAAATCATGATCATGTTTTTTGTTATTTTCGCGTCCAGCCGGAACAAACTCCTGGTCGGAAGTCTTTCCTTCGGAATCAATTCCGGCGCGTATGTCGCAGAAATCATCCGCAGCGGCATCATGAGCATTGATGCAGGGCAGATGGAGGCAGGGCGGAGCCTTGGCTTTGGTTATGTCCCGACAATGCGGTATGTGATTCTGCCGCAGGCGTTCAAGAATGTTCTTCCTGCACTGGGCAATGAGTTCATCACCCTTCTCAAGGAAACCGCAGTTGTAGGCTACATCGGACTTTCAGATTTGACATATGCCGGCAATACTGTCGGTGGCATCACCTATGAGTATCTGTTCCCGCTGCTCGCTGTAGCTGCAGTTTACCTGATCCTTGTCATGATCTTCAGCGGGCTCGTAGGCAGGCTGGAAAGGAGGCTGCGGACCAGTGAACGATGATTTCATTATCCGTGCTGAAAACGTACAGAAACATTTCGGACGCGGAAAGATCAAGGCACTTGACGGCGTAAGTGCAGATATCCGCAGGGGAGAAGTTGTTGTCATTATCGGGCCTTCCGGATCCGGCAAAAGCACCTTCCTTCGGTGTCTGAATCTCCTGGAAATCCCGACTGGCGGAAGAATTCTTTTCGAGGGATCGGATATTACAGATCGGAAATCGAACATCAACCGCTACCGTCAGAAAATGGGCATGGTGTTCCAGCATTTTAATCTGTTCCCCCATATGACCGTTCTGAAAAACATGACTCTTGCACCGATGAAGCTTCTGGGGAAATCCCGCGCTGAAGCGGAAGCAAAGGCAATGAGTCTCCTGGAACGGGTCGGGCTGGCAGATCGTGCCGGGGCATATCCGGCGCAGTTATCCGGCGGTCAGAAACAGAGGATCGCCATTGTCCGTGCGCTGTGCATGGATCCGGAAGTGATGCTGTTTGACGAGCCTACGTCCGCGCTGGATCCGGAGATGGTGGGCGAAGTGCTTGAGGTCATGAAGCAGCTTGCCAGAGAGGGCATGACCATGGTCGTTGTGACCCATGAGATGGGATTTGCCCGTGAAGTGGGTTCCAGAGTCCTGTTTATGGACGAGGGAAAGATTATGGAGGAGAATGTACCGGAAGAACTCTTTGCACATCCGAAGAGCGAACGGCTGCAGAGCTTCCTGTCCAAAGTCCTGTAAATATATCGCAAAAGAAATCAAAATACCCGCCTGACAGAGTATGATCTCCATCAGGCGGGTATCTGTCTGTAATGGTTCAGATTAAAACCCATGCTTTTCATGCAGGCGAAGCGTCCGCATGGCGTTTAGAATGGCGATTACAGCTACACCCACATCCGCAAAGACCGCAAGCCACATGCCTGCGATGCCGAGCGCACCGAGGATCAGAACAATTGCCTTGACGCCGAGGGCGATGATAATGTTCTCCCTGGCAATTCGAAGTGTGGAACGAGCAATATCGATTGCAGTTGCAATCCTGCGTGGTTCATCAGAGAGAAGGACAACATCCGCGGCTTCCACGGCAGCGTCAGAGCCGATGCCGCCCATTGCAATCCCCACGGTTGCGAGAGTAAGTACTGGAGCGTCATTGACGCCGTCGCCCACGAACATGACCCGGTTGTTTTTGAGCAGTTCCTCCAGTTTTGAGACTTTATCCTGTGGAAGAAGGCCGGAATAGACGTTGCGGATTCCCAACGCCTTTGCGACGGCCTCAACGCTCTGCTTTCTGTCGCCGGAAAGAAGGACGGTATCTTTGACACCGCGGTCATACAGTGCCTGAATCGCTTCATCCACGTGTTCTTTGAGGGAATCCTCCACACGGATGCAGCCGCAGAATGTGCCATCCGAAGCAACATAGACGATGGTACCGGCACTGTCTGCCCATTCACGAACTTCCACACCGCATTCGGAAAGGAAACGCAGGTTGCCGGCCAGAACAGTTTTACCATTTACCAGTGCCGTAACACCGAAGCCGGGACGGTCTTCAATCAGCGTGCCAACAGGGGCGTGCGGAGAAGCGGCAAGAATGGCCTTCGCGACCGGATGCGGGGAATACTGTTCTGCCGCTGCAGCAAGCAGAAGAAGTTCATTTTCTGTGCAGCCGTATGCCCGAACCTCTGCAACCCGGAAGGTGCCGGTGGTCAGAGTGCCGGTTTTGTCAAATACAACGATGCCGGGATCAGCAAGCTCCTCCAGCGCGACACCGCCTTTGATGAGAATGTTTGCCTTGGATGCAGCAGCCATGCCTCCAAAAAAGGAAAGGGGAACCGAAATCACGAGGGCACAGGGACAGGATACCACAAGAAACGTAAGAGCGCGTTTCAGCCACAGGGAAAAACTCTGATGAAGGAGCAGGGGAGGGAGCGTGCAGAGCAGAACAGCGGCTATCACAACGGCCGGCGTATACCACCGGGCGAAACGGGTGATAAACTGCTCTGTTGGTGCTTTTTTCTCCTGGGCGTTCTCCACCAAATCCAGAATCCTGGCAACGGTTGACTGTCCGTATTCACTGGTCGCTTCAATTGTCAGATTGCCGGAGAGGTTGACGCAGCCGGACAGAACGGCATCACCAGGTCCGACACTGACCGGCATGGACTCTCCTGTGATGCGGGAAGTGTCCAGATCCGCGTTGCCGCTGCGAATAACGCCGTCCACGCAGATGCGTTCTCCGGGAGAAACCAGAATGAGTTCTCCAACCTGTACTTCATCCGGTTCTACTTCCAGCTCTTCTCCGTCGCGAAGCACAACCGCACTGTCAGGGCGAAGATCCATCAGCTGGGAAATAGAACGTCTGGACCGGTCCACGGCAATCGCCTGAAACAGTTCACCGACCTGGTAGAAAAGCATGACTGCAGCGCCTTCGGAAAACTGCTGAAGCGCAAAAGCACCGACAGTCGCAAGCGTCATGAGGAAGTTTTCGTCAAATAGCTGGCCATGCAGAAGATTCCGGATTGCTTTCCAGGCAACAGACCATCCGCAGATAATCCAGCTTAGAATCATAGCGCCGGCGCCAAACCAGCCGGGAAGAATCAGACCCAAAAGAAACAGTACAGCAGAACAGATGATCCGAAGAAGCAGTTTCTTTTGTTTCCGGCTCATTTCAGGATGACCTCACAATCAGGTTCAACCTTGGAAATACATTTGACTGCAGACTGAAGAACCTGATCAAAAACGGCGTCGGGTGCCTCGAGCGTCATCTTCTGCTGCATGAAATTGACGCTGACAGATTGGACATCGGGCAGTTTGGAGATTGCGGTTTCCATTTTGGCAGCGCAGTTGGCACAGTCAAGATCACGAAGTTTAAATGTTTTCTTCATTTTTCTTCCTCCAAATGTTCTCTGGCAAGTCCGACAATGGATTTGACATGATCGTCTGCAAGAGAGTAGAAAATGGTTTTGCCGTCACGGCGGCTCTTTACAAGTCTGGACTGCTTGATAATACGAAGCTGATGTGAAATCGCTGACTGTGTCATCCCAAGGATTTCAGCTATGTCGCAGACACAGACTTCATGCTCAAAAAGAACATAAAGAATGCGGATACGGGTGGAATCTCCGAAAATTTTAAACAGTTCAGCTAGATCCGACAGTTCCGCTTCATCGGGAAGATGGGCGCGCACTGCATCTACGAGATCCCCATGAACCTGTACCTGATCACAAATCAGTTCCTCCATAAAATCACCACTTCGTATGAATATCTGTTCATATGTTAATACGTTCCATTTGCTTTGTCAAGAGAAATTCGCGCATATGTGGAATTTAGCACTCCTTTCGGAAGAGTGCTAAAATTTACAAACCGTTCATGGTTTGTTCCCGGAAAATGCGATTTCAGCGGATATACTCAAAGACGAAAAAGAGATGAAGCAAGTGCTTCATCAGATGGAATGGTCCAAATGGACCACAATTTGAAGGAGGAATTCTTTATGTTTGAACTCAGACCGTATCGCAGAAATCAGATTAATGTTTGGAATCCATTTGCAGAGATGGAGGAATTTGAAAAGAGATTTTTCGGAGAGACAGGCAGCGATTTCAAGACAGATATCAAGGATGAAGGAGATCATTATCAGCTAAAGGCAGATCTGCCGGGTTTCCGGAAGGAAGACATTCATCTTGATCTTGACGGCGATTATCTGACTATATCCGCTGAGCGGCATTCCGATCATGAAGAGAAGGACGAACAGAACAAATACATCCGCTGGGAGCGTTCATATGGTTCCTACCGCCGCAGCTTCGGTGTCACAGATGTGGATCAGGATAAGATCAGTGCCAAATATGAGGATGGCGTCCTGACTCTGAACATGCCGAAGCAGGAAAAACTGGAGCCGAAGCCCAGAAGACTGATGATCGAGTAATCCGGCATGCAGGTGCCTGATCTATTTGAAGCAGAATGAAATGATCAGGGTATTCTCAGAGATCAAAGAAGTGCGTGGATCCTGAGCTGTCCGGATTGTACTGACAGCAAAAGAGAGACAATTTGTACAGAAAGATCATAATCCTGCAACAGACTGACATCGCATTCAGCAATGTCAGTCTTGTTTTACGTGCGCCAGGCAGCTACCTAGTGCAGGGATGCATCCATGAACGGGTGCGAAACCAATTATGGTGTTTGAGGCGCTGCTGGCATTTACAGCAGTGCCTCGAATGCTGTTTTGATGAAAGCATGAATAAGAGCAGATTGAATTCAGAGGTATCAACGATTCTGTTGGCTCTTCCTGAATGCCCTATTTGAAAGACATAACTGTATTTACAAAAAACAAATGAGTGTTCTATCAGGACTTGAAAAAAATGGAAGTTGTGTTAAAATATGGATATCAGTTCCAACCGGGAACAAGAAGGAGCGGTTTGGTGAACGATTTCTGTGTCAAGGATAGGACACGCTATTTGGGCAGATTAATGGGTCTCGTGGATAATGAGAACCTTTTACTGATTACCGGTATACGTCGCAGCGGAAAAACAAGCCTGAGCTTGCTTCTGGAAGATGCACTGAAAAACAGAGACGCTGCCAGCCTGATTTACCGTCTGAATATGGAAGCAAACAACGCGTCCCTGTTAAACTGGGAGGCTTTGATTTCCAGCTTTGAACAGTTTTGGATTCCGGGGAAGAAAACCTACCTGATACTTGATGAAATCTCACAGTTGCCGGAGTGGGAAAAAGCAATCAACCTGCTTTGCCAATTTGATCAATGCAAACTGATTCTGATTTCATCCAACCGCGGGGTAATTTCCTCCAATCTTGATATGGTACGGGAAGGCCGCTACGATGTTGTGGAGATTCGGCCCATGTCTCTGCCTGAATTCCTGGAATATCATGATTTTTGTGAAAAAGCCGCGCAGTCGGATGCAGTGATAGACAGGCATTATCAATTACCGGATGGAAGAGAATACTCTCTTGAGGATGCTTACAACTGCTATCTCACCTATGGGGGATTGAGTATCTTTGATGCCGATACCATGAACAGCAGTGAATCTCAGGTAATCCTGGACGGCGTTTATTCCTCCATTGTTACAAGGGATGTGATGGAATACCGCGGGGGTGAAGGAGAAGGCGTAGTATCGGATCCCGGACTCCTCAGAGACGTAAATAGGATTCTTGCAGAATTCTCGGGAAGACACATGTCGGCAACATGGATCTCCAGGCAGGTGGGGAGGTGCATGCTCCGGCAGTCGTCCACAAAAACGGTGGAAAGCTACCTTAGAGCGATGACGCGTGCCAATGTCCTCCTCAGTGCGGAACGGCTGGATATCCGCTCAAACAAAAAACTGAAGACACTGCCAAAGTACTTTTTCGCGGATACCGGTCTGAGAAACCTGATGACTGAGACAAGGGCGGAAGATCAGAATCGTCTTCTGGAAAACACTGTATTTCTGGAATTGACACGCCGCGGTTATCAGGTGCTATCGGGTAAGATCGGAAGGGAAGAAGTACAGCTGGTTACGATTTCAGGAGAACGGAGAAACTACATTCAAGTTGCGACGGATCTGAATCCGGAGAATGAAAGGCAGATTCTCGGCCCGCTGCGAAAGGTGAAGGACAGCTACCCGAAATTCGTTCTTGTTCTGCATGGTGAGAACCGGACAACACAGGATGGGATTCAGATTCTGAATGCCCTGGAGTTCCTGATGGGAAGAGAATTGAATCTGAATTAAGAAGAGCCGATCCGAAAGGGTCGGCTTTTTTGGATGGCAATGTGACGAAAAAAGAAACGATCCTCCGCAAAGCCTTCATGAATTGGGAGAAAGATTCCAAATGAGGGAAAAATCCTTGCCTTTTCCCATGGCTTGCGGTATTGTAATGTACAAATAACGCTGTTTTTCGCAGGCTGCGGAGAAAGGACAGATCATCGCATGGACATTTCGGATATCTTCGGCAAACATGTATTCAGCGAGGCCGTCATGCAGAGAAGACTGCCCAAGCAGGTATATCAGGAAGTGACGGAAATCCGATCCAAAGGCGGACATTTGAGCATGGCTGCGGCTGATGCCCTTGCGTCTGCCATGAAGGACTGGGCAATCGAACACGGAGCGACTCATTTTTCCCACTGGTTTCAGCCTTTGACCGGATCTACCGCTGAGAAACATGAGGCATTTCTTTCTCCTCTGCCGGATGGCTCTGCTATTTCAAAGCTCTCCGGCAAGCAGCTCATTATGAGCGAATCGGATGCATCCAGCTTTCCTTCCGGAGGCCTGCGTTCCACTCATTATGCGAGAGGATATACCGCCTGGGATATTACAAGTCCCGTGTTTATCAAAGAGAGCGCTGCAGGACCGGTGCTGTGTATTCCGACGTCCTTTGTCTCCTATACAGGAGAGGCACTGGATCAGAAAACACCGCTTCTGAGATCCATGGAAGCAGTGAACAAGCAGGCACTTCGGATTGTGCGCCTGTTTGGAAACAAGGATGCGCAGCGAGTAATCCCGTATGTCGGACCTGAACAGGAGTACTTCCTGGTTGACCGGCAGAAATATCTGAAACGAAGAGATCTGATTTATACCGGACGCACTCTTTTTGGCGCTCCTGCACCAAAAGGACAGGAACTGGATGATCAGTACCTCGGATCGATCCGTGAACGGATCGGATCCTATATGTCCAATCTGAACCAGGAACTCTGGAAGCTTGGCATTACAGCCTCTGCGCAGCACAATGAAGTTGCGCCCGGCCAGCATGAGATGGCGCCGATCTACACTGTGGCAAATGTCGCTGTGGATCACAACCAGCTGACGATGGAAACCATGAAGCGTGTCGCATACCAGCACGGTCTGGTGTGTCTGCTCCACGAGAAGCCCTTTGCAGGCGTCAACGGAAGCGGCAAGCACAACAATTATTCCCTCGGAACAGACACCGGAATGAATCTGTTTGATCCGGGTGAGACGCCCAATGAGAATCTGCAGTTTCTGCTGGTCCTCTCCTGTGTGATGCGTGCGGTGGACGAGCATGCGGATCTGCTCCGCAATGCTGCCTCTGATGTGGGCAATGATCATCGCCTTGGTGCGAATGAAGCACCCCCTGCGATTATTTCCATCTTCCTGGGGGAACAGCTGGAGAATGTGGTAAGCCAGATTGTAGACCATGGAGACGCTGCCACGTGTCTCCACGGAGAGCGCCTTGATGTGGGTGTCAGCACGATGCCTGTTCTGCACAAGGATGCCACGGACAGAAACCGCACATCACCTTTTGCCTTTACGGGAAACAAGTTCGAATTCCGTATGGTCGGCTCCGCGGATTCCATTGCCTCGCCCAACACCGTGCTGAACACCATCCTGGCAGAGGCGTTTTCAGATGTCGCCGATCTCCTGGAGTCATCCAATGATTTTGAAGGGGACTGCAAGGCACTGATTGCACGCCAGATGAAGGAGCATGTCCGGATTATTTTCAATGGCAACAGTTATTCTGAAGAATGGGTGGAGGAAGCAGCCCGCAGAGGCCTTCCAAATCTGCCGAGCATGGTAGCATCCATCCCTTGCCTGACCCAGAAGAAAAATGTTCAGCTGTTTGAGAAGTTCGGAGTTCTTTCCCAGGTGGAGCTGGAGTCCAGAGCGGAAATCCTTTATGAAACGTACGCCAAGAGCATCAACATCGAAGCAATGACGATGCTTCATATGGCGGGCAAGCATTATATTCCCACGGTAATCGGCTTTGTGGGCAATCTTGCAGCCTCCATCAACGAGATTCGTTCCGCCTGTCCGGATCTGGATCTTACGGCACAGGAGGATCTGCTTCGGCAGTGTCAGGCACTTCTGAACCGTGCAATGGCATCCCAGACCAGACTGCAGGCTCTGACGGCCAAAGTCAACGCTATGGAGCGTGTTGAGATGATTGCAGGCGCGTTCCATGATGAAGTGGTTCCGGCAATGGAGGAACTGCGGCAGAGTATCGATGCCCTGGAACTGCTTGTAGACAAGGACGTCTGGCCGGTACCGACTTACGGCGATCTCATGTTTGAGGTTTGACGGAAGCCGGGAATCCAGGCAGATTGACAGCATGTAATGCGAGAATATCGCGATGATACGAGGAGGAGACCGGCATGGATCAGAATCCGAGACTACCGGATGGCCCGGAAAAGGAACCGGAGAAGGAATCATATACGCCCCGTCCAAAGTGGCACGTTGTGTTTGCGTGGATTCTTCTGGGAATTGTTGTGCTTGGCGTGATCAATATCTGCTATTGGGAAATATTCGGCTGATTGGGGTTCGGAAATGAGAGAATTACTGGAGTTGTATCTGTCCTTCTTCCGGATTGGCCTGTTAACCTTCGGAGGCGGATATGCCATGCTTCCCATGCTGCAGCGGGAGGTAGTGGACAAACATGGCTGGGTTACCCAGGAGGATGTGCTTGACTGTTACGCAATCGGGCAGTGCACGCCTGGTGTAATTGCAGTCAATACAGCCACATTTGTCGGATACAGACAGAAGGGAGCACTGGGTGGTTTGGTTGCGACACTCGGGGTGATTACACCCAGCGTGATTATCATCACACTAATTGCACTTCTCCTTCGCGGGTTTGCCTCCAATCCTTTTGTGGTTCATGCTTTCGCGGGAATCCGAATCGCGGTTGCGGTTCTGTCTTTGATGGCGGTGATCAAACTTTATAAATCAGGCGTCAAAGGCGCCGCGGGAAACGCGCTGATGGCTTTAAGTTTCCTCCTGAGAGTCTTCTTTTCCGTTTCTCCCGTGCTTCTCGTGCTTGCTGCCGTGATCCTCGGGATCATCCTCGAATGGGTGAAGGGAAGGAGGAAAGCGGCATGACGATCCTGCTTCTGATTCTCGAGTTTTTCAAGACAGGCCTTTTCTCCGTGGGCGGCGGCCTGGCGACCCTTCCGTTTCTGTATCAGATGAGCGAAAAGTACGGGTGGTTTACCGGCGAGGATGTTGCGAATATGCTCGCAGTCAGTGAATCCACGCCTGGCCCTATCGGTGTGAATATGGCAACATTCACGGGCGTTACGGTGTCTGGTGTTCTGGGTGGTGTGATTGCAACACTTGCCCTGGTGACACCGAGTTTCCTGATCATTCTGATAATAGCGAAGGCATTGCAGCATTTTCGGGAAAACCGGTTTGTGCAGTCTTCGCTGAGCATGCTTCGACCTGTTTCCGTGGGATTGATTGCGGCGGCTGTGATCAGTGTGTTCACTGCCTCCCTGATCAGCAAGGACGCTCTGTTCGCGGGCGAGTGGGGCAGTATAACCAGTTGGGGCGCAGTTGCGTCCTTTGCAGTTCTGCTCTGTATCTATCTGAAGTGGAAGAAGCTGCACCCCGTTGTCCTGGTGGCAATTGGAGCGGTTGCGGGGATTGTACTTCAGCTGTAGGAGAAACACACAATGATTGTTTTAGGAATTGATCCGGGTTATGCAATCACCGGCTTCAGCCTGATCGAGGCGTCTGGCAGTCAGTACCTGCTTCGCCGCTGCGGAGCCATTACCACTCCGGCGGGAATGGAGTTTTCCCAGCGCCTTTCCATAATCTTTTCAGATATGAATGAACTGCTGGATACCAACCGTCCGGATGCAATGGCAATTGAGGAACTGTTTTTCGGAAACAACGTTACAACGGGTATCGGTGTTGCGCAGAGCAGGGGCGTCATCCTGCTCGCCGCTGCCATGCACAATCTTCCCATATTCGAGTACAAGCCAAGTCAGGTCAAACAGGCTGTGGTTGGATACGGCAATGCCGAGAAACGGCAGGTCATGGATATGACGCGCCGGATTTTGAACCTGAGCGAAATGCCGAAGCCGGACGATGCGGCAGATGCCATTGCAGTTGCGCTCTGCCATGCAAGAAGCAATACATCTCTCTTGAGACAATACAGGTAGGTGAGAACATGCTATTTTATTATCTTGACGGAACGGTTTCCATCTTGGATGCCGGCCTGGTCGTGATCGACTGCGGTGGTGTCGGATTTGAATGCGCGACAACACGGTATACCCAGTCTCAGGTGAAAGTAGGGCAGAAGGTAAGGCTTTATACTTCCTGCAGCGTTCGTGAAGATGCAATTGAAATATACGGTTTCTGCTCCCGTGAAGAGCTTCGCTGTTTTCAGCAGCTGATCGGAATCAGCGGCGTCGGGCCCAAGGCGGCACTCTCCGTTCTCTCCACGAATACGCCGGACTCCTTCCGGCTTGCAGTCCTGACCGGGGATGAAAAGACCATCACAGCTGCACCGGGTGTCGGCAAGAAACTTGCCCAGCGGATCATCCTTGAGCTGAAAGATAAAATTGCCGGAGAGCAGATTGACTTTTCCGGCAATGGGGCGGCAGGCAGTGTGGCAATTCCAACAGGAAGCCGTACGGATGAAGCACTTGCCGCACTTCAGGCGCTGGGTTATTCCGCTTCAGAGAGTGCTTCAGCGCTGAAAGGCGCAGATGAGAACATGAGCGTGGAAGAACTGGTGCGCTATGCGCTTCGGGCGATGGTGCTCCGGTAAAGGAGGAACAGCATGAGCATCGATTATTCTCATGAGAATACGGAACCCCTCGTTTCAAAGACTGTCACTCCCAGGGATGACGGGGAGTATTCCCTGCGGCCGAAAACCCTTGCGGACTATACAGGACAGGAGAAAGCAAAGGCAAATCTTTCCGTTTACATTGAAGCTGCCCGGCAGCGGAATGAGCCTTTGGATCATGTGCTGTTATATGGACCTCCTGGCCTTGGCAAAACGACTCTCGCAAATGTGATTGCGAATGAAATGGGCGTCAATATCCGTGTGACCAGCGGACCAGCCATTGAAAAAACAGGAGATCTGGCTGCGCTGCTGACCAATCTTGCGCCTGGTGATATCCTGTTCATCGACGAGATACATCGGCTCAACCGTATGGTGGAAGAGATTCTTTATCCGGCGATGGAGGACTATGCCATCGATATCATTATCGGAAAGGGACCTTCCGCGAATTCCATTCGTCTGGATCTGCCGAAATTTACGCTGATCGGAGCGACAACGAGGGCCGGCCAGCTGTCGAGTCCTTTGCGGGACCGGTTCGGCGTGTCATTCCATCTGGAACTGTATACGACGGAGGAGCTCTCACGCATTGTCATGCGCTCAGCGGCGCTGATGCAGACTCCGATTGATCCGGATGGCGCAAGGGAAATCGCGTCCAGAAGCCGGGGAACGCCTCGTATCGCAAACCGGATGCTCCGCCGCGTGCGTGATTTTGCACAGGTCCTGGGAGAAGGAATTATCACACGTCCCATCGCGGATGAGGCACTTAGCCGGCTTGAGGTGGATCACCTCGGCCTGGATGCGGTTGACCGGCAGATGCTTCGGGCGATTATCCAGTTCTATGGCGGCGGACCGGTCGGACTGGAGACCCTTGCAGCGACCATTGGAGAAGAGGCTGTGACATTGGAAGATGTCTATGAGCCCTATCTGATGCAGATTGGATTCCTGACCCGCACGCCAAGAGGAAGATGCGTCACGAAGCTTGCTTACGATCACCTGGGAATCGCCTATCTCGGCGGTGCTTCAGACCAGATATCTCTTGAGCTGGACTGATCAGATGTGTGGATTAGGTAGATTTTTACAAAAATGGCAAAAAATCAACCAAAAAAACATGTTAAGGATTGACAAAAGAACCCGCCCGCGCTATAATCCGAGATGTCCGTTATCGGATATACTCCACCGCGTACCCCAAAGCCTGTAACATTTGTTCTGCTCTCTGGGAAGACGCAGCGGCCTTTGGCGATTTCAGCATCTGCTGTGCGCATATACCCTGCAAAGCAGGGGCAATTCACATCTTCTAAAGAGAGGGAAAGAATCAATGTACGAAGACAAGACTTTAGTTTGCAAAGAGTGCGGCAACGAGTTTGTGTTCACCGCCGGTGAGCAGGAGTTCTATGCAGAGCGCGGCTTCCAGAATGAGCCCCAGCGCTGCAAGGCCTGCCGTGATGCCCGGAAGAACGCTGCCCGTGGCCCCAGAGAGTACTTCACTGCTGTCTGCGCTAACTGCGGCGGAGAAGCACGGGTTCCGTTCGAGCCCAAGACTGATCGCCCCGTATACTGCAGCGAGTGCTTCGCTCGTATGAGAGAGCAGCAGGCTTAATTCCTTTGCACATGTAGATGGATACCGGTCTATCGCTTATGCGATAGACCGGTATTTGCATAATAATGCGGTCAACATAGAATAAGGGGTTCTTGGCGCCTTTCTGCTGCTCCAAGAACCCCTTATTCTTTGGTTCTATTTCAATCGTTGGAATAGAGAAAAATAAAGCCTGAAAAGAGAGAATGTCATAGAGGAATCTATTGCGTTTCTCTTTTTTTAGACAGAACAGTGCAAGACTCTGTATATCCATTGGGATGTACAGGACATCAAAAGAGTTCTGGTTTTCCTGGAACCAGTTATGATAAGAAGTAATACAGGCGAAGAACTCCGGAAGATTCTCGACCTCAGCCAGGAAGAGCCAGTCGCTGAGCTTCTTTCTTCCTTCCACGGAACTGGAGCAGCTCATGACAGAAAGAAACAGCCCTTTATAATCGGCAGCACCGGAATATGGAGTTTCCCAATGCAGTCATGGCCGTCAGGCGTAACCGACGGCATCGGCTGTTCCGAAGCCGCAAAAGGTAATTGCTGCGGAACATTTTTGCAGTGATGGGAAAGGGTAGAGCTTACGGTACACAGCGCCTTGCCAAGCGATGACCAAAGAGTATCGGAGAGACGGAATGATGGATTGATGGAAAAAAGATGGAAAGAAGTGAGGCGTTGCCTTTTCTCATCGCCATTGGCATATGCAGACTCTTCTGATATAATGATAATCAGAACAGAAGTGCCATGCGGCGCAGTATGCAGCGGGGCATAAATTCATTCAAGATCGGAGACAAAACCGGAAATGAAAAGAAAGAACGCTGCAATCAGATATTTGCCTGTGATCCTGCTTCTGATATTTCTTCTAACCGGATGCACCGCATCCGGTCCGGCGCAGAGTTTGCCTGCAGAGCGTACAACCTTTGCGATGGATACGCTGATGGAACTGAAAGCCTATTGCGGAGATGATGTTCTGGATAGATGTGTGGAGCGAATTGCGGAGCTTGAAAAGATCTTCTCAGTAACAGACCCGGAAAGCGAAATCTATTCTCTGAACGACACAGGAACCTCTGTACTGGGAAATGATGCTTCTATTTTGCTGAAGGAAGCTCTCTCTCTGTGTGAGAGAACCGGAGGCGCACTGGATATATCCATTTATCCGGTTGTCCGTGCCTGGGGCTTTACAACAGGTGAGTACCGGATCCCCGCGAAGGAAGAACTTGCGGAACTTCGGAAACGGGTTGATTATTCCAAAGTGGAGATGAATGGCTCCTCTGTGTCAATTCCGGACGGCATGATGATTGATCTCGGCAGTGTCGCGAAAGGATATTGCTCAGACTGCCTGGCAGAAATGCTCAAAGAAGCCGGTGTAAAATCCGCGTTGCTGAATCTGGGCGGAAATATCTACGCACTTGGTACAAAGCCGGATGGCACGAAGTGGAACATCGGAATTCAGGATCCGAACGGAAGCGGATATCTTGGCGTACTGAAAGCGTCAGATCTTGCGGTGATCACATCCGGCGGATATGAACGGTACTTTGAAGAGAACGGAAAAGTGTACTGGCATATCATGGATCCGGCGACCGGAGAGCCTGCCAGCAGCGGATTGATCTCGGTCAGTGTGATCGGGTCCAGAGGCGTGGTTTGTGACGGCCTTTCCACAGCGCTCTTTGTGATGGGACTGGATCGGGCTGCACAGATGTGGCGGGATTCAGAGGATTTTGAGGCGGTTTTCGTGACGGATACTGGGAGCATATATATTACAGAAGGATTGAAAGATGATTTTCATACAGCAGGTGCCTATGCATCGGAAGAGATACAGGTGATTACCCATGAATAAGACGATCCGTACCAGAACGTGGATCCTGCTGTTTGCAGTTTTATTGATGGCCAGCCTGGCGATGACTGCCTGGATCATGCGCCGCAAGGCGCCGGGAACGACTGCCTGTATTTACTCGGATGGCGTTCTGATCCGCACAGTGGATCTGAACAGTGTCACTGAATCCTTTGAATTCTCCGTGATCAGTGAGAGAGGGGAGAACAGGATCCGCGTGGAGCCTGGCAGGATCTGTGTAGTGGATGCGGACTGCCGGGATCAGATCTGCGTCAAAAAGGGCTGGCTGAGTGAAAGCGCCACGCCGATTGTATGCCTTCCGCATCGTTTGGTGATCCGTCTGGAAGCCGGATCAGCAGATGTGGACGCGGTATCAAGGTAGGTGGATTATGAAACGGAACCGTCTGACACGGGGAGCGCTTCTGACAGCAGCTGCCCTGACGATTTTCCTGGTGGAAATGATGATTCCGCCGATTGTGCCGATTCCTGGCGTGAAGCTGGGACTGGCAAATATCATAACGCTTGTCGCCATGATGCTGATTGGACCAGTCGACACGCTGCTGATTCTCCTTGCAAGGATTCTTCTGGGCGGCATGTTTTCTGGCCAGATTATGAGCATTTTGTACTCTTTTTCCGGTGGCATACTCTGTTACCTGACGATGCTGCTTCTGAGAAAACACATTGCACTCAGCCAGATCTGGGCGATGAGCATAGTCGGAGCGATTGCGCACAACATCGGACAGATTGCAATGGCCATTCTTGTGACCAGGACATGGGAACTGATCCTTTACCTGCCTGTTTTAATGGTTTCGGGCATTCTGACCGGCCTGTTTACAGGACTTGCGGCACAGGCTGCAGCAGTAAAACTGAAAGGGAAACTGTAGATACAATCAGCGGAACATAAGACCCGCAGCCGTCCGGAAACACAGACAGGGAAAGACGGAGCGCAAATGTTCCCTACAGAAAACGAGGAAGCTGCAGCTTTTTCTGCGGCTTCCTCGTTTCCTGTGTGATATTGAAAAGATTGGATTTACCCGAGCGCAACATCGAGAAGCATCATCAGGGCGAAGCCAAGCGCAGCACCTATGGTACCGATATTGGAATGCTCACCCGCCTGAGATTCGGGGATCAGTTCTTCCACAACAACATAGATCATTGCACCGGCGGCGAAGGATAGAACGTATGGAAGGATCGGAGAAATTAAGGATGTCAGCGCAATGGTAAGTACTGCACCAACGGGCTCAACAGCACCCGACAGCGTGCCAAGCCAGAAAGCGCGGCCTTTGGAAGAGCCCTCGCTTGCAAGGGGCATGGAAATAATCGCCCCTTCCGGGAAATTCTGAATTGCGATACCGATAGCAAGCGCAAAAATCCCGGAGATGGACATCAGGGAGCTTCCCGAGAGAAACCCTGCAAATGCCACACCGACAGCCATGCCCTCCGGCAGGTTGTGAAGTGTAACTGCAAGAACGAGCATAGCTGATTTTCCGAGGCTGGATTTGACGCCTTCCGGTTTTTCGGAGTTCAGATGAAGATGCGGAATCAGCTGATCCAGGATCAACAGAAAAGCGATGCCGGCAAGAAACCCAGTTACCGCTGGCAACCAGGGAATGGAACCGGCTTCTTCCGCCATTTCAATGGCTGGAATCAGAAGAGACCAGACAGAGGCGGCAATCATGACGCCAGAGGCAAAGCCGAGAAGCGCTTTCTGCAGGCTGTCGCTCATTTCCCTGCGAAGGACAAATACCATGGCAGAGCCCAGTGTAGTGCCTGCAAAGGGGAGAAGGAGGCCCAAAACGGTCAAAAGAGTCTTATTCATCTTTTGCTCCTTTCAAAACGAAATGGTACAGCCGGACAGGTCAATCCGCCCGAACAAACAGAAGGTTCCGGTCCACCTGTCCTGTAATACCGGCAACCGTTCCGCTTGCACTGTACTGCCATAAATCAAAATCAAAATAGAACGCGGGAACAGCATCATATTCTGCTAGCCAGAAAGAATAATCCTCCAGAAGGTCCAGATTATACGAGTAATACCCGGCGTGCTGATTGAAATAAATACCTGCTTTGAATCCGGCGTCTTCAATCGTCTTGCAGAAAGCGAGCGCATAGGAACTGAGCTGTTCCTGGTCAACGGAGTCCGTTCTGCCGCCGTTCTGAACGGTCTCCCAGTCAAAATAGATCGGAAGCTGTAGCGTGCATCCGGCAAGCGTTTTGACAATGTACTCGGCTTCTTCCTTTGCCTCGTCGGCATTGATTGCCTGAGAGAAAAAATACACACCAACTGCGATGCCGTGTGCAGTTGCTTCATCCAGATTGTGGAAGAATGCATTGTCAACATTCAGGTTTCCTGCCGTATAGCCGCGATATCCAAGCTGAAGAATGACAAAGTCAATGCCGGCATCGGATACCTGCGCCCAGTCAATTTCACCGTTATGGGAGGAGAGATCCAAACCCTGCAGGCTGGAGACATTTCCGCTCCTGTAACGAATGACGTCGTCTTCCTGCGAGAAACCGTTGGGATCAAAGGTGTTGCGCGCAGCGTTTCTGCTGAGCCAGCGCCAGGTTACGTCAAGTTCTTCCGGCGTCTGTCTGACGGCGTCTTCTTTCGGAATGACTGCAGTCACTTCACGGGATGAAACCAGTGCTTTTCCCAGAAGATTTCCGCCTATCAACAATATAACCATGATGATTCCTGCCAGCAGGAATGCTTTCACGAGGGAGAATCTGCGCATCAGAGGACTCCTTTCCGTAAAAAAACTGATGCTATTGTAGCACAAGATGCTGATTCAGCCAAGACAGGATTTCCGATGACCGGAAAACGCCTGTGAATCGCAGCGGAGGAAAGAGATGAATATATGAATTTTTTATGTAAATTTGGAAAAAGAGATTGTACGTCAGGAAAAAATGATGTATGATATTTGTGAATAGACAAGAAGGGGGCGGCGATATGAACGAAGATTACGAACTTGATCCAAGAATTCAGGAAGAACGGAAAAGACGCCGGGAGGAGCTGCGGAAAAAAAGACAGCAGCGAAAGTATATTATCTATGCAGCCTTTGCCCTGATCCTTGTGCTGATCATCGCGCTTTGCGTTAAGAGCTGCTCTAAAAAGAAGGATCCGGAACCGAAGGATCAGCAGGTTGAGACACAACAGCCCACAGAAGGCGAGCTGGAGCCGGTGATCCCGCCGGAAGATACAACGCCTGCTCGGGAGAACGCAACCGCAACGCTGGCCGCAACCGGCGACATTATGTGCTATATTGAGCAGATTCAGGACGCAGCCATGTCCGGAGGCGGATATGATTTTGCGCCTGCATTCTCCGGCGTAAAGGAGATCCTTTCAAAAGCGGATATCACAGTCGGCAATTTGGAAACCAACTTCGCCGGGACGCCCTACTCTGGCTATCCCTACTTCTCTTCACCTCCGCAGCTGGCTTCCGCTCTGGATGAAGCGGGGTTTGACCTGCTCCAGACCGCCAATACCTATTCCATGGAAAATGGTTTCACCGGTTTAACCAGCACAATCAACACGATTTCCGATGCGGGTATGACTGCAGTCGGCACCTACGCGTCGCGGGAATCAGCATCTGAAAACGGAGGCATTGTCATCCGCGAAGTCAATGGCATCAAGTTTGCGTTCTTTGCCTACACCAAGGGCATTAACGGACGAACCAGACCGGGCGATTACAGCTACTGCGTCAATCTTCTGTACACGGACTATACCGGTGGCTACACCCAGGTTGATGAGACTGCGCTTCTGCAGAGTATCAAGAGCGCAAAGGAACAGGAAGCGGATGTCATCGTTGCGCTTCTGCATTGGGGCGGTGAATACGATGTGGAGCCGACGGACTCCCAGAAATCCATCGCGGATCTTCTGTTCAGAAACGGCGTGGATGTCATCATCGGAACCCATTCTCATGTTGTCGGACCGATGGAACAGAAAACAGTCACAACAGTTGACGGAGAGACCAAGGACTGCTTCGTAGCCTATTCTCTCGGCAACTTCTATTCCAGCATGGACAGAGATGAGACAAAGCCTTCTGCGATTTTGAATCTGACCTTCAATCTGGACGGAGAGTCCGGAAAGACCAGCATTCAAAAGATCGAATATGTCCCGCTTTACATTGCCAATATGGGCTCTGACGCTGAGACACAATATAAAGTGGTGGACATTGAAAAAGAGATTGACCGTTACATCGGCGGCGCGGAAGAGCGCGTTCCTTCTGAGGTTTATGGAGAATTGAAGAAAGCACTGGAAGTGCTTCACAATAACGCCGGAACACAGTACGCAACGGACTGAATCACATGAAAAACAACAGGGCTGAGAAGGGGAGTATCCTCCCGGTTTTCTCAGCCCTGTTTTTGTTTTACAGGAGTCCTGCAAACAAAAGTCAATAGCTGAAATGAAAAAAGTCCCGCAAAATTTGCGCGACTGAAAAAGGGTATAACAAAACAGACTGGAGAAAAAGCTTCGCCAGCCGGGATAAAGTATCAATCTGATTTATCCTT
>JAFWDU010000022.1 GCA_017516005.1 Oscillospiraceae bacterium | reverse complement strand
TCACAAGGATAAATCAGATTGATACTTTATCCCGGCTGGCGAAGCTTTTTCTCCAGTCTGTTTTGTTATGCCCTTTTTCAGTCGCGCAAATTTTGCGGGACTTTTTTCATTTCAGCTATTGACTTTTGTTTGCAGGACTCCAGTAAAAAACTATGCCTAAAATACCATTCTTCCAGTGAAATAGCAAGGTGTTTTCAGTATAAAACTGGGGATACGGCAGGCTTTGAATTCTGATCCTCGTCTGGAATCAGTAGTGAACCACAATCGCAAGCAGAAGAAAGAGCAGAACCAGGACAAAGTTGAAGAAAAAGAGGGGTAGGCTTTTCTTCACCCAGGAGAAGTAATCCACCTGAATCATGGACAGGGAGATCAGCAGCACGGGAGAAGTGGGGAAGATCACATTGGTATAGCCGTCGGCAAAGGTGTAGATCAATACCATCAGAGGCTTGCTCAGACCGATGTGCACCACGCTGAGCAGTCCCATCACCAGAATTGCCTTGGCGGTAGATGAGGAAATGAAAAATTCCAGAAGTAGCACAATCAGATACAGCGTGGCAGCCAGAACGAAAGGATTGGTGCCGTCAGCAAAATGATTGATCCTACTGACAATGGTAGGCATAATCGCCCCTTCATCAAAAACGAATTTGATGGAAGCTGCGAATGCAATGAAAACCAGTGTGGGAAGCGCGCCGGCGAAGCCCTTAACAAAGCTGCGGAGCACAGCACCGGGATGGCCGGAGGCGAGAATGCCGGCAAGAATACCAAACACAAGGAAGTATACAATCAGCAGGACAACGGTGTAGCTGCGCAGGACAGCACTCAGAGAGGAAATCACAATCAGGACCAGAGCGACAAGCAGGAAAACCGAGTAGATGAGAAGCTGTCTGCTGTCGGATTCGGATCCGTCAGGGATGATCTCGGATTCCTCTGCGCGCAGCTGGGCGTCTTTTTCCTTTGTCAGACTGGAATCAGGGTTTCGCTTCAGATTCCGGACATACCGGAACAGGAACAGCATCAGAAGGAGGAACATGACTGCAAAAACCAGAAGCCTCATCCAGATGTGTTCCATAGGATTGACACCGATAATCTCCGAAGCAAGCAGGACTGTGAAAGGATTCGTAATTGCACCGGCAAATCCAAAACCGCAGGACACAATGCAGCAAAGGAAGCCTGTGAAGGAATCATAACCCAGCATGACACACAGCGCACATACAATGGGCAGCATGGTGAGCATTTCCTCAAACAGTCCGAGAAAAGCGCCGAAGCTGTAAAATAGGAAGGAAATCAGAATGAGCAGAAGCTGACGCCTGTTCCGGAATCGGTCGGAAACAGCGCGGATCAGGACGCGGATGCCGCCTACATCGTTCATCACCTGAAAAGATGCGCTGATAATGAACAGAAACAGGGAGAGCATGATCAGCGTCAGCCCGTCGGAAGAGAAAAACACCAGAATCGGAGCAAGAAGTCCGCGAAGTATGGAAATGCCGCCGAGATCAGGCCTGGAAATATAGGTCATGTAGTCTGCGCTTCCGTCCGGGAGCGTTCCGAAACTACCGCGGGGAATCAGATAGGTCAGAACGACAGCGGCAATGAGCAGGGCAAACAGAAGCGCGGTAACCTGAAGAAAGGTGCGGGTATTGATGCTGATCAGCGTCTGCTGACCGGATCGGGATTTGTTCTTGTTCACTTCGTTTCCTCCTTCCGCCTCTTTTCAGCAAGAAGATCGACGGCAAGCGCCCAGCGAGCTACCTGCTGCGGGTCCATGTCCGGATAGAAATAGTACAGTTCTCCTTTGTGGTATAGCTCAAACTCCTTTCCGCAGGAGAAAGCCAGCGCAGGGAGAGATGCGGTGGGAATGGAGAAAGAGATCTGATCGGACTGATAGGTGAATTCCTCTGGATTCAGTGTACATACACCTCGTTCGCGGCGCTTTTTCCCTCCGTTCGCACCGAAAACTGTCGTGTGGACGGAACAGGAAAGCTTAAGGAATGCCAGTTCACTTCGTTCCATCTCAGCCATCCAGTCGTACCAGGCGGAGATTGTCTGCGGGGAGGTTGTGAAGTGGTAACTGCTGTTCAGTACATGCTCCGCACCGCAGTTTCGGCAGGTTATGCGGTTTCCGCGGCTGTGCATCGTATACAGAGCTCCGCAGTCAACACAGCGGTAGAGAAGATTCTCAAGCCCCTCTGCCTTGTCCTTCTGGTGATAGACTGGCTTTGTGACGGAAGAGGCGTCTGTGAACAGAGTTTCGGCAATCAGACCATCGAGCGCTTCTGCACTCATTGCCTGCATCTCAGCCGGCGTGATAACCCGCTGCACGCTGACGTGAACAGGGGAATGATAGCTGCGAGTGCGCCATTTGGGAGAAGCAAAGTAAGCTCCTTCTATCTTGACGAGGACCAGGTTGAAGCCCAGCCGGCGGTAAAGCGCACCGCCTGGCTCCACAATAGGATTGCTTCGGCCGTCCGGGGAGAGTCTTCCCTCCGGGAAGATGACAACGGGAAAACCGGCGCGGAGAGTCCGGAGAATTCCGGCAGCTGCTCCGATCCCGGGCGTGAAAAGCTTTTTGGAGAGAATGCCTGCCTTCTTTGCAAGGGTGCGAAGAATGGGACGGGTGGTATAGTATTCGTTGACCAGATAAGCGGGATTCCGGGGATGCCCCATCTCACTGACATAGTAGAAATCGTAAAAGGAGCCATGGTTGCATAGAAGCAGATAGGGTTCCGACTGTGCCCGCAGCGGTTCATCTTCGATGGTCAGGTGACGGCCTCTTCCGCGGCACCAGATCCGCACCACAAAAAACAGAAGAGCATACACAAGAGAATCAGGTGTGCGGTCGCTGTCGCGGAAGCCAACCCGGTCCAGAAACAGGAAAATCAGGCAGAAGAGGGCCGCGGCAAGCAGAACAATAATCATAATCAGAAGCCAGAAAGGGAGGTCCCGTTCAATAAAAGCTCTGCTAGCGGCTCCCATCAGGTTGCTGACGACGATGGACGGGACTACTCCGGTTGCAACCGTGAAGAGATAGCGCCCGTAGGAGATCCGTTTGCTGCTTCCGTAGTAGCAGATTGCGCCGAATGGGATAATGGGCATGAAAAAAAGCAGATACAGGATCAGAACGACACTCCGCGCATGCATGCCGGAACTCAGACGGTCCAGTGTGCTGTTCCGTTTCTCAAGGATCGAAAAACGGTATCGGAGAGTACGGACAAGCAGAAAAATAATAGAGGCGCCGAGACAGACGCCAAGATCACAGAGAAGAAGCGCAATCGGGAAGGGGTAGCTCAGGCCGCTGGAGATCTGTATGAATTCTGCTGGAATGAAGATAACGACCATCTGCAGTGCTTCCACCAGCGTGACGGTCAGAAAGCCAAGCAGCCCTCGATCCTTCAGAAGATCCCGTGCGCCATCCACATCATTGCGGAATTCCAGCTTTAAAAAGGGAATCAGAATGTCTTTCAAGAAAAAGCAGAACAAAGCAATGATGATGCACAGAATGACCGCAATTAGAATGATTTCAGGTGCCTTTTGTCTGACGCTACGCGATTCTTTCCCCAATTATATCACCACCCAGGACAGTCTTGTAGTAAACGAACGCTGCTGGGATATGTCACTATTATACCATTTTTTCGCGGATGCACAAGGGAGGGATCTGGAAGGAAAACGGGCTTCATGTCATAGGAGCAGAACGGGATTTTCTGTTCGTTTTCATGTTTTTTACTTGTTTTCTTGCGCTCAGATGCCGAATGTGGTACAATCACAAAAAATTGATTTTTGACACCAGAGAGGTTGATAAAATATGGATGAAGCAAAGAAAACAATGCTTTCGGGCATTCAGCCATCAGGAGATCTTCACCTGGGCAACTACCTTGGTGCGATTAAGAACTGGGCAGATCGGGCCGAGAATTATGACTGTTATTATTTCATGGCGGATCTGCACACCATCACCGTCCGCCAGAATCCTGCAGACCTGAGACGGCGTACCCTGGAGCAGCTTGCCCAGTATATCGCATGCGGTCTGGATCCGGAGCGCAACACCCTGTTTATTCAGTCTCATGTTCATGAGCATGCCGAACTGGGCTGGGTGCTCAACTGTTATACCATGTTCGGCGAACTGAGCCGGATGACGCAGTTCAAGGATAAGTCTGCCGCGCACAAGGATAACATCAACGGCGGCCTGTTTACCTATCCTTCACTTATGGCTGCGGATATTCTGCTTTATCAGCCGGATTACGTTCCTGTGGGCGAGGACCAGAAGCAGCATGTGGAGCTTTGCCGCAATATTGTGCAGCGCTTCAACGGCATCTACGGCGATGTTTTCAAAATGCCGGAGCCCTTTATTCCAAAGACCGGTGCACGTATCATGTGCCTGACCGAACCGGAAACCAAGATGTCCAAATCCATTCCTGAGGGCTGTGTCTTCCTGATGGAGAAGCCGGAGGACATCCAGAGAAAGTTCAAGCGAGCAATCACGGATTCCGATACGGAAAACTGCGTCCATTTTGATCCCGTGAACAAGCCCGGCGTGAGCAACCTGATGAATATCTATTCTGCCGTCACTGGCAAGTCCATTGAGTCCATTGAGGCTGAGTTTGCCGGACTGGGCTACGGCGCCTTCAAGCCGAAGGTTGGCGAAGCGGTCGTAGAGTGCCTCCGTCCCATTCGGGAGGAAGCAGGCAGGATTCTTGCGGACAAGGCATATCTGGAAGCTGTCTATAAGTCTGGCGCGGAGCGCGCAAGCTATGTTGCGCAGAAAACCCTGCGGAAAGTCTATAAGAAAGTGGGCTTTGTTGCCCGCTGAGGAAGCTTTCAGGCAGAATGCCTGCACAGGAGGGGACTTTTGTGGATTACCACTTTATGCTGAAGCTGGTTCTGGCACTTGTTACAGCGGGAATAGTGTCCTTTGCCGCAACCCCGCTGGTTAAAATGTTTGCGATCCGGGTCGGTGCCATGGACGTACCAAAGGACAACAGAAGAATGCACAAGGTGCCGATTCCGAGGCTGGGAGGACTCGCAATTTTCATTGCCTTTCTTCTTGGTGTGCTGGTGTTTGCGAAAATTGACCGGCAGCTGCAGGGCATCCTGCTCGGCGCCATCATGATTGTGATCCTGGGCGTGCTTGACGATATTCTGACTCTTGGCGCTTTGCCGAAACTGCTGGTACAGATCGCAGCGGCTGCGGTGGCAGTTTATCATGGCTGTGTAATCGATACCCTGTCCAATCCCAATCCTTTCTCTGCTGACCCCTGGATCAGCCTGGGCGGCTGGTCCGTTCCGGTTACAATTCTCTGGATTGTTGCCATTACCAATGCGGTGAATTTCATCGATGGCCTTGACGGACTCGCCTGCGGTGTTTCTGCAATTTCCGCGGCCAGCCTGTTTGTGATCTCCCTTCTGGTCAGCGAGGGGAATGTGGCGGTTATCCTTGCAGTTCTGCTCGGCGCATGTCTTGGCTTTATTCCCTATAATTTTAATCCGGCGAAGATCTTCATGGGGGACACTGGTGCGACGTTCCTGGGGTATATTCTTGCGACCATATCCATCATGGGCCTGTTTAAAATGTACGCCGTTATCTCCTTTGCGGTGCCGTTCCTGATTCTCAGTGTACCGATCTTTGATATTTGTTTTGCGATTCTTCGCCGTCTGGCGAAGGGGCAGAACCCTATGACGGCGGACCGGGGACATGTGCATCACCGCCTGATTGACATGGGGTTTTCCCAGAAGCAGGCGGTGGCAATTGCCTACATGATTACGGCGATTCTTGGCCTGGCTGCGGTTGTGCTCACATCATCCGGAGAGATGAAAGCAATGCTTTTTATCGGAGCGGTTGTCGTTGTGGTAGCCATTGGCGTGGGTGTTATCTACCGGCAGGAGCCTTCCAAGTTCCAGACTCCGGAAGAGGAGAAGCCCGACACGCCTTCTCCGGAGGGAGAACAGGCAGAGAAAGAGGCACAGGAGGAGCAAGATGGATAAGAAAAAAATCATGTCCGTTTTCGGAACCAGGCCGGAGGCAATTAAGATGGCTCCGCTGGTCCGCGCACTTGAAGAGGACGGACGTTTTACAAGCCTGTGCTGTCTGACCGGACAGCATCGGGAAATGCTGGATTGCGTGATGGAAATTTTCCGCCTTCACGCGGATTACGATCTCAATATCATGGAGAAGAATCAGACACTCTCCACCATTACCACAAAGACACTGCTCGGTATGGAGAAAGTGATTGCCGAAGCAAAACCGGATCTGATTTTAGTTCATGGCGACACCACGACTACCTTCGCTGGCGCTCTGTCTGCGTTTTATCAGAAGGTGCCGGTTGGGCATGTGGAGGCAGGCCTGCGTACGTTTGATAAATATTCTCCCTATCCGGAAGAAATGAACCGGAATCTGGTGGGCAAAATTGCACAGCTGCATTTTGCGCCGACCAGAGCGAATGCGGAGAATCTGCGCAGAGAGCAGCTGATGGGTGAAATCTTTATTACAGGAAATACAGTCATTGACGCCATGAAGACGACTGTCGCCTCGAGTTTTCGCTTTTCAGATGAACGGATCAATCAGCTGGATCCAACCCGCAGGCTGATTGTAATGACCTGCCACCGGCGTGAAAACTACGGGGAACCCATGGCTGCCATTATGCGTGCCGTTCGGAGAATTGCGCTGGATAATCCAGATCTGATTGTGATTTATCCGGTTCATCTGAGCCCGGTTGTGCAGAAAGCCGCACATGAAGGGCTCGACGGCCTGGACAATGTTCTACTCATTGATCCCATTGATGTGGAGCAGATGCACAACCTCATGGCAAGGTCCTATCTGGTGCTGACAGATTCCGGCGGACTTCAGGAGGAAGCGCCTGCACTTGGAAAGCCGGTACTGGTGATGCGCCGGGAGACGGAGCGTCCTGAGGCCATTCATGCCGGCACGGCAAAACTTGTGGGAGTGGACGAGCAGGCAATTGTGGATGCAGTCGAGAAGCTTCTGAACGATCAGAACGCATATTCACAGATGGCGCATGCGGTGAATCCGTATGGAGACGGCAATGCCTGCAGCAGAATTGTCCGGGCAATTGCATGGTCTTTCGGAATGGAACCGGAGCGGCCGCAGGACTTTATCGTCTGACAGGAGGGGCGGAAATATGAAAAGGGGATCCGGAGCCAAGTCGGCAATCATTGTACTTGCTTCCGCCCTTTTAATGGTCAGTCTGCTGATGCTGGCATATGGTGTATTGCTCCGATCCAATCAGCACCCGATCATCACACTGCCGGATTCTCTGCATTCCGGAGAAAAAGCGCAGGAGCCGGAACAGCCGGTCAGGGAGCAGATCGTATCCCTGCGGCCGGACAATGTGCTGGCAGCGCTTCAGACCGTTCAGACTCCTGAGTCCTACTATGAATCTTTGTATATCTCTAATTTCTGGAGCGGCGGCGGAAGCACAAAGATGGTCGAGCGCTACTGTGCGATGGGACTGCAGCGCATCAACGTCCGGTCATCGGGAATTACCCGCTGTTACCTCTCGGACGGAGAAACGCTCTACCTCTGGTATGACGGAGACAGATATGCTGTCAGCCGGAGCCTGAACGAGGATATCAGCCTGCTGGATCTGGCAGGTATTCCGGATTATCTGGGAGAGCTTTCCGCATCCAGAATTCTGGCGGCATCCTTCCAGGGAGCGGACAAATCAGACCCTGACCGGATTCTGGTGGAGGCTGTGGCAGAGGACGGGGCAAAACGGGAGTATCTTGTTCGCCTGGACAGTGCGCGGCTTCTCCATGTTGATGTAACAGAGGAACAGGAGCTGGTATACCAGCTTCAGCAGCTGGAACTGGAGCAGGTTGCGCCAACGGATGAACTGTTTCGGGGCGTGTTTGAACTGCCGGACGGAACCGATCCCTTTGGCATCAATCAAGAAAATGACGGAGCGTATACGGAATGAGAGTCCTGGTATTTTCGGATTCACATGGAGATGTAGAGACAATGAAACGAGCCTGTGTGCAGTTCAACCCGGACTGGGTGCTGCACCTGGGCGACTGTATCCGGGATGCCATGAAACTGCAGGAACAGCTGAAGCTGAATCACTGCTGCATGGTCACAGGAAACTGCGACCTTTGCAGCAACGGAATGGATCAGCGAATCCTGGAGCTTCAGGGTGTCCGGATTTTTATGACTCACGGGCATACCTATCGGGTCAAGTTTTCCCCCTTGCGCGCAGCCCTGGCTGCCGAAGAGGCGCAGGCGCAGGTTCTCTGCTTTGGGCATACACATATACCGCTGTGTGAACAGAGGAATGGAATGTGGATTCTCAACCCCGGAGCCTGCGGTGGCGAAAAGGGAACCTGCGGCCTGATCGAAATAGATGCAGAGAACGGCGGTGTGAGCTGCCGTATTGAGAGAATTGGAGGAGAACCCCATGATTATAGCAATTGACGTTGGCAACTCAAACATCACCATCGGCGGTGTTGATGGGGATCTGATCGTTTTTGAGGCGCGTATGGCGACGGATCATATCAAGACATCGGATCAGTACAGCGTAGAACTGAAAAACCTGCTGGAACTGTTCAGCATTAACATTTCCAGTGTGGAGGGGTGCATTGTTGCATCTGTCGTTCCGCCTGTCACGAACTCCATTGTGACCGCGGTACGGAAAGTGGTTGGCATCCGTCCGCTGCTGGTGGAATCCGGAATCCGGACAGGACTTAACATTCTCTGTGACAGTCCTTCTCAGGTCGGTGCCGATCTCATCGTTGCGGCAGTCGCAGCGCTCCGTATGGCGAAGCCTCCCATGGCGATCATAGATATGGGCACGGCTACAACCGTGACCGTTCTGGATGCCAACGGTGCATTTCTCGGCGGCTGTATTATGCCCGGTGTGAAGATTGCCATGGACGCACTGACAAGCCGCACAGCACAGCTTCCGGGAATCAGCCTGGAGCAGCCGAAGCGGATCATCGGACGGAACACGGTGGAGTGTATGCAATCCGGCCTTATGGTTGGTCATGCGGCGATGCTGGACGGGATGATTGACCGCATGGAAGAGGAGATGGGGCAGGAGCTGACGGTTATCGCAACGGGAGGAATTGCCCGCTTCGTGATTCCAATGTGCCGGAGAGAGGTCATCTATGACCGGTACCTGGTTTTGAAAGGCCTGGCAATTCTCTATCATCTCAATACGAAACGGTAACTGCAGACGGGAGGGAAATGAAATGGAGCCGAGAGGCTTTATCCGGGACATCCTGGACGTCAAAATCCTGATTCTCTATGTCCTGGCACATACGGACTATCCTGCATCCCAACAGAAGATCTATGAACTGTGTTACCAGGATGACCGCCTGAGTTATTTCGATGTCTGTCAGGCGCTTCCGGAACTGGTTGCCTCCGGACATGTCTCACATGATGAGAACGATGAGTATTCCATTACGGAAAAGGGCAGAGTGGACGGAAGGGAAACAGAGGATACCATTGCAGCGCCGGTCCTCCAGCGGGCGCTGATCGCCGTCGAGAAGTACAACAGAACATTCCGCAGGGATCAGCTGGTAAGAACCCAGGTGCTTTCAAGAGCCAACGATGAGTATTCCGTTGTGCTCAGTCTGGATGACGATCAGGGAAACCTGATGACCCTGGAACTGCTCGGACCGACGGAACAGCAGGCACGGAAGTTCTCCAAAGCCATGCATGCGGAAGCAGAGCGGCTTTATCAGGTTGTAATGGAGTTTCTCCTGGAGAAGACCGAAGGGAAAAAGATCGGCAAAAGTGATAATTAAGTGTGGGAAACTTTGACAAATTCGAGCCTTGGCGGCCGGGCTTCTTTGTGATATAATACGAATGAGCAGAAACCCATGTGCTCAAGTACGGACATCAGAAAGGAGCACCCTGTATGAAATTCCAGTACACAGAAAAGAAAGTCAAATTGCCTGCCGGCGTAATCGCCTATGCGGAGAAAAAGGTTTCCAAACTTGACCGTTACTTCAATTCCGAAGTCGAGGCAGTGATTGCCCTCAGTGTCCAGAATAAGCTGAATCAGGCAGAACTTACTCTTCATGTCGGTTCCACTTATATGCGGGCAAGTGAAGCAACCAGCGATATGTACGCCTCCATTGACGCTGTGATTACTTCCATGGAACGTCAGATCCGTAAATACAAGACAAAGCTGGCAAGACGGCTTCGCTCTGATGCATTCATCGGCAACCCGGAACGCACATCTTTTGTGGAAGAAACGGAAGACAGTGATGAGGGCTTCAAGGTCGTGAAGACCAAACGCTACGCAATCAAGCCCATGACTGTGGATGAGGCAATTCTGCAGATGAATCTGCTGAACCATACTTTCTTTGTGTTCCGCAATGAATCTGCCGGTGAAGCATTCTCCGTTGTATATCGCCGCAACGACGGTGATTACGGCATCATCACGGATGCGGAGGCTGACGAAGAAGAATAAAATGCTACACAGGCATTCAAGACAATAGAAGAGCACCGGGCGGAGGATCTGTTCCTCCGCCCGGTGCTCTTTCTGATCAAAAACGGTTTCCGGGCGTGTCTGAAGACGCTGATCCGGGAGCCGTTTCTGCTTTACTCCAGTTTCAGAATAACAGTGCCATAAGGCGGTAGCTGAAGTGTGACAGTGGAAGCACTTCTGCGTACTCTTCCGCTGCCGAACAGTTTATGAATGCCGCTGCAGGAGATGGTCAGACGGGTTTTGATCTCCTCTGCCGAACGGCTGACAACGGTCAGAATCTTCTCTTCCTCAGATTCCCGGATACAGCCATAAAGATCCGGGAGCGGCGAAATGGGTGTGAAATCACCGGAAATAAGCGCCTCGTGTGTATTGCGCAGGGAGATCAGCTTCCGGTAGTGATCCGTAAGCGAGGTGTCTTCACGTCCCCAGGGGAACGGGGCCCGGTTGAAAGGATCACTGCCGCCTTCCATGCCGGCTTCATCGCCGTAGTAGATGCAGGGAACACCAGCGGCGGTAAACTGAAGCACGGTCAGCGCACGGAGCCTTGCAAGGGCTGTCTCACGCAATTCCGGAGTAAGCCGGAATTCCCGCTGCTCATCCTCTGACATTTCTTCGGATGCGCCGCCGAGCAGAGTCAGAACGCGTGCCCGGTCATGGGATCCGATCAGATTGAGCGAAGCGTAGTAGTTTTCACGGGGATAGTTTTCTTTCAGCTGCATCATGGCGGCTGCGGCTTCGCTGGAGTCGATCCTTCCAAGGAAGAAATCCAGAAGGATCTTTCGGAAGGGATAATGCATGGTTGCATCCAGCTCATGCCCGAGCAGATACTCACGCAGTTCTTCGTAGCTGCGTTTGTTGCTCGCATCTTCCCAGACTTCCCCCAGGAGAACAGCATCGAGATCCTCTTCCTTGATGGCTGAGCGCAGGCCTTTGATAAAGGCATCCGGGAGTTCATCAGCCACATCCAGACGCCATCCGCTTGCGCCGCTGCGGAGCCAGTGCCGGATCACGCTGTCTCGGTCACCGAAAATATAATCCTGATAGGAAGGCTGCATCTCATCCACATTGGGCAGGTCTTTGACGCCCCACCAGGATTCATAGCGTTCAGGATACGCTTCGAAAGAATACCAACTGTAATAGGGACTGTCTTCCCCCTGACAGGCGCCGTTTACGGGATAATTTCCGTAGCGGTTGAAGTAAATGCTGTCGGCACCGGTATGACTGAAGACACCGTCGAGGATCAGACGAATGCCGCGCTTACGCGCTTCGGAGGCAAGAGCTTTGAAACCTTCCTCGTCGCCCAGAATGGGATCAATCTGCTGATAGTCCGCCGTATCATACCGGTGATTGGAGTAGGCGGAAAAAATGGGGTTGAGGTAGATTGCGCTGATTCCCAGCTCCTGAAGATAGGGCAGTTTTGTGCGGATCCCTTCCAGCGTGCCGCCGAAGAAGTCCCAGTGCGTGACCTCATTCTGACTGTTGCGGGTATAGAAAGGATCATCCCTCCAGTTGGGATGCAGAATTCGGGGAGCGCCTGCCCAGTCATCCGGATGCTGCGCAGCAAAAAAACGGTCCGGATAATCGCTGCCGCGGGCAAACCGATCCGGGAAGATCTGATATACCACACTGCGCTTATACCATTCCGGAACAGACGCTGCATCATAGACCGTCACCTGATAGGAATCCGGAATATGCTGATAAAGAGCACCGATTCCGCCGGAGGAGGCAGCATTGTTGCCATAGAAGAGCATGCTTCCGTCAGGAGCGGTCAGATGAAACTGATACCAGACCAGACATGGCTCCGAAGGTGCATGCAGAGTTCCGCTAAAACGGAATCCTCCTTCAGGCAGCGGTGTGCAGTCCATGGGAATCAGGGTTTCTCCAATGGAATCCTGCCAGGTCCGCAGGGCGCAGGTAAAACCGGGCTCCGCTTCCAGAAGATCGAGTGCGAGAAAAACGGGAGTACCGCAAGTTACCGCGCCGAAAGGGGCGCGGTAACTGGAATCATGAGAGTTATGAAAAGCGATCAAGAGTATCCTTATCCTTTGGCTAATAGATTGAGATAGAGTTCCTTATACTGCTCAGCGGAAACCGCCCAGCTGAAGTCCGCCTCCATGGCCTGCTTCTGAAGCTGTGCGAATGCCTCGGGATTCTCACTGAAGAGTCTGCACGCTGTCTGCATGGTAAAGAGCAGCTCGTGGGCATTGTAGTTGGCAAAACTGAAGCCTGTGCCTTCTCCGGTATACTGGTTATAGGGGATAACCGTATCCTTCAGTCCGCCGGTTTCACGGACAATGGGAAGTGTGCCGTAGCGCATGGCGATCATCTGAGACAGACCGCAGGGTTCGAACTGGCTTGGCATCAGAAGCAGATCTGCGCCGGCGTAGAAGCGATGGGAAAGCGCGGAATCAAAGCGGAGCGATGCAGCGCATTTGCCTGGGAAGGTGGCGGCAAAATGCCGCATATCATGCTCATAGCGGTCATCACCCGTACCGAGTACTGCAACCTGTGCATTTCCATGCAGGAACTCATCGAGAATGAAGACCAGAAGATCCATGCCCTTCTGTTCCGTCAGTCGGCTGATCATGCAGATCAGGGGAATCTCAGGATTGACTTCCAGACCAAGCTCCTCCTGAAGTGCGGCTTTGCAGGCGGCCTTTCCGCTCATGTCCGCCTGAGAATACGTGGCGGGAATCATGGAATCTGTTTCGGGATTGTACTCCTTATAGTCGATTCCGTTGAGAATGCCGGAAAGACGTTCATGACGGCTGCGGAACAGACCATCCAGCTGTTCGCCGTAGTATCCGGTGCAGATCTCCTGCGCATATGTGGGACTGACAGTAGTCAGCCAGTCTGCATAGCAGACAGCGCCGCGCATGAGGTTAATGGCATCGCCCTGTGTAATCTGCGGTTCGGCAGGTGTGCCGCCAAGTCCGAGCACATCCCAGAGATACGCACGGGTAAACAGTCCCTGGAATTTCAGATTGTGAATGGTGAAAATGGTTTTGATGCCGCGGTACTGTGCCAGATGTCCGTAGTGCTCATGGAGGAAAACCGGGACAAGGGCTGTGTGCCAGTCGTTGCAGTGGATCAGATCCGGGATAAAGTCAGGGAGAAACTGAAGACACTCCAGAATGGCCTTGGAGAAGAATGCAATGCGCTCGCAGTCATCTCCGTATCCGTAGGCGCGCTCCCGACGGAAATAGTACTCATTATCCAGGAAGTAATAGGTTACACCATTGTGTTTCAGGACTTCGATGCCGCAGTACTGCTTTCTCCAGCTCAGGGGCACGGTCAGAGAGGCAACATACTGCATTTTATCCGTGTACTGCTTGGGAATGGAGGAGAGTTTGGGAAGTACAACCCGGACATCAAAATCCTTTCCATTCAGAACGCCGGGAAGAACACCCGCTACATCTCCAAGGCCTCCGGTCTTGATAAATGGAACGGCTTCAAAAGCGGCGAACAGAATGCGTTTTTTCCGTTTCGGCATAAAGCTGCGCCTCCTTGTTACTTAAATGCTGTGATTCTTGTCTACGGTAAAGACATTTTCCGGTGTGCCTGTCAGAGTGACATGACTGCTCACAGAGACAAACTTGTCGCAGACCACATTGTCCAGATAGGCGTACTCACCGACGGTTCCATGCTGAAGAATGATGGAATTGCGGACAACGGCGCCTTTCTTAATGTGGACATTACGGAAGAGAATGCTGTTCTCCACGGTGCCTTCGATGATGCAGCCGGAACTGATGTAGGAGTTGGTGACATTGGAGCCGGGACTGAATTTGGTGGGGGGAGAGTCCTGAACCTTCGTCATGATCCGGTTCTGACCCCAGAAGAGCTCGCGGGTAATGTCACGGTCGAACAGATCGCGGGAGCTGGTGATGTAGTCGTTCAGGCTGTCCATGCAGCCGACATATCCGGAGAACACATAGCCGCGGAGATCCAGCTGGGACTGGCAGTCAATGAGAATCTGAGCCAGATCCAGGTGACCGAAGCTGGAATATCCGTCCATGATCCGCATGAGAACATTCTTGCTGACGAGCATGCAGTCCAGGAACAGATCGCCGCCTTCGGACCCGCAGCTGAAGGAGCTGCCAACAACGCGGTTGCTGCCCTCTTTCAGATTCAGGAACATGCCGGAATGCTGAACTTTAATGGGCTTGTACAGGAAGGTGACATCGGCGCCGGACTGGATATGCGTGTCAATCATGTTGTTGAAGTCGATGTTGAAAACTTTGTTGCTGGCGCTGAACAGAACGTATTCACTGGAATCCCTCTGGAAGAACTCCTGATTGATCAGAAGGTCCTGCAGCAGGAATTTTGCGCTTCCGGAGGACAGTCCGTAGGGGGCGCCGTTCAGGAAGAACAGGCCGCCGTGCTTCCGGTTCAGGCTCCATTCCGCGCCGCTGCCCACATGATCCAGAAGGGACCGGTAATAGGCAGGTGTGATCAGACCGATGGAGCGGATGCCGGAGTTGACCATGTTGGAAAGGGGAAAGTCAATCAGACGGTAGCGTCCGCCGAAGGGGAGAGAGCCGAAGCAGCGCCGCTCCAGCAGAACGCCGAAATCGTTAACATTGGAATAGTTGGTAGAAATCAGGCCAATGACAGGATCCACGATGCAGCACTCCTTTCCTTATTCACCGATGAGTGTGATGGGGCCCTCTTCCGTTCCGGAGATTGTGTTCTCAGGAACAGTCACGCCCTCGTTAACAATGGTGCGGATCAGCTGCGCACCGGCTTCCACACGGCTTCCCGGGAGAAGGATGCAGTCACGGACGACCGCTCCGGCGCTGATATGCACGTCTGGGGCAAGAATGGAGTGCAGAGCTGTTCCGTAGACAGAACAGCCGTTGCAGATCAAGCTGCCCTCGACTTTGGCATCCGGTCCGATATAGTGGGGAGGAGAGATGTTGGCGTTGGAGAAGATCCGCATGTCGTCGGAGAAGATGTCAAATGCGGGATTGTCCTCGAGCAGTTCAAACTGGGAATAGTAGTAGCTGTCAATGGTGCCGACATCCTTCCAGTAGCCGGAGAAGGTGTAGGCAAACAGCCGCTTCTGTGCTGCGAGAAGGTTGGGAATGATATTCCCGCCGAAGTCGTGAGAGGAATCCGGATCAACATGATCGTCCAGAAGCGCCTGACGAAGTACGCTCCAGGTGAAAATGTAGATACCCATGCTGGCGAGGTTGCTGTCCGGTTCCTTCGGCTTTTCTGAGAAGCGGACAATCTGATGGTTGTTGTCCACGGTCATGATGCCGAAACGGCTTGCCTCTTCCCAGGGAACCTGAATGACGGAAACGGTAAGATCTGCGTTATTCGCTTTGTGGAACTGCAGCATCTTGTTGTAGTCCATCTTGTACAGGTGGTCGCCGGAAAGAATCAGGACATATTCCGGTTCATGTGCATCGATAAAGTCGATGTTGTGGTAGATGGCATCTGCGGTGCCTTCGTACCAGGATCCGCCTGTTTCTGTCGCATAGGGAGGAAGAACATGAACGCCGCCCTCCTGGCTTGCCAGATCCCACGCCTGGCCAGTGCCGAGGTACGCGTTGAGAATGGTGGGACGATACTGTGTCAGCACACCGACCGTCTCAATACCGGAATTGGTGCAGTTGGAGAGACTGAAATCAATGATGCGGTATTTGCCGCCGAAGGAAACAGCAGGTTTGGCGTTCCGGCGCGTCAGTGCACCGAGACGGCTGCCCTGGCCTCCTGCAAGCAGCATGGCAAGACATTCCTTGGGCTTCATAGATGGCCACCTCCAGGAAAATTAATATGATATCAGAACTGGCAGCTGGTGTGCCAGATATCTGTACAGTATTCTGCGATGGTGCGGTCAGAACTGAAATAGCCGGCTTTGGAGATGTTGTGAAGACTGATGCGGTTCCATTCCTTGGATCCGTAGATGCGGTTCATCCGGTTCCACGTACTGACGTAGTCATTAAAGTCCGCAAGAACGAAGAACTCATCACCGTCACGCAGCAGGGAGTCATAGATCTGCCAGAACTCATAGCCGGTGGTGGAGAAGAAACCGTTGACCAGCTGGTTGACCATGTTGGACAGACGCGGATCTGCGGATACAACCTCATTGGGATGATAGGTCTGGTTGGCGCGCATGGACATGGTCTGATCCGCCGTCAGGCCAAAGATGAAGATGTTGTCATCACCCACCAGATCGCGGATTTCCACATTCGCACCGTCCAGGGTTCCAAGGGTCACGGCGCCATTGAACATGAACTTCATGTTTCCGGTGCCGCTGGCTTCCTTGCCTGCGGTTGAAATCTGCTCGGAAATATCTGCGGCAGGGTAGATCAGCTGCGCGTTGGAAACACAGAAGTTTTCAACAAAGATGACCTTGATTTTTTCGTTGACTCTGGGATCCGCGTTGACCAGATCGGCAACAGAGCAGACGAATTTGATGATTTCCTTTGCAAGCGCATAGCCTGCCGCTGCCTTGCCTGCAAAAATGAAGGTATAGGGCGGGACGGAAACACCGGGATTCGAGAGCATCTGATTGTACAGATCCAGGATCTTGAAAGCGGCAAGCAGCTGACGCTTATAGGCATGAATCCGCTTGACCTGAACATCGAACACGGAATCGGGATCCACGTCAATCTCCATGGTGCGGGCGATAAAGTTGGAGAGCCGTACTTTGTTTTCCCGTTTGACGGCGGCAAGCTTCTCAAGCAGTGCACTGTCTTTTTCCAGGGGAATCAGATCCTGAAGCTTCTCCGGCTGACGGATCCATCCGTCACCGATGGCCTCGTTAATCAGTCCGGCAAGTCCGGGATTGGAATCGATCAGGAAGCGCCGATGACTGACGCCGTTGGTCTTGTTATTGAAGCTTTCCGGCCGAAGCGTATAGAAATCATGCAGCACGGAATCCTTGAGAATCTCAGTATGCAGGGATGCGACGCCGTTCACAGAGTATGAGCAGATGACAGAGAGATTTGCCATATGCACCTGTCCGTCTGAAAGGATGGAAGTCCGCGCCAGCGCGTCACGCCAGTTGGAAAGCGTGCGGTCGTAGTTTTCCCGATACCGACGGTCGATTTCTTCGATGATGAGATAGATCCGGGGCAACAGAGAACGCATAAGATCGATGGGCCAGCGTTCCAGCGCTTCCGGAAGAATGGTGTGGTTGGTGTAGGAGCATGTCCGGCAGACAATGTCCCATGCCTCTGCCCATGAAAGGCCGTGCTCATCCATGAGGATGCGCATGAGCTCGGGGGCACAGAGGGCGGGATGGGTATCGTTGGTATGGATGCTGATCCGGTCTGCAAATTTATCCCATTCCGGACCGAATTCAGCCAGATAGTCCCGTACGATGCATCCGACACCGGCAGCAACCAGGAAGTACTCCTGCTTCAGGCGCAGCGCCTGCCCGGCGGGAGTGCTGTCATCCGGATAGAGCATTGTGGTAATGGCGTCCGTCTCTGCCTTGTCGCGGAAGGCGGCAGCATAATCGCCGCGGTTGAAGGCGTCCATATCAAACTGCTCGTGCAGCGGCTGTGCATGCCAGAGACGGAGCGTGTTGACTGTTTCGCCGCCGTAGCCGATGACCGGAATATCATAAGGAATGGCGGCAATTGTCTTGTAGCCGGTGTGCTGAAGAATCAGCTCGCCATCTTCGAGACGGCGCTGTACCTCGCCGCCGAAATGCACTTCCATATACTCTGCGGTCTTGGGATTCTCCCACGGATAACCGCGCTCAAGCCAGGCATCTGGAAGTTCCTGCTGGAAGCCCATATGAATCTTCTGGCGGAACAGGCCGTAGCGATAGCGTACGCCCATTCCGGTGCCGGCTACGCCGAGCGTGGCCATGGAATCAAGAAAACACGCTGCGAGGCGGCCGAGACCGCCGTTGCCGAGGCCGGGGTCAGGCTCAAGGCTCAGAAGATCCTCCAGGTCAATGCCGAGATCCTTCAGACCGTCTCTCACAATGTCAAGGACGCCGAGATTGCTCAGGTAATTCTTCAGAAGCCGGCCGATGAGAAATTCCATGGAGAAATAATAAACTTTCTTCTGCTGATTCTGATGGAATCTGACTTTGGACTCGGTTCCGATCACTGAGGCATCCTCAGAGATGAGACGGACCAAAATTTCAAACTGCTCCTGAGGGGAACTGTTCCGGAGCGGCTTGGCATACGCTTCGGCGAATTCACGCTGATAATCGAGGATAAATTCTTCCACTTTGGAAAACATGTGAAACCTCCAAGTTGACGCATTCCGGCGCCATTATTGATATGAATAGATGTCGCTTCCGCGGCATGATAGTCAAATGCTTTCAGTCACAGGATCTGCCTGCGGGAAACAAAACCTGCAAGTGAGAAAAAAGCAGGAATGCAGGCAGCATGTGCCGCAAAGGAGAAATGCGAAATGAATCAATCCTGCGGGCACCAAAAGAGAACGGCGGCAGTCCATCTGTTGCTGCAAAAACAGTCCGACAGAAGAACGTCAGCTTTTCCAAGGAAAAGGCGCTGAGATCCTGTGACAGCAGCTTTCTATCCATGTGGAATTATAGCAAATAGTGGGATGCTTTTCAAGAAGCTTTTGCAAAAGCAACGATTTTGTTCCACTTTCCAGCCGGAGTTTTGTTGAAAATGCAAAAGCACACTGATTCTTCAGAACGTACATCTGTTTTTGGCTGAAATCCGTCATATTGTCAAAATATCATAATGCGCAATGATGAAGAAAACAGCGGAAGAAGGCCATGCAAGAATCAAACATGCTCGAAGATGCACAATCATATGAAACGGATTTCGGAAAATCCTCAGATGGCGGTGGTCTCATCTATGAAAATCAAAGGATTCTCATATTTTCGCACAGAGATCTGGCGAGGGAAAAATAGATGTTCATCGGACGTTAAGTAGATTCCATAAAAAATCAATTGACACACCGCGTGAAATTCTGTACAATAAGTTCAAAAAATAAAAGGGGTGACGATTGTGGCAAAAGAGAACAACAGCACGAATCTGGAAAAAGCCTGCGATCTCCTGTTGATTCTGTCCCAGTCCGCAAATCCGGTTTCTGTCGCAGATCTCAGCACAAAACTGAATGTCAGCAGAACGACAGCCTATGCAATGCTTGCATCACTTCAGAGCCGCGGCTTTGTGGAACGGAATGCTGACGGAAGATATATGAATGGATATGCCTTGTTGCGTCTTGCAGACGGTTATCAGAGAATGTACCCCTTTTTGCCATTGGCGGAGGCTCATATGCGCACGCTTGCCCGCCTTTGGGAACAGAGTGTGATGATCACGGTATATAAATCTCCATGTCATCTTGTTATGCTCCGATCCGTTTCAGAATTGCCGCAGCAAGTCCCAATACCCAGGATGAGCGGCGTCATGAATGCCATGCTGGTATCCGGCGGGAGACTTTTGATGGCAACGCTGACAGACGAGCAGCTTCGTGCGGATCTGGACGTAGGTCCTATGGAATTGCTGCTGCCCCAACATCCTTACGACAAGGAACAGATGTATCAGGAGATTATCGCCTGCCGGGGTGCACGATATGTAATCGAACGCAACGAGTATTCACTTGGAAGAGGAAGTATCGCAGCGCCAGTCTATGATCAGCAGGGAACCATTATTGCAGCGATCTGCAGTCCTGTGGATCTGACGACCCTGACGCCGGAGATGGAGCAGAAACTGGCTATGGATATCACGACGACAGCGATGAGAATCTCAGCGGAAATTGGTTACCCGGTCGCAATTATCTGAGTGTGAATCAGACAGAATCCAATCATAGGAATATAAGACGCGCCGCAAGCCTTTGAACAGAAAAAAGGCCGCGGCATTGCATCGGAATAAAAACCCGGTCAGCTGTGAAAAATCAGCGTGACCGGGTTTTTTGCGCGTTAAAGGCAAACGGTTCGGTGTCTCTCAATGCAGAAATCCTGAGACGATCTCATTCTTGCGCAAGCCAGCGATTCGTCTGAGAAACAGGCCACTGACTGGTTTTACGATCTGTGCGATCGCTTGACGGTTCCTGTATGCGACAATTCTCAAGCAGCCGCATGCCGGATCTGAATGTAATCTGCTTTGCTTGCATCGCGCCGCGCCCACATTTGCAATGCAGCGGCGATTCTCATCGTAGGATGGTACTGCCATGGTCAGTCGCTGCCTTATAGTGGAATGCTGCCCGGACGAATCATTTTGACAGAATGCCTTAATTATTGAGCATCATGTTCATATTTACGACATGAAATTGTACGATATGCACAAAAACAAAAATTAGCTGATTATCATGTTGACAAAACGAAAGTAAAGATGTATTTTCTAGATATCAAGTCCAACTTTTTGGACAACATGTTAAATAGGAGAGATGGAAATGAAGAAATTCAAAGCAGTTTTGGCTTTGGCTCTGGCGGTTATCCTCTGCCTTGGTCTGCTTGCAGCCTGTGCGCAGTCCGAAACCCCGGCCAAAACAGACGAGCCCGCAAAGTCGGATACCGCTCCGGCGAAGACGGACACGACTCCCGCAAAGACAGAAGACAAGCAGGATGACGCGCAGACCGATGAGCAGCCTGCCACGGAAGAGACAGATCCCATCAAAGCCCGCCTGGGAGATGACTGGGATTACGACGTTGACACTCTGGTGTTCTATATCCTGGATGACTCCGGCAAAAACGCTGATTATGCCAACAAGATTCAGAATGCCATGAATGAGTATCTGGAGCCCTATGGCATCAACCTGGAACTGCGCTGGGGCCAGTACGGCAGTTACCCCACCAGCGTCAGCATGGACGTCTATTCCGGCCAGCATGTTGATATTGCCATGATGTACCCCGGCCGCGATGGCAACTTCCTGAACTGGTACACTGACGGCATGCTCATGGAAATCGGCGACTATCTGAATGAGTATGCACCTGATCTGATGGAGCTCATGGGTGAATATATGGGCGCTGTCACTTATGAAGGCGGCATCTACGGCGTTCCCACCATGCGCATCCTTTCCTCCAACCCGTATTTTATTTTCCGCAAGGACTACATTGAGCAGCTGGGACTCCTCGAGGCCGCTGAGAACTGCAAGAGCTGGTCCGATTTGGAGCAGATTCTGATCGCAATCAAGGATTCCGATCTGGGTGCCTACCCCATCAACGGTATCAACGGCCAGGGCGGATTCTTCTCTGGCAGCCATGATGCATGGTCTGAGGGCATCACTCTGGAGAATCTGGACACGCTGTCCATGACACATACCCAGGATGACACTGTCTATCTGATGCAGGAGATGGATCTGGTCGTTGACCAGTGGAAGCGCGCTGCAGAATGGAAGGACAAGGGTTACATCTATCCGGACGCAATGTACACGCAGGCGCTGCCCGATGAGCTGCTGAGCGCCGGTGTTGTAGCTGGCTATCTGGCACAGTCTGAGTACGGTGTTGAAGCAACCAAGAAGGCAAATCTGGGCTTTGACGTTGTTGCGATTATGCCCTGCGCCGGTAAGGTTACAGGCGGCAGCCTGCGCCGTTTCGGTTGGGTCATGCCCAGCACCTGTGAGTATCCCGAGAAGGCTGCTCTGGTGATGAACTTCATGTATACCGATCCTTACTTCAACAACCTCATGGCTTGGGGTATCGAAGGCGAGGACTGGGTCGAGAAGGACGGGGAAGCCTGCTATCCGGACGATATGTCCAAGGCAACCTATCATAACCGCGACTTCATCGTTGGCAACCAGTTCCTGGTCATGCCCTGGGAGGGCAACGGTGCTGATTACCGTGAGCTGTCCAAGAAGGTAAATGACGAGGCGCCTGTTTCCGAGTATGCGACCTTCAGCTTTGTATACGAAGGATTTGAAGACCTGGTTACCGGCGTGTCTGCTGTGCGTGATATCTATGATGCACAGATGACCAACGGCTTCTACACTGACGAGGTCTATCAGAACTACGTCAATGATCTGAAGGAAGCACACGTTGACGATTATGTGGCAGAAATTCAGCGTCAGATTGACGCATGGAGAGCCGAGCAGTAAGTATGCGTTCTGCCCGGGCGCTTAATAAACATAAGCGCTCGGGCAGTTTTCAAAACTAAGATTAATAAGGAGGCTTTCTAATTCATGTATGACAGCTTTTTAATTCGATCCGACAGCCTGGAAAACTTTGAGGAAAACGGCAAGGTGGCCGGTTTCAAGTTCTCTGTTCGAATTGCAAACTACCGCGGATGCTTCCTGGGACTGCACAATGGCTATTACTGTGAAGTAGACGGTGTCAGCTACCCCCGCGAGGCACAGCGGCTGGCGGTCAATGGCAAGCCGCCCCGCAGCTTTGAGGAACTGATGAAGCATGCAGTGCTGGAGCATTGGGATATGCAGGACGAAGCCTTTCTCTATGTCTATAAAGAAGGCGGACTGGAGAAGGGGACACATCGCGTTGGGATTCTGGAGTCCATTCTTGGCGCTTACGGTTCAAGCCCCCGCGACGAGGAATATGTAAAGAATCCACCCGATCCCAGCCTTGGCATCGGCACCGGAAAGACCTCAGTGGTCTGCTACTATGACCTGGAACTCCAGGGCTGAGAGGAGGAAATAAAATGGGAATCAAGAGAGGCGTATCCCTTTACAGCTATCAGCAGGAAGAATGGTTTGGACGCATGACCTGGCGCGAGGAGCTCAAGGAGGTTGCAACCAATCTGGATGGTGCCACCGGTATTGAGATTATCTCAGAAGCGACCATTCCGCATTTCCCGTTCCCGGGTGAGGAATTCTATCAGGAATGGAACTTTGAGATGGCCCGCTGGGGACTGGAAGCGGTTACCATGGACGTGTTCCCGGATCCGCTCATGTTCCGCAGAGATCATGTCATGAATGAGCGGGAACAGGCTGAGCGCCTGAAAATGGAGCTTCGCATCGCAAAGAAGATGGGATTCAAGAATCTTCGCGTGCTTGGCTCTGAGATCAAGACAGTTGCGCTGGCGCTGCCTCTGGCGGAAGAACTGGATATCCGCATCAATCAGGAAATTCATTTCCCCTCCGGTATTCGCCGCGGCAAGGGCCAGTTCGGCGGGAAAACCATGGACATTCTGGAGTATATCGAAAAGACCGGCACAAAGCACTATGGCTTCCATCCGGATTTCGGCATATTCAAAAAGGGTCCTTCTCCCATGTATATTGAATATTACTTCCGTACAGCGGGAGAGGAGCATTGGAAAGAAAAGTCCGCAGACTTCATCGAACATTTCAATGCTTCCACCAATGAGGAAGAGCTGACCAAGTGGGTTATGGACACCTATCCGAACGTATTCAACGATCCCATGATTCTTGAAATGGAATTCAAGAAGGCGTCCGCACAGGCGGAGGATTTGAAGCTCATCGCTCCGTATATCTATTGCTGCCACGGCAAATTCTATCAGATGACGGAGATTCCCGGCAAACCCGGCGAGTACGAGGAAGTATCTCTGGACTATGAGAATCCCATCCGTGTGCTCAAGGAAATCGGCTACGAGGGATATATTGACTCTGAATATGAAGGACAGCGCAATCAGCAGGATCGCGGTCTGGAGTTCATGGCAGATGAGATTGAAGAGGTCCGCCGTCATCATAAGATGATGAAGCGGCTCATTGGCGAATAAGACTTTCCTCCCTTCTTTTCTGGCGGGGCCGAAAAGAGCCATTCGACCCCGCCAGTCATTGTTTCAAACAGATCAGCGAAAAAAGGAGAATGAGAATTATGAAAAGAATGCTTCCGCTTCTTTTGGCGGCAATTCTGTGCCTGTCTCTGCTCACAGCATGCGCAAAGAACAACCCCGCAGACAATACGGGTTCTGAGACAGCCAACGCCTTCAATGATGAAAACTGGGTCAGTGATATTGAAACACTCCGCTTCTATCTGTTCGATGACTCCGGTAAAAACGCGGGAAATGAGGAACACGTTGAGGCCGCAATCAATGACATTCTGGGCCCGAAACTTGGGATCAATGTAGACATTCTTTTCGGCGACTTCGGAAGCTATTCCACAAATCTGAATCTTGCGATTTCGAGCAATGAAGAAGTGGATGTTGCAATGCTCTTCCTGAGAGCGCCTGCCAATTTCGCCAGCATGTACGCAAATAAGCAACTCAGCGACATGACAGATGTTATGAATCGTTATGCTCCGGAAACACTGGAACTGCTTGCTCCGTATCTTGGTGCCACGACTTTCCACGGTAGTGTTTTTGGCTTGCCTGCGTATCGTATCTATGCAACCAATCCCTATGTTGTATTCCGGGCTGATGTGCTGGAGCAGCTTGGCCTTGAAGATCGTGCCCGTGCTTGTTCCAGCTGGAGCGAGCTGATTTCCATCTGGGAAACCATTCAGACGGAATCCGGCCTTTATGCGACCACTGGCGGCGCGATTACATCCTCCCAAAACTATACACTCGGCAAGGATGCGTGGAGCGAAACTACTCTGGTGGACGTGCCGGATGCATTGGGACTGGTCATGGTCAAAGACAACAATGCGGAAAGCCTCTTTGGCTGGGAAGGCTACATCAACGACTGCAAGTCTTTTGCGGAATGGAATGAAAAGGGACTGATCTATCCCGATGCTATTCTGACGGACTCCCTTCCGGATGAACTGATTTCCAATAATGTCGTCGCTTCCTATATCACCTCTTCGGAGACCGGAATTGAGGCTACAAAGGAAGGAAATCTGGGACTGGACCTGACGTGCGTTAAAATCTGCGACGGTATGATCAAGGGATCGAACCTTTCAAGCTGGGGCGTCTGCATTCCCGTAACCTGTGAATATCCGGAAAAGGCAGCTGCATTCATTAATGAGCTCTATACCAATCCGGACATTATCAACCTGATCGCCTGGGGCGTGGAAGGCACGGACTATGTGGTCAAGAATGGAGAGGCATGCTTCCCTGATGATATGACCAATGCGACTTACCATGAACGTGATTTCCTGCTGGGCAACCAGTTCCTGGTTTATCCGTGGGAAGGGCAGGGCGCCAATTTCCGTGAACTGACACTTGCCGAGAATCAGGCAGCTCCCATTTCCAAGTATCTGAGCTTTACCTTTGATTCCGAAGGACTGAATACCATCCAGGGGAATCTCAGCGCTGTAGTGGATCAATATCAGAAGGATTTCCGCGGGGGATACTATACGGATGAAAAGTATGAGGAGTTCAGCGCAAAATTCAAAACCGCCGGTATTGATGAGTATGTCGCGGCGGTTCAGACCCAGCTGGATGCATGGCTGGCTGAAAATTCGTAATTCCTTGACCGCAGGCACTGTGGTTTGATCCTGCGGTCAAACAAAAATAATCAATGGAGGTAACACTATGTATGACAAGCACATTCTGTCCGATGCCGGTGCACGCAGTGTGTGGGAAAACGGTAAGAAGTATGGCTATCAGTTCAATCTGACCATCAACTACTATCGCGGCCTGCCCCTATGCTGCGTGGACCAGATTACCATGATCATCGACGGCGAGCAGGTACCCTATGAGCAGATGTACGTCCAGCACAGAGGAAGAGAGTATCCTTATCTGGATATCCTGAAGGATGACTTCCCCACGGACTTCTACTGGCTCTTCGGCGAATACCTGACAGTGGTCGTCAAGAATGGCAAGGGCATCGAGCAGGGCATCCACCACTGCAAGCTGACGCTCGGTACCCGCCGCAGCTATACCCCCACGATGGTGAGCGTCTGCGAAAAAGACGTCACCTTCGCGTAAGAGAGGAGAAAAACAATGAAGACGAATTATGATATCAAGCTGGGTGTCTCCCTCTACAGCTATCAGGACAACTACTATTTCCATCGCCATGATCTGGAAGGCTGCATCGCAGCAGCTGCCGGCGCAGGCGCGGAAGGCATCGAGGTTTTCTCTGACGCCATGATCCCCGAATGGCCCTACGTCTCCGACGCATGGATCGACAAGTGGAACGGCTGGATGCAGCGCTACGATGTCGAGCCCGTCTGCCTGGATCATTTTTCTGATCGTATGATGTGGCACGACAAGCAGCTCACCGATGAGGAAATGTTCGAGCGCGGCGTCATGTACATCAAACTGGCAAGACGCCTGGGCTGCAAGGCGATCCGTGTGCTTCACGAAGAGCACATCGGTCCCAAGGCTTTCGTTTGCAAGCTGACCGATTATGACATTATTGCCCGACTGCTCCCGATCGCTGCTGAGAACGACGTGATGCTGGCTCTCGAAGTTCATACCTCCGATGGTGTCGGTGCCCCCTATCAGCAGAAATATATTGAGCTGGCTGAGAAGACTGGGATTCCCTATGTGGGTCTGCAGCAGGACTTCTCCACCTTCTCCTACTGCCTCTCCACCGCCGATATCGTGACACAGGTTGCGGAAAGCGGCGCCAATAAGGAAGTTCTGATGGCAGCACGCGAGGAGCAGCGCAAAGCGTACTTCGGCAAGTATGACTTCGATGAAGCGGCAACCGCAGCACTGATTGAGAAGCTCAATCCTTCTGATGCGGACCGCCTGGCTCTGCACAGCATCCTTCCCAGCCTGAAGATGCCTGCGGGCTTTGTGGAACGTCGTCCCTTCCATGGCGCATCCCGCAAGGCCGCTGACTATGAGAAGCTCTATAAGGACCTGTATGACAACGCAAGCAAGCTGGTATACTGCCACGGCAAGTTCTATGACATCGATGAGAACGGCCAGGTGGATGACATGGACTATCCGACAATCTTCAAGACACTGATTGACGGCGGCTATAAGGGATATATTGCCTCCGAGTTCGAAGGCAACCGCCGCATGAACATGGCCGGCTGGTGCGATGAGATCGAATACGTCCGCAAGCACCATAAGCTCATGCGCAGTCTGCTTGGGAGAGAGTAAGCTGCGGTGAAGGGACAATCTGCTTCTAAATTACAGCGTGCAGCGGAGAACCGGGATATGACAACCGGCAGCATCATGAGAAAGATGCTGATCTTTACCTTCCCGGTATTGTTCTCGAACATTTTCTCACAGCTGTACAATGTTGTGGACTCTATTGTTGTAGGACGTTTTGTCAGCGCTTATGCATTGGGTGCCGTAGGATCCTGCGGAAATATCCTGATGATTTTCCATGCACTGATGATGGGCCTGAATGTGGGCTCCGGCGTTATCGTATCTCAGTATTTCGGTGCAAAAGATTACGAGGAGCTGAATAAGGTTGTCATTACGCTCCTTGTAGTGGCGACCTGCGTTACACTCGTAATGGTCGCAATTGGATATCCGCTGAGCGCAACATTTCTCCGGCTCCTGAAAACCCCGGAGGATCTGATGCACAATGCGACGGTATATCTGCATATCAGCGTGATTGGACTGCTTGGACAGTTCTACTACTTCGTTGGCAGTTTTATCCTCCGCGGAATGGGAGATTCCAAATGGCCTGCCTTTATGGTGGTGCTCTGCTCTGTGCTGAATATTGTTCTGGATCTGCTTTTCGTCATCGCTTTTCACTGGGAAGTGGCCGGCGTGGCTTGGGCAACCGTGATCTCACAGACAATCTCCGCTGTCATTGTGCTGATTCGCCTTTCCAGACATGAGCATCTGGACTTTTCTAGAAAGAACTGGAAGGTGGATACCAGCAAGATCAAGCCGATTCTTTCCATTGGCATGCCCAGCTCCGTGCAGTCAATCGCTGTGTCATCCGGTAACCTGATCATCCAGCGCTTTGCGAATGGTTTCGGTCCAGATCTGATTACGGCAATGACCGTGCTTACCAGACTGGACCTGTTTGCGATGATGCCGATCAATTCGCTCGGCCAGGCACTGACGACCTTCGTCGGACAGAACATCGGCGCGGCCAAGGAGGATCGTGTGCGGGAAGGCGTTCGGAAAGTGACAATCACGATTCTTCTGCTTTCCGTTCTGATCAGTGTCATCCTTGGCGTGTTCAGCCGTCAGCTGATGATGGTCTTTACGACAGAGGCAGCGGTTGTCTCAATCGGTGTAATCTGCATTCACATCATGATGTTCAGCTACTGGGGCACCGCACTTCAGCAGACATTCTCCAGCCTTCTGATCGGCGCTGGAGATGCCCTGGCGCCGGCAGCCGTCGCGATCGGCGCTGTACTGATTCGCATCCCATTTACCTATCTTCTTGCAGTTCGCAGAGATGACTATCGGGGCATCTATTACTGCATGTGCGCTGCAGCGATTCTGGGCGGTATTATCATGCTGCTCTATTACCGTTCCGGCGCCTGGAAGAAACATAACGCTGTGCGTGTCCGTCCTGGACGCCCGCAGGAGGCTCAATCCAACTAAGAAAGAAAGGAAGATTTATCACATGAGATCGAGACCCATTATTGAACCCGAAAGCCTGTACAACCTTTATGCAAACGGCAATAAAGTCGGCTTCAAGTTCCAGGTTCATCAGAACCGCTACCGCAATGTTCCCCTGAGCTGCATAGAGAAGATCACGCTCAAGGTTGACGGCAAGGAAATCCCGTCGAACATGATTCATTTCTGCCTGGGCTATAAGAAACTGCTGCCTCATGAGGTCGCGGATGATTATACGGATTACTGGGCATTCCAGGATACCGTTACCATCGAAGTGGATCAGCTGGGCGGCCTGGAGTACGGCGAGCATGAGATCGATCTGTACATGCTGGGCAAGAGCGCATACATCTCCCGCCCCTTCTATGTGACAGACGTAGTCAATCAGCCGCACACCTATCCCACTGGAAACATCGGCGAAAAAGCGACCCTCTGGGTCATGGCGTAAGGAGGATCTTATCATGGCAAATATTAAACTTGGACTGACTCTCTATAGCCTGACAAAAGAGCAGGTTAACTTCGGCTGGACCACGGAAGACTGCCTGAAGGCAGCAAAACAGCTGGGCGTGACCGGCGTTGAGTTCGTCGCATCCCAGACCTTCGGCACCCATTATCCCTGGCCCACGGATGAAGAACTCTACAACGTGGCGAACCTCTGCGCAAAGTACGGACTTGAGATCGCAGCTTACTCCGGCCAGGCCGACCGCGGCAAGCGCTCCGACCTGCTGGATCTGTCCGAGGAGGACATGCTGGCCTATGCGATCAATGATGTGAAGAACGCATACAAGATCGGCGCAAAGGCACAGCGTCAGCAGAACAACATGTATCCGGAAGCTTTTAAGAAGCTGGCACCCTGGGCAGAGAAGTACGGCGTCAAGGTCGGCATTGAGATGCACAACCCCATGACGCCCCGTGAGCCCAACTCCGAGGCTTTCAACAAGGCAATTGAAGAGGCGGATTCTCCCTACATCGGCTGGACGCCGGATTTCGGCATGTTTGGATCCAGCATGATGACCGGCGCCCGTCCCAAGAACATGTCCGAAGCGGATCAGAAGATCGCTCAGCAGATGGCACGCCGCCGCATGGGTATTCCCAGCCGCGCCGGTATGCCGGAAGAGGTCTGCCAGTTCTTTGAGGATCATCAGGATATGAGCAACGAGGAACTGGAAGCGGCAATGGCACAGTTTGACCTGACGGATTTCCAGAAGGGCGCAATTCACGTGATGCTCTTCAATCCGGATCTCGCAGGTGATACCCGTGATACCATCTGGGAGGACTTTGAGTCCATTATTGTTCCTCACACGGTCCACTGCCACGGCAAGTTCACCAGCCTGAACGAAGAGGGTGATGACCCCAACATCCATACCTCCCGCGTGCTGGATATTCTGAAGAAATCCGATTACGACGGCTACATCTCCATCGAGTGGGAAGGCCGCACGGATCATCCCACCATGCCGGTGCTTCAGCGGCATGTTGACTTCTACCGCAAGACCCTGGGCATTCAGGGCTAATACTGCAAAGCCATGGGCGCCTCTCCTTCGAGATGCGCCCATGGCTCCTATTACGGATAAGGAGACAAAAATCATGTATCAGGAAACAAGAAAGGGACCAAAACGCGGCGTGGCGCTCTACAGCTACTCTGCGGAATACGGCATCTCCAAAACACTGGAGGACTGCTTTGAAGATATCTCTGATATGGGTGCCCACGGATTGGAGATCCTGGCAAATACGCATATCGACAATTATCCGCATCCAACAGACGAATGGGTGGATTACTGGTTTGAACTGCTTGATCGTTATGAAATCGTCCCCGTTGAGTACGGTCACTGGGTGGATTCGCGCATGTATGAAGGACGTCATCAGACCAGCGAAGAGGCTTATGAGCAGCTCGCGGAGGACATCCGCTTGGCGCATCGGCTCGGGTTTACCGTTATGCGTACAAAACTGGGCGTGATTGACCGCACCAACACACCGGTCGAAAACTGGCGTGAATTCATTCGGATGGCGCTGCCCCTGGCGGAAGACTGCAACGTGCGCATGTGCCCGGAAATTCATCTTCCGACCGCTCTGAAGTCCAAAATGGTTGATGACTATGTGGAATTCATTGAGAAAACCGGTACCAAATACTTCGGAATCAATGTGGATTTCGGTGTCTTCCGGAACAACTGGGAAGGCGCTGCGTTCCGCATGCCCGGTGCGGTGGAGACCAAGCCGGAAGATATCGTCCCGCTGCTTCCGTATATTTACTGCTGTCATGCGAAGTTCAATCACATGTCGGAGGACTTCCAGGAGACTACAATCCCGTATCCGGAAGTGCTACAGCTGATGATTGAGCACAATTGGGATGGCTATCTGCTTTCCGAATATGAAGGTGCTGACAAATATGATGTGGGATACAACGTGGGCGAGCAGCTCCGCCGTCAGCACATCATGATGAAGCGCATTCTCGGCGCGTAAGGAGGTTGTGTCATGCTTGATAAGGAAATCATTCAGTACAGAGGTTTTCGCAACCTGACAGAAAATGGACAGGTCGTTGGATTCCAGTTCAAGGTCCGTACTACCTATTACCGCGGTATTTATCTTTCTCAGTTGCGTCCGGGTACCGTAATCGTGGATGGAGAACGCTTTGAGAAGGAAGATGTGATCTGGTGCGTGGGCGGTCATGACTATCGATATGAGGAGATGAAGTATCAGGGACGGATTCACTGGCAGGTTCTGGAACCCGCCATTATCAAGATCCGCAAGCCCGGAGGCCTGAGCCAGGGTTATCACGATGTTACCATCGGATTCACTTATTCCTCCTCCTATTTGCCCCCTGAACGGCAGAACCTGGATCCGGACGCTGATGGACAGCGCTTCGCGCCGGAAATGGGACCTCACGTAAATCATCGACGTCTTTTGATGGTCTGAGAGCTTCGTCAGAGAACAGCAGCTGCCCGGCTGCGGCAGATGGGAACACGGATGGTGCGTTACGGTACGCTCCGCGCCCGGGTTCCTTCTCAAATTCTGATACAGGCCATGCAATCTGCAGAGGTTCCAGGAGCCTTCCGGCAGCTGTGTGAAGGAGCCGGACATGTCTGGCCTGAACGTACAGATCAACCGCATCACCGGCGATTGTATGCTGTTGCAATCAGGCAGCTATGAAACAGATTCTTGACATCGAAAAGGAAAATGCCCTGCCAGAGAATTATTTGAAATGGCACACAGGATAAATAATTGGTCAATATGTTCATTTTTAAGATTTGCAATTGTAGAATATTAACAAAACAAATAATAATCGAACCGAAGCGTTGACAAACAGATTAATCTGGTGTATTTTCTTAATATCAAGTCCAACATTTTGGACATAGTGTAAAGAAAAGGAGAAATTGAGATGAAAAAAATTAAGGCGTTGTTAGCTTTGGTACTGGCAATTGTCCTTTGCCTCGGGTTGTTCGCGGCCTGCGCCAAGACGGAGACCCCGGCCAAGACAGATGAGCCTGCCAAGACTGATGCAGCTCCGGCAAGCACGGACACGGCTCCGGCGAAGACGGATACCGCTCCGGCAAAGACGGAGGACAAGCAGGATGATGAGCAGCCTGCCACGGAAGAGACAGATCCCATCAAAGCCCGCCTGGGAGATGACTGGGAGTATGATGTCGAAACACTGGTGTTCTATATTCTGGATGATTCCGGCAAGAATGCAGACTATGCGGATAAGATTCAGGATGCCATGAATGAATATCTGGAGCCCTATGGCATCAACGTGGAACTGCGCTGGGGCCAATACGGCAGCTATCCCACAAACGTCAGCATGGACGTTTATTCCGGCCAGCATGTTGACCTTGCTATGATGTACCCCGGCCGTGACGGCAACTTCCTGAACTGGTACACCGATAGCATGCTCATGGAAATCGGCGATTATCTGAATGAGTATGCACCGGAGCTTATGGAACTGATGGATCGCTATATGGGCGCCGTCACTTATGAGGGCGGAATCTATGGCGTACCCACCATGCGTATACTTTCCAGCAATCCGTATTTTATTTTCCGAAAGGACATTCTTGAGCAGGTAAATATGGTTGAGGCCGCAGAGAACTGCAAGAGCTGGTCCGATATGGAAAAGATCCTTGTCGCCATCAAGGAAGGTGATTCCGGTGTCTATCCGACAAACGGCATTGTCGGCCAGGGCGGTTTCTACACCGGCGATTATGACAATTGGTCCGATGGAAAGCTTGCAGAGAACCTGGATAATCTGGCGCTGACGCATACAGAAGACGATAAGGTCGTTCTGCTTCCGGAATGGGAATACGCGGTTGGTATGTACAAGCGCGCGGCAGAATGGAAAGAAAAGGGTTACATCTACCCGGACGCCATTTTCACCGAGGCACTTCCTGATGAACTCCTGAGCGCAGGCGTTGTGGCATCCTACCTGGCGCAGTCTGAGTATGGCGTTGAAGCAACAAAGAAGGCAAACCTGGGATTTGATGTGGTTGCGGTCATGCCGAAGGAAGGCTTTGTTTCCGGCGGAAGCCTGCGGCGGTTCGGCTGGGTCATGCCCAGTACCTGCGAATATCCTGAGAAGGCAGCCCTGATTCTGAACTTCATGTATACAGATCCCTATTTCAACAACCTGATGGCCTGGGGCATTGAGGGTGAAGACTGGGTTGAGAAGAACGGCGAAGCCTGCTATCCGGACGACATGTCCAAGGCAACCTACCACAACCGTGACTTCATCGTCGGCAACCAGTTCCTGGTTCTGCCCTGGGATGGCAACGGTGCTGATTTCCGTGAAAAGTCTCAGGCTGTCAACGATGCAGCACCTGTTTCCGAGTATTCAACCTTCAGCTTTGTCTACGCAGGTTTTGAAGACCTCGTAACCGGACTGTCTGCGGTCAATGATATCTACAACAAGCAGATTTCCGGCGGCTTCTATACCGAAGAGCTCTACAACAGCTATATCTCAGAGCTGAAGAAGGCTGGCGCGGATGATTATATTGCGGAGGTTCAGCGTCAGGTAGATGCCTGGAGAGCAGAACAGTAATATCGCTAATCGTACGGTTTAAAACGGAAAAGAAACAAAAAGAGAGGTGTGTTTTCCAAGTCATAAGGCTTGGAAAACACACCTTTTCTCATCCAACAGATGGCGGGATTTGCATAGAAGCATCCTCGTTTTCCGCGCTGAGAGGAAAAAACATAAATGATCCCGATTTCAGCAGCGGCGCGTCAAGCGGTTATCAGAATTCCATGTGCTCTGAGATCAGATCCTCCAGATCTTCCCGCGCTTCCCGCTCCGAATCTGCGGAAAAACAGAAACGGCCAGCCCAGTCATAAACTTCAACATGCCCGCGTACCCATACAATTGAATAGTCCATTTCAAGCTCCTTTCTGCCGCATAAGCCATAAAAGCCTGTGCGGCCTCGCATGTCCTGTTTCTCTTTCTGATCACAGAATATCATGGCATCTGTCCGTATAACGGGACAGTAACCGGCAAAGGGAGGAGTAACTCTTTTCGAAACGGACGCTTTGAGTCTGGAATTCGGATAAGGAAAAAAGATTCCGCCGGACGCGACTGTATCCGGCGGAATGTCTTTATGGAATATCAGGGATGATACGCTTGGGCGGCTGATCCAGCTGATCCGGCCGTGCAAGGAGATTGAGCATGTATTTCAGTGCTGTTGCATAGTAGAAACCATCGCAGATGCGCTCATCGCAGTTGAAGCACAGATCCATGTATTTATTTGGCAGGATCGTTCCATCCACTTTGATGTCATTCTTCCGGTATTTCCTTCCGAATGCAACAAAGATCGGCAGATTACCAAAATTATAAAGATGATGGAAAATCGGCGGAATACCAAGAGAACCCATGGACGTAATGATAATGCTTCCATGGAAAGGAGACAGACGGAGCAGCCAGCTGGGAAGCATGCCAAAGTAGTCCAGTGTTTTCAGAAGCCAGACAGTGAATTTCAGGAACAGGCCCGGAATGTAATTGATGACTGCCGCCAGATTGTCAAAACCGGAATCCAGTTCGGAGGTGTTTTTGACCGCTTCCACTTCTTTGTTGAACTTGCGGTAGACATCTTCAGCCGTATCGCCTGCATCCAGTTCCACAGAGATCATGGTATCAGGCGCCTCAACAGTCATTTCTTTTTTGATTGCCATAATGACTTCCAGGCGGCGGTCTCTGGAGTAGACTTTCTGTCCGGAGAGGAAACGGTTGATGGCGGGATATTCACAGACCGTTCTGGCATAAGCGGCAAGGATGACATGCATAATTCCGAAGTCCTTCAGGCCTTCCTTCCGTTTGCGGTGCACATACTGATCCAGTTCGGAGATCTCCACGGTATGTGCCATCAGATTGCATGCATCATTCCGGTTGACCATGATATAAGGTGCGACCTTGCTGATGGGAGGAAGTGTCCGCACCAGCCGCCCGTCCGGGCGGTCGCCCCAGCGGGCATGATAGCTGCCGTCCCGAGGCTGTGTACGGATTGCCAGAGAGACAATCGCAAGAGGAAGGATCATGGCTGCGGCGGATGCTTTGTACAGAAGATCTCCTGATGCAGGCCAGAGAAGGAGAATCTCAACTGCAATGAGAGGAATCATCAACCAGCGAAGGATCTGCTGACCGGATGCAGTGCCGAGATAGGAGACAGCGGCTGCAACCGTGCAGGCCCAGACAGCCAGCATCCAGATTCGCTGATTTTCCCCGAATACCAGTGCGCAGAAAAAGAGAACCAGAAGCGCAGGAACAGCCGTGCGGTAAAACCGCGCCGGGCCGCTGATCAGAAGACTTCCAATGTACCAGATGCACGCCAGAACCGGGAGGACAACCACCAGAAGCACCGACTGGCCTGGTATTTCCGTGCAGACGCGGAAGGCCAGGATGCGGATTGCCACCGAGCAGAGCATCAGAAGCAGTGCAAGCCACAGCAGCGGACTTTTTCGGCTTACTGAGTAAGCAGCACGTTCTTTCTTCATGGCGACAGTGTAACATGATTCTGGGAATCCTGCAAGGAAAAACCGATGAATAAAGATTAAGGCGCAAACCCACTTGATTTTTTAGGGTTCCTTTGCTACAATGCTTGCTGTGATAGGCGCCGGTGGCTCAATGGATAGAGCTTCGGATTCCGGTTCCGACGGTTGGGGGTTCGAGTCCCTTCCGGCGCGCCATAAATAGGCTGAAAAACAGCCAAAACTCGAGACTGGACGTTCCAGTCTCGAGTTTTTTTACTGTTATTATTTGTCCCTTCTATGCGTTGCAGGACAGAAAAATCAGGCGTAGTAGTTGATGAGGCATCCTTTCAGAATAATCTCGCGGTCTTCCGCGGAGAGCTTTTCCAGCTTCAGACAGATTGGAGTCCGCTTTTCTCCCTGAATCAGGGTTCCATCCACATGATCTTCCCCTGAAAGAAGTGCACTGCGGACGCCGGGAATCCAGAGGCGGTCGCCGGGCGCAATACCGAAAGAGGCGATATCCGTGACGGTGAAGGGGAGCATGCCCCAGTTGATTACATTGCTGCGATAGCGCTTGGTGGCATAGTCTTCGCAGAGATTGGCACAGCCGCCCAGCACACGCTGGCAGGAGGCTGCCTGCTCTCTGGCCGAGCCGTCTCCGGGACGGATGGCCATAATGCAGCTTCCCAGTCCGGTGGAGGCAGGATCTGCTCCGTCGAGAGCAGCTGCAACGGTGGGATTCTCCGGGTCTTTGCGCCGCAGAAGCTCAATTGCCTGGATTTCTTTCGCTCTGGGCACGTACTGCGGATCTTTCCGGCTGAGCGCGAACTCGGAGAGCTTGATCGGATTGGAACGGTAGGAGGAAGTCTCTCCGGATGGGATCAGTTCATCGGTTGTGGTAACTGCGTCATAGATGGCACTGGCAACGGTAAGCATCAGGTTTTCCGGGAGCGGGATCTGCTCCGGCCAGTCTGCGATGTTCGGACCGAGAATCAGTTCCTGTTTCGGGTCCGGCTTGCCGACACCGAAATAGACTCTTGCGTCATAAGCAGAGCGATTGAAATGGTATTCCATGTAGCTGGGATCTGCGGGGATCTGCTCCAGATCCGTCGCCGCAGTGATGACACCGCCCTGAAGCGCGGAAGCTGCAATGGAACGGGCATCCATCAGAGCAACATAGGCGCACTGTCCGTCGGAAGGCTTGCTGCCTTCCCGGTTCGGGAAGTTGCGGGTGGAGTGACGGATGGAGAAGCCGCCGTTTGCCGGCACATCACCTGCACCAAAGCAGGGTCCGCAGAAGGAACTGCGGATAGAGCACCCGCTGGCCATCATCTTGCCGAGGGCACCGTTGAGCGCCAGTTCCATCATGACAGGCTGGCTGGTGGGGTAGATGGAAAGCCAGAACCGGTCGGATCCCACAGGCGTGCCGTTCAGAATCGAGGCGGTGAGCATCATGTTCTGATACGTGCCGCCGGAACAGCCGGCAATGACGCCCTGGTCGGCATAGAAGCGGCCGTTGCGGATTTTTGCGGTCAGGCTTTCCGGCTGTGAGCTCAGTCCCAGAGCGCCGGGCGTCGCCTGGTCCACGCTGCGCAGAATATCTTCCAGATTCTCGTTGAATTCATGAATGGTGTAGGTGTTGCTGGGATGGAAGGGGAGCGCGATCATGCATTCCACTTCCGACAGATTGACCTCAATCAGATCGTCATAATATGCTCCGTCTGCAGGGGAGAGAGACTGGAATGCATCTGCCCGTCCGTGAGCTGCAAGGGCTTTGCGTACGGTTTCATCTGTCTGCCAGATGGAACTCAGACAGCTGGTTTCCGTTGTCATGGCATCAATGCCGGAACGGTAGTCAATGGACATGCTGCCCACACCGGGACCGAAGAATTCCATGACGGAGTTTTTGACAATCCCGGCAGAGAATGTTGCACCGATGAGGGCGAGTGCGACATCCTGCGGCCCGACACCGGGACGGGGTGCGCCTGTGAGATAGATTGCAACCACTCTGGGATAGGCAATGTCATAGGTCTTGTTCAGAAGCTGCTTGACCAGTTCCGGGCCGCCTTCTCCGATGCCCATGGTACCGTAGGCGCCGTAGCGGGTATGGGAGTCGGATCCGAGAATCATACGGCCGCCGCCGGCATACATTTCCCGCATATAGCTGTGGATTACGCTCTGATGCGCCGGAACAAACTCACCGCCGTATTTTTTGGCGGCGCTCAGTCCGAACACATGATCGTCCTCATTGATGGTGCCGCCCACCGCACAGAGGGAGTTGTGGCAGTTTGTCAGCACGTAGGGAAGGGGAAACTCCTTCATTCCGGATGCGCGGGCGGTCTGGATGATGCCCACATACGTGATGTCATGGGATGCCATGGCGTCAAAGCGCAGCTTCAACGTATCCATGGTTCCGCTTGTGTTGTGATTCTGCAGAATCCCATATGTCATAGTGCCGGTTTTTCCGTTTTCCGGGCGCAGCCCTGCTGCAATGCCTTCACCTGCGGAAACAAACCTGCCGTTCTGATAAAATACCGCTTCGTGGCGAATGGTAACCATTCTGGCAGCCTCCTTTTGGGGTTTTCGATAGTATAACAAATGGGACACCGGAATGCAAGAATGGATGATAAATCCTGCAAATCATGCTGCGCTTCCGTTGAAAAAACATCTTGCAGCCCAGAATGAAGGATTCTCTGCAACACGCAAGGGAAATGGAATTGCCATTTTTGTAAACATGTGGTAAACTCTCTGTAAGAATGATGACAAAGAAGGAACGTATTCCATGCAGTATATAGTTCTGGATATGGAGTGGAACCAGCCATGGCCCGGGTCAGCGGCAGCCCGCAGGCCACTTCCGTCTCCGCTTCGCGGCGAGATCATTCAGATCGGCGCGGTGCGCGTGACAGAAGACCAGAAAGTTCTGGATGAGTTTTCTGTGCTGGTTCGGCCGAAATACTTCCGCAGACTGAACAGCAGAGTCGGAAAGCTTACGGGCATCAAGGAATCCCGGCTGCAGTCGGAAGGAATCTCTTTTCCCCAGGCGATTGCCCGGTTCCGCGCATGGTGTGCAGAACCGTCCATCTTCCTTACATGGGGATTTGATGATGTAAATGTTATGCGTGAGAATCTGGAAATCCATTCCATGAACGCGGAATGGACGGCTGCCTGGTACAACGCACAGATGATTTTCAATGCCCAGACAGACGGATCAAGCAACCAGAAATCTCTGCAGAAAGCAATGGAAATCATGAATATCCGATCTACACGTCCTGCACATGATGCGCTGGGGGATGCCTTTCATACAGCGCTGATCTGCTCTAAACTGGATCTGAAGAAGGGCATTAATCAGTACGGCAGCGCGCTCAGACAGCATGAGGACGGGACAAACTCCGATGAAATTCCGGGCTGCCTGCAGCGAAGGGTATACCGGGACTACAAGGAGAAATCAGACGCAGTTTCCGCAATGGAGGGAAGCGAGAACCTCTGCCCGGTATGCGGCGCACAGATGCGGATGGCGTCCCGCTGGTACCGGCAGCAGTCAGGCCGAATGAGCGCCAGAGTGGAATGTCCCGAGCATGGCAACATGGTCCTGCGGCTGAGATGGATCCAGTTGGAAGAATACAACCGCCTGATCCGAACGGTATATGAAGGAGATTCGGAAGCAGCGGCTGCCTTCGAAGCATTGACAGAGAAGGAGAGACCGACCCGCAGAAGAAGACGCGGAAAAAGAGGCGGAACTTCCAGAAAGAAAACGCCGGAACCTGCCGGATCATGACAGCCGCTGGAACTGTTTTGAGAACGATGTGCGGGCCTGTCACGGAGAGGAGTTTCTGGTCAGGATCTCCGAGACCCGCAGAGTGCTCTGCCGGATGGCCAAATCGTATGCTGCAGCTATAAAATCCATTGACTTTGAGGGAGTGTTATGCAGGGCTATAATCTCATTGCGGTTTTTGACCCGGACGGCGGGAAGCTCCTGATGTGCCACCGGAGAAAAGAACCCTATCTGGGGCTGGATAATCTGGTGGGAGGAAAAATCGAATCCGGTGAAGCGTCTGTGGCAGCAGCGTACCGCGAACTGCGGGAGGAAACCGGGATCCGGGAGGATCAGATCCGCCTGACCCGTCTGATGGACTTTGTCTATCCACTGGATGACTGCTGGGTTGAGGTATATGTGGGCCGCCTGCAGGAGATGTGTCCGGTGGAAGGAGATGAGAACGACCTGTTCTGGTCGGATCTGGACCACAACTTCTTTGACTCCTCGAAGTATGCGGGAGAGGGCAATATCGGGCATATCCTGGAGCATATTATGCTGAAAAAGGAACTCCTGCTGCAGCGCTGAAGGAAGCAGACAAAAGAACCGGAATTCTGGAAATCCAGAATTCCGGTTCTTTTCAATTCTAAGGATTCTGATGCGCAGGGGAGCAGATTATCCTCTTCTGCCCATCCGGTTCATGGCTTCGGCAAGCTCTGCCATAAGATCGGGAATCTGGATATTCTGCGGGCAGGCATTCGCGCAGACGCCGCATCCGAGGCAGTCGGTGGGACGCTTGCCTTCCGGAAGCTGATTCAGCGCGCCAAGCGCGAAGAAGCTCTTGGAGATGGCATAGGAGTTGTAGATTTTCAGAATCTCTGGAATATCCAGCTCCTGCGGGCACTCGCTGCAGTAGCGGCATGCGGTGCACGGCGCGCTGACTTCCTTGATCAGGTTGTCCACAGCCTTCTCCAGGAGATCCAGATCCGCCTGCTGCAGGGGCTCTTCTGCGGCAAAGGTACCCAGGTTGTCGTCCATCTGATCCATGGCGTTCATGCCGCTGAGGATGACCTGAATGCCGGGCAGAGACTGAACAAACCGGAATGCCCAGGCGGCGATGGAGCGATCCGGACGCGCCTCTTTGAGCATGGCATCACTGGATTCGGTCAGAGACGCAAGCCGGCCGCCGCGGACAGGCTCCATAACGACGATGGGAATGTTGCGGTCGCGGAGAACCTGATACTGCTCTTTGGTGTTGGAACGGAACCAGTCGAAGTAGTTCAGCTGAATTTGGGCGAAATCCCAGTCGCGAAGATCCGCAAAACGGGCAAGGGTTTCCGGCTGACCGTGACTGGAGAAACCAATATAGCGGATTTTGCCTTCGTCGCGCTTCTTCTCCAGGAACTGGGGGACTTCCAGATTGATAAAGGTATCAATCGTGCGCTCATTCACGTTGTGGCACAGATAGAAATCAATGTAGTCCACGCCAAGACGCTCCAGCTGCTCGTTGAAGATGCGTTCCACATCCTCCTTCGTCTGGATCATGCCGGGCATTTTTGTTGCGATATAGTAACTCTCTCTCGGGTATTTGGAGAGTGCCTTGCCAAGCGTGCGCTCGGAGTTGCCGGAAAGATAGACATATGCGGTGTCAAAATAATTGACGCCATTCTCATATGCCTTCTGAATAATGCTTTCTGCAAGATCGTAATCAACAACATCGCCGGGACCGGGAAGCGTGGCCAGACGCATGCAGCCCATGCCGAGCATGCTGGTCTTCTTGCCGTCCTTAAAATCACGATAGATCATATGAATTCCTCCTTTGAATAGTCCTGATATCAGTTTATCACAACCGATCTTTTCTGACAAGAATGAAAATGATGCGTTTTACAACAAAACCGGGCGTAGAAACAGGCTTGTTTGTAATATAGTACAAAGAGAAGATCATTGATTTGTACGAAATGGAGAAAAGGAACCCGGCGTCCGGTACGATGATTGACAATATCCACATTTGGTGCAACAATAGATGTGCTAATTAATTGGGGCGAAAGCTTCAGTGAGAACAAAGGAGGAGCATACGAATGGCAACACCTGCAATCAAAGGCCCGAAGCGCGGCGTATCGATTTACAGCTACTCCGGCGAGTGGGGCGTCACCATGAACCTGGAGGACTGCTTCAAGGACATCTATGACATGGGAGCGACCGGTGTCGAGATCCTCGCAAACGGCCATATTGACAACTATCCGCAGCCGACGAACGAGTGGATGGACAACTGGTTCCGTCTGTGCACGAAGTACAACATCACGCCTGTGGAATACGGCCACTGGGTCACGAGCCGTCTGTACCGGGGCATCATGGAGCTGAACACGGAAGAGTCCCTGCGGATGCTGAAGCAGGACATCATTCTGGCGCATCGTCTGGGCTTCACGGTACTTCGCACGAAGCTGGGCGTCATTGACTGGATACTGACGCCGGTGCGCAACTGGAGAGAGATCATTCTGGGCGCGCTTGATCTGGCAGAGCGGTACAATGTGTGCATGTGCCCGGAGATCCATCAGCCGACGGCGCTGTCGAGCAAGATGGTAGCGGACTATGTGGAGTTCATCGACAAGTATCAGACGAAGAACTTCGGTCTGAACATCGACTTCGGCACCTTCCAGAATGTGTGGTCGAAGGACCGTCCTCCCATTCCCGGCGTACCGGAAGACGGCAGCCCCTGCAGCTATCCTCATGAGCTCCGCGCGCTTCTGCCGTACATTCATGCCTGCCATGCGAAGTTCAACAACATGTCCGAGGACTTCCAGGAGACGACGATCCCGTATCCGGAAATCATCAAGGAATTCGTGGACGGCGGCTGGGACGGCTACTTCCTGTCCGAGTACGAAGGCCCGCACAAGGACGAGCCGGGCTTTGTCTCCGAGCAGCTGAAGCGTCAGCATGTCATGATGAAGCGCATTCTCGGCTATTAATCTGAAAGGAGCGAATGAACAATGCTTGAAAGACAGAACATTCAGACCCGCGGCTTCCACAATGTCTATGACGAAGATGGAAACGCGATTGGCTTCCAGCTCTGCTTCCGTTCCACTTACTACAAAGGTGTCTGGCTGAGCCAGGTGCGTGTCGGCGATCTGATTGTGGACGGAGAAGTCTTCAGCCGCGAGGATCAGACCTGGATCATCAACGACGTGGAATATACCCCGGACGAGATGGAAAAACTGGGAACCATCCACTGGCATATTCTGGACGTGGCAACGATTGTCGTGAAGAAGCCCGGCGGCCTGAGCCAGGGTTATCACGATGTCACCGTAAACTTCGGTACGGTCAGCTCCTATGGACCTGCGCGCTTTGCACCGCAACCCAAGGACAAATCCGAATGGGACAAGCCGTTCCCCATCGAGGTGTTCTCCATGCTGGCTGTGAGAGAGTATCACAACCGCATGATCATTGTATAAACCGAAGAGAACAAGTATCTACTAAGGAGGAGTAATTATGCAAGCACAGCAGAAGCCCGGCATCCACCGCGGCGTATCCACCTACTGCTGGTATCCGCTCTATAACGTGAACATGGATCTGGAAGACAGCTTCATGATCATGCAGGACATGGGCGCTCATGGCCTGGAGATTCTGGCAGACGGCATTATCAAAGGCTATCCTTATCCCAGCAAGGAATGGCTCAACAAGTGGTTTGCCCTGTGCGATCACTACGAAATCGTTCCTGTCGAGTACGGCCACTGGGTAGAGTCCAAGCTTTTCCGCGGACGTGAGAGCACCGTCGAGGAGTCCCTGGAGCAGCTGATTCATGACATCAAGCTGGCTTCCTACATGGGATTTACCTGCATGCGCACCAAGCTGGGCGTTATTGACGGCAAGCTGACCCCGACCCTGATCTGGCGTGATGTGATCCGCAAGGCACTGCCCTATGCTGAAAAATACAATGTGGTCATGCAGCCTGAGATCCATTCTCCCACGAGACTGACCGACCAGATGATCATGGACTATGTGGAATTCATCGAGAAGGAAGACACCCAGTTCTTCGGCTTCAACGTGGACTTCGGCACCTTCCAGAACAAGCCGACTCCGGGACGTGAGCTGCCTCCCGGATTCAAGATGAATCCCAGCCTGCCTGAGGACATCATCCCTCTGCTGCCCTACATCCACTGCTGCCATGCGAAGTACTACAACATGAGTGAGGACTTCGATGAGACCACCATCCCCTATGTTGAGATTATCAACATCATGAAGGAGCATGGCTGGAACGGCTATCTGCTTTCCGAATATGAAGGCCCCAACAAGGAAAGCTACAACCACTGCATGACCCAGGTCAGACGTCACCATGTCATGCTCAAGCGCCTGCTTGGCGAATAAGCGAAGGAGGAAGACACAATGTTAGAGTATGAAGGCGTACAGTATAAGGGTTTCCGGAACCTCTACAACGAGGACGGCGAGGCCATTGGCTTCCAGGTCGGCATCCGCCTGATCACATACCGCGGCGCATGGCTGAGCCAGTTCCGCTTTGCTTATGTGGAAGTGGACGGCGAAAAGTATCGTGCAGATCGCTGCACCTTCGTTGTCAGCGGCGTTGAGTACACATATGAAGAGACCTTCACCCTCGGACGCGTGAAGTGGCCTCTGGATGAAGCCATGATCATCCGCGTGAAGAAGCCCGGCGGCCTTTCCCAGGGCAACCACACGGTTTCCGCGCTCTATGGCGAAGTCGCTTCCTACATTCCCGGTGATGCGGGCGAAATCGATGAGACCCGTACCAGCCACGGACATTCCGAAGCAATCGGCTTTACCCGTGAGATGATTATTGTCTGATCTGTTCCATCAGGAGTTTATGCTTCCTGACGGAATCATGACCAGAAACGGACAGCCTGAATTCCGCCTTTCCGGCGGATTCAGGCTGTCCGCGTTTCCAGGAAGAAACGGATCGGAGACTGACCGCTCATCAAAGTCTTATTATTAGTTTCGTAGCGGCTGCATCGTCTGAAAAGAGACGGAAGAATCTGCCCGACCAATGGTTCGCAGATACTAACGTAATAAAAGATAGGAGCTCCTTTTCAAAATGGGCATAATCACCAATAGAATTGTTTCTAAATTCATTGACTTGAGGCAGAATGCATTGTAAGATCATAAATAAGGACAGATCGGGTTTTGTGAGAACGGTCAGGAAACCGGTCCGGAAAAAAACAGAAGGAGATTGATGAATCATGTATGACAGCTTTCTGGTCCGCTCTGATTCTCTTTCGAATTTCGAAGAGAACGGGAAAGTAGCTGGCTTTAAGTTTTCCGTTCGGATTGCCAACTACCGCGGAATGTTCCTCAGCCTTCACAACGGCTACTACTGTGAAGTGGACGGCGTCAGCTATCCGCGGAGTGCACAGCGGTTGGAAGTCAACGGGAAGGCACCCCGCAGTTTTGAAGATCTCATGAATCATGCAGTGCTGGAGCATTGGGACATGCAGGATGAAGCATTCCTGTATGTTTATAAGGACGGCGGTCTGGCACCCGGCAAGCATCGCGTCGGCATTCTGGAGTCCAGTTTGGGCTCTTACGGCACAATGCCCGGCATGGATGAGATCGTAAAGAATCCGCCGGATCCAAGCGAGGGCGGAAGCGGCAAGACCTTCAATGTGTGCTATTACGATCTGGAGCTCCAGAACTGAGAGGAGGAACAGCAATGGCTATCAAAAGAGGCGTATCCCTGTACAGTTATCAGCAGGAGGAATGGTTCGGCCGGATGACCTGGCGCGAAATGCTCAAGGAAGTCGCGACCAATCTGGACGGTGCCACCGGTATAGAGATTATTTCTGAGGCGACGATTCCCCACTTTCCGTTCCCCGGAGAGGAATTCTACCAGGAGTGGCTTTTTGAAATGGCCCGCTGGGGTCTGGAAGCAGTTACAATGGATGTGTTCCCGGATCCCCTGCAGTTCCGCAGAGATCATGTCATGAATGACCGGGAGCAGGCGGAACGGCTGAAAATGGAGCTCCGCATCGCAAACAAGATGGGCTTTAAAAACCTCCGTATCCTGGGCACGCCCATCAGTGTCGTGGAACTGGCACTGCCGCTGGCAGAGGAGCTGGACGTCCGCATCAATCAGGAAATCCATGCTCCGGCTACCATCCGCCGTCCGGAGAATATTGACGATTCCAATCCCTATGCCCGCGCAAACGCCGGAAAGATCATGGATATTGCAGAATATATCCAGAAAACCGGAACCAGGCACTACGGCCTTCATCCGGATTTCGGTATTTTCAAAAAGGAGCCCCCAAAGGTTTATATGGACTATTACTTCCGCTGTGCCGGCGAGGAGCACTGGGAAGAGGAATCCAAGGAGACCATTGAACGGTTCCGTAAATGCAAGACACAGAATGATGAGGACGAGCTGAAAGAATGGGCGAAGAAGACTTATCCGAAGGTCTTCAACAATCCTGCAAATCCCTTTGCCCTGGAAGAACTGAACCATTCCTTCGTACCGCCGGAGGATCTGAAGCTCATTGCCCCGTATATCTATGTCTGCCATGGCAAGTTTATGGAGATGACAGAGATTGAGGGCATGCCGGGCGAATACGAGGACAAGGCGATTGATTATGACGGCGCTATCGCCGTCCTGAAGGAAATCGGCTTCGAGGGTTACATCGATTCCGAGTATGAGGGCCAGCGCAACCAGCAGGACCGCGGCCTGGAGTTCCTGCCCAATGAAATCGAGGAAGTCCGCCGTCATCATAAGATGCTCAAGCGGCTTATCGGAGAATAATCAGAAGTATATGTTCATTTGGGGGTGCGGTACGTCTGTTCCGCACCTCCGGTTTTTCAACTGGAATCATTTATAATTAACATAAAGTTTATTATGTAGATAATAATGGAGTATGCAGAATGTGCAGATTATGCTATAATGCATGTAGTGCACAGGAAAACGAGACAGGAAGGGATCACATGGTCTGCACAATCGTAAAGGATGTACTGTTCCTCAGCCGTCCGTCTGAGGAGGCAACAAAAAAAGATCTTCCGGTAGGCAGGGATCTGCTCGATACGCTGGAAGCCAACAGAGACCGCTGCGTGGGAATGGCTGCAAACATGATCGGGGTTCTCAAGCGCGTGATTGTGGTCAACGCGGGATTGATGAATCTGGTTATGTTCAATCCTGTGATCCGAAAAGCGGAAAAGCCATATGAGACAGAAGAGGGATGCCTCTCTCTGACCGGTGTCAGAAAGACCACCAGGTACGAGACAATTGAACTGGACTACGTAGATGCAGAATGGAAAAGGCAGAAGCGTATCTTTACCGGCCGGACGGCACAGATCATCCAGCATGAAGTGGATCACCTGAGCGGAATCCTGATCTGAGATTAACGAAAGATATTTTATGTTTACTATATTGGATAAATGAATTCGCCTGCAGCGCTGCTGAAAAACAGATGCTGCGGGCGAATTCATTTTTATGTTCGGCAATTGAGAATCCCGGATTCCGTGATGATAAAGTCTACAGGCAGATCATGAGGAGAGGGGAAACAGTCCGGGATAATCTGAAACGCATAGCACAGGCCAATGGTTGTATGGCCGGGATGCAAGCTCAGATACCGGTCATAATATCCGCCGCCATACCCGCATCGGTTCCCGTCTTGGGAAAAGGCGAGGCCCGGAACCAGGATAAGTGCTGAGGGATCCAATGCAGGCTCCGCGCCAACCGGTTCTGAAATACCAAACGCTCCGGTCTCGAGGCCTGTTTCTGGATCCAGCCAGAAGAAGTCCATGGTTTTGCCGTGAACTTTCGGTGCGGCGACTCTCTTGCCGCTCCTGACTGCTTCTTTCCATATTTCCGAGGTGTCGATTTCATCCGGCAGAGACAGGTACAGATAGATACTCTCAGCTGTCTGCCATACGGGAAGCGAAAACAGGTTTGTGCAGATTTTCCGGCAGTTTTCTGCCCGGATTTCCGGAGAAATCTCTTTTCTGAGTTTTCGCATTCTGGTACGGATAACTGTTTTCTCTGTCATTGCGATTTCCCCTTGCTGCGCACACGATTGATCCGTATCTATTATAACAGGGTTTCTTTCCGGCTTCAACAGCCGGAAAGAAACCCTGTGCTTCAGTCTATGGAATGGACCATTTGACCGATCGTTGCGGCAGAATCACGATCAGACCATGAGCATGGTACGTTTGCTCAGGAAATCACCGGATCTTCCAAGCTCTGTGCTGTCGTCATTGAACACGGTCATGGAAGGCGGCATATAGGAGGCACGATGACCCCAGCGAAGCCATACGTCATGATAACCCTGAGCCAGACCGCCGGGCTTTTTCACGCGGATTATGGCAGTTTCGGTGACCGGCCAGTGGGTTACATTGTCCTCAGCCATCTCAGCAGGCGTAAACTCCTTGCCGCCGATGATCCAGGTTATGGCACCGGAGTTCGGGAGGAACTCCTCGCCGTCCACAGTGACGCGGCCGACATGGAGCAGACTCAGATAGACACCGCGATAATAGTTGGTGCGGATACGGAACTCAAAGCCGATGGCATTGCCGGCATCATCATAAATGTTCCGGAAACCGGGGTACTGAATAATTTCGGGATCGCGCATGGTTGTTTCTCCTTTCTTCTTAGTAGCCCAGGCAGTTCTTCATCAGAATCTGGTGTTTATGAAGTGCCTCATGCAGAGCGTTGAGGTCAGAACGGTCGCGTCCTTCATACTCTGCAACCATCCAGCCGTCCCAGCCGTTGTCCTTCATGACCTGAATGATCTGGGGGTAGGGCACCCATTCCTCGCGGAACAGAAGATCGTCGTCCGGCACCATGGAGGTGAATTTCGCATGGCAGCATTTCACATAGGGCAGCAGAGGAACCAGATCCTCCGGTGTGGAGTAGCGAACTCTTCCATCCCAGTTGGGTTTCGGACTGAACACGCCGAAGTCAATGTTCAGGCCAAAGGCCTTGGTCCCGGTTTTGTCAATATACTCGACATAGTCATAGATCATCTGCTGCTTCAGAATGGTGGGCAGATGAATTTCCGGAAGCATGACCACATCATACTTCTCAGCCGCGGGAGTGGCTGCGGTGATCAGGTCACGCCAGTTTTCCACCGGATCCAGGTCATCGTTGATGACGCCCAGCTTGGTGCGCAGGCAGTGGAAACCAAGTGCGTTTGCCAGTTTGAAATCGCGTTCGAGATATTCAACGCACTGGTCAATGCTCAGCTCGCGGTCCGCCCACATGCGGTTGTCGACCCAGTGACCGTACTCTGCGGGGATAATCTCATACTTTTCGCACAGATTATTCCACTTCTCCAGGAACGCATCGGTCAGATACGGATAGCCGTCAATGTGGCCGTTTGCCAGAATCTCCACACCATGGGCACCCATGTCCTGCATCTCAACAAAACAGTCCTCGAGCGTATAGCCCTGGGGGAAGAAGTTGGAATAGCTGTAGATGGATACGCCGCGCTTCGGGCCCTTGGGAGGGACGTATTTCATAATGCTCACTCCTTTTTTGTTCTTGTTTCTTGCGGTTGAACCCCTGCGGGGAAACCGGTGGCCTGAAAACCAGCCGGCAGGGGATTTCGACATATAAAGGATATCAGAAATGCTTGAGTACGTCAACGGAGTTAGGGAAAAATAACAAAACATACAACTATGGATTGCGATAACTGTGAAACCTGCACATATGTTTAGAATTGAAGCAGACGGGCAGAACGGAAGAGAGCTGATTTTGTCAGACAAATGGGGATGCAGCATCAGAAGGGAAGCAGGATCCCGTCCCGTTCCGAAAGCTGTATATGCACCGTATGCAGCGTTTACTGCCGGTCGGGAAAATCTTTTCTGCAGGATACCGGAATGGAAAACCGATTTGCCCGTATCCAATCCCTGGGAAAGAGCCGGAAGTTCCAGGTTCCATTCAGCAAAACGGGAAGAATATGCAACAATACTACAGATGAACCTGAAACAGCCGGAAATTTCGTGGTCTTCTTCCTATCTTTTTTCATACAGGGTGTGTATAATTATTCTGATTTTGAAATCTGCCTTCCAGGAGGTTTTTATGCGTAATCAGAAAAACGAACTGAAGCTTCTCAAGTGCATTGAACAGGACTGCACCATGTCTACTGCACAGCTCGCAGCGATGTGTGATATGACAGAGGAGGAAGTAAAATCCGAAATCGAACAGCTGGAGAATGACCATGTCATTCTCGGATACAAGGCAATCATCAATTGGGACGACACCATTGATGAGACGGTTACGGCACTGATTGAAGTATCCGTTACGCCGCAGCGTGACAAGGGATTTGACCGCATTGCGGAACGGATCTATCAGTATGAAGAAGTGGAGAGTATGTACCTCACTTCCGGAGGCTTTGATTTCACGGTTCTGATCTCCGGCCGCACCCTTCGGGAGGTTGCCATGTTTGTTGCCGAACGTCTGAGCCCGATTGAGGGCGTTATCTCCACGACTACGCACTTCATTCTGAAAAAATACAAGGAAAAGCATACCATCTTCAAGCCGCAGGAGGAGCAGAAGGAGCGTCCGATTTTTGTATGATTGATTATTCAACTGTCCTTTCTACCCGGGCGTCTTCTCTGAAGCCATCCGGAATCCGGAAATTCTTCGACCTGCTCACAGAGATGAAGGATGTTGTTTCTCTCGGTGTTGGAGAGCCGGATTTTGTCACACCCTGGCATATCCGTGATGCAGGCATCTACAGTCTGGAGAAGGGTTTTACCAAGTATTCCTCCAATGCAGGCCTGAGTGATCTCCGAAAGGAAATCTCCAGATATCTGGAGCGTCGCATGCAGATGGCCTATGATCCCGATGGGGAGATTCTGGTTACTGTGGGCGGAAGCGAGGCAATTGACCTGGCGACGCGCGCACTGGTAAACCCAGGGGATGAGGTGATCATTCCGGAGCCTTGCTTTGTCTGCTACGCGCCGATTGTGACGCTGGCAGGCGGCACGCCTGTTGTGCTTCCTCTGAGCGCGGAAAACGAATTCCGCATCAGCGCAGATCAGCTTTCCGCTGTGATTACCCCGAAATCCAAGCTGCTTATGCTGACCTATCCGTCGAATCCCACCGGCGGCATCATGACGAAAGCGGATCTGGAGGCAATTGCGCCTGTCATTCTGCGTCATAATCTCATGGTTATCTCAGATGAGATCTACGGGGAGCTGACCTATGAGGGGCATCATGTTTCCGTTTCCTCCTTGCCCGGCATGCGGGAGCGCACAGTGGTTGCCAGCGGTTTCAGCAAAGCCTATTCCATGACCGGATGGCGGCTCGGCTATGCATGCGCTCCGAGAGAGATCCTTGCTGTGATGCATAAGGTGCACCAGTTCGGGATCATGTGCGCACCGACAACCAGCCAGTACGCGGGTATCGAGGCTATGCGGAACGGGGATCAGGATATTGAAAAAATGAAAGATGAATACAACGGACGCCGCCGCTACCTGGTAAACGGCCTGCGGGAGATCGGCTTTGACTGTTTTGAGCCGAAGGGAGCGTTCTATGTATTTCCGTCAATTCAGAAGACTGGCCTGGGTTCTGATGAATTCTGCGAACGGCTGCTTCTGGAGGAACATGTCGCAGTGATTGCTGGAAATGCCTTCGGCGAATCCGGAGAAGGATTTGTCCGGATGTGCTATGCAGCGAGCATGCATGATCTGGAAACGGCTCTGGAGCGGATGCGCCGTTTCCTGAACCGTTTGTAACAGAAAGGAGCGTACTAACTTGAAGTACATTCTTGTGATCGGAGACGGCATGGCGGACAATCCCGTGCCGGAACTGGGCGGCAGGACGCCGCTGGAGGCAGCGGACAAGCCGTTTATTGACGCGCTCGCCGGAAAAGCGCTTCTTGGGAGCGCCCTGACTGTGCCGAAGGAGCAGGTGCCGGGAAGCGATACGGCCATCCTTTCGATTTTCGGCTGCGATCCGAATCAGTATTATACCGGGAGAAGCCCCCTTGAGGCGGCGGGAGCAGGCGTTCAGCTGCAGCCCGGGGATGTCAGCTACCGATGCAACATGATTACCCTGGAAGAGGGTGATATGCCCTTCGAGGAGAAGCGGATTCTTTCTCATTCTGCGGGCTCCATTGACGGTGAGACCTCCATTGCACTGGTGCAGTGGCTCTTCGCAGAGCCGGAATTCCATGCGGCGGCGGAGCGCTCCGGCATCCATGTGGAACCCAGTCCCAGCTTCCGCCATATCGCAGTTCAGCGGAACGGCGATATCCAAGGCTTTGTTGCACCGCCTCCCCACGATCACCTGGGTGAGGTGATCGGAGGAATCCGCCTTCATGGAAATCAGAATGCGGATGCACTCTGGGAGCTGATGCGTCTTGCCAACCGGAAACTGTCGGATCATCCGCTTAATGCAAAGCGCGTGCAGGCGGGCAAAAAGCCTGCCAACGGCATCTGGTTCTGGGCGGAGGGAACTGCCGTGCAGCTGCCGAGTTTTACCCAGGCACATCACGTTCGCGGCAGCGTGATCAGCGCCGTGCCTCTGGTGCACGGAATCGGAGCACTGGTCGGACTGGAGCGGATTTTTGTAGAGGGTGCCACCGGAGAAAATGACTCCAACTTTGAAGGCAAGGTGGCCGCTGGCATCGAAGCGCTGGAAAAGGGAGATGACTTCATCTGCGTACACGTGGAGGCTCCGGACGAGGCAACACATAACGGCAATCTGAAGGAGAAACTGGAGGCGATCCAGATTCTCAGCGAACGGGTCGTGAAACCGCTCTGCAGTGCGATGGAAGCGCGGGGAATGGACTACCGGATGCTTCTTCTGTCAGATCACAAAACCCTCATGTCTACAAGGGGACATGACGGAGATCCGGTACCGTTTATGATTTACGATTCTACGGCCAGTCAGGAGAACGGCCTGCCCTATACGGAGCGCAGCGGTCTTGCAGGACCCTTTGTGGATCCCGGAACGCGGCTGATGCGCATCCTGTTTCAGGAGGAAACAATATGAGTGCATTTCAGAGAGCAGATATACTGATTCCAAAGACAGATCTGGAAACCTGGGCTGTTGTTGCCTGTGATCAGTATACCTCCGAGCCGGAATACTGGGCGCGCGTGGAACAGCGGACGGGAGATCAGCCTTCCGCATACCGTCTGATTCTTCCGGAGGCACAGCTGAATGCGCCGGATGTGGACAGTAAAATCGAGGCAATTCACACACAGATGGACCGGTATCTGCAGCAGGGTCTGTTTGAAGCATTTCCGCAGAGCTATGTTTATGTGGAGCGTACCATGGGGTCCGGTGCCGTACGACGCGGCATCATCGGCTGCGTGGATCTGGAACAGTATGATTACCGTCCGGGCTCGGAGAGCGAAATCCGGGCGACCGAGGGGACCGTTCTGGAGCGGATTCCGCCCAGAATGCAGGTGCGCCAGGGGGCGCGCCTGGAGCTTCCTCACGTGCTTCTGCTGTGCGATGATGAGGAGGACGCGATTCTGAAGCCGCTGCAGGAGAAGAAAGAAACATTCCGCTGCCTGTATGACTTTGATCTGATGGAGCAGGGCGGACATATCCGCGGATGGCTGATCCCGCCTGAGGAGGCAGATGCTCTCGATGAGCGGCTGAAAGCCTATTGCGATTCGGCGCCCGGCCGTTATCAGGATCTGAGCGGCAGCCCGTTCGCCTACGCCGTGGGAGACGGCAACCATTCTCTGGCAACTGCCAAGGCGTGCTATGAGGCGCTCAAGGCAGCGCATCCGGATGAGGATCTGCGTGCGCACCCGGCAAGATGGGCGCTGGTGGAACTGGAAAATCTCCATGATCCGGCTCTGGAGTTTGAACCCATTCACCGCGTGGTTACCGGCACCCAGCCGGAACAGATGCTGGATGCGCTGGAAAAGAAATGCGGTGCGGCAGAGGGCTTTGCCGTGACCTGCATCACGGCCGGGGGAGAACGTACAATCTGCCTGAATCCGAAACTTGGGGAACTTGCAGTCGGCATTCTCCAGGAGTTCCTGGACGATTATCTGAAAGATCATCCCGGAAGCGTGGATTACATCCACGGAGATGACGTCACCCGTCGCCTTGCTTCCGTTCCGGAGGCGATTGGCTTTCTGCTGCCGCCGATGGAGAAACGGCAGCTGTTCCGCGGCGTGATTGCGGGCGGCGTGCTTCCCAGAAAAACCTTTTCCATGGGAAGCGCCAATGAAAAGCGCTTTTATCTGGAAGGAAGGGAAATCCTGTGATATCCTACCGGGAAGCTGCGTCTGCAAAGCTGAATCTGTCGCTGAATGTTCTGGAGCGTCTGCCGGACGGCTATCATACGCTGGAATCCGTCATGCATACCGTTTCGCTTCATGATGATGTTGATCTCGCCATTACAGAAGAAGGCGACTGGCAGATCAGAGGGGAAGGACTGCCGATTCCGCTCAACGAAACCAATCTTGCTTGGAAAGCGGCCGAGATCTACTTTCGGGACAGCGGCTTCCGGCCTGGCCTTCGAATTCACATCCATAAGCGGATCCCCTCTCAGGCGGGCCTGGGCGGCGGAAGTGCGGATGCTGCGGCAGTGTTTCGGATTCTGAACCGGCACTACGGACTGTATGATGAAGCCCAGATGATTGAAAAAGCCATGCAGGCCGGCTCGGATGTGCCGTTCTGCCTGGCCGGAGGCGCAAAACTGGTCCGCGGAAGAGGAGAGATCCTCTCAGACGTGCCGCCGCTGCAGCAGGCTTCCTTCCTGATTGTAAAACCGTTCTGTGCCTGTTCCACAGCCGCCCTGTTCCGCGCGATTGATGAGGAACCGGAAAGACCGGCTGCGGATACACAGGCACTCTGCGATGCAATGAAACGAGGCGCCCTGCGGGATGTGGGTGCGCTCCTCCGGAATGCGTTTGAACCGGTTGCCTGCCGTTTGTATCCGGAGATTGCGGAAGTGCTTGATCAGCTGAGGAGCAGCAATTGTCTTGGCGCGATTCTCACAGGCTCCGGATCCGCCTGCTATTCACTGTATGAGAATGCACTCGAAGCGCAGATGGCAGCGAAAATCTTCCAAGAAAAAGGTCTGCAGTGTTTCTGCGCATCATCCAATGAGACGGACTGAGCGTTTCTTCCAGGCAGCATAAGCTGCAAAAATAAAGGAAACAGGATAAGAGATCTGATTTTCGGCTGACAGCCACGCTGTCAGCCGTTTTTTATCTGGAGACCGGGCGCCGTGGCAAGGACAGGTCAAAACCCGCCGCAGATATTTCGTAAAACGGGAAGAAAAACCGATTGGAATCAATCGATTTGTGATATGATAGGATGGAAGTGAAATCTAAAAGGATGAATTCTGCGGATGCAGGATCCGGCCTGCCATCGGAAAGTCAGAAGACAAATGGGGTAAAAACGCCTCCGTTTATCATTGCCTTCCATTGGCGGCATGGCATCGGGCGGATCATTTCCATGCATGAACACCTGGTTCGGGCGGGAGAATCACGCAGCAAACGGAACACGCATGCCCTTGCTGTCCGGTTATACGGACAATCGGGCTGATATGATACAAACGGTATCCCAAGAGGAATCACTACCATCCGGATAGAATGGAGAAACCGAAAATGCTGACCTTACTATTCAGCCTGCAGGCACCTGTGGAGAACATGATCCGTCAGGCAGTGGAATCCGGACCAGGCGCAGTCCTGATCGTGCCGGAGAATATATCTCATGAATCCGAGCGGAAACTATGCATCATCGGCGGGGACAGCATCTGCCTGCGGGCTGAGGTGCTTTCTTTTCCGCGTCTGGCGCAGAGAGTCATATCTCTCAACCCGGATATCAGAGGCCGGAAACGTCTGGACGCGGCAGGCAGGCTGCTGCTTATGAGGCAGACAACGGAAGAACTCCGGACGCGTGTGAAGTTCTTTGCATCCGCCCTGAATCGGGAGCAGTTCCTGGAAGAGCTCCTTGGCGCTGTGGACGAGCTGAAAAGCTGCCGGGTAAGCGCACAGCAGCTGAGTGCGGCGGCAGGACAGCTGCAGGGCGTCCAGGCGCAGAAAATGGAGGAGCTTGGCCTGATCCTGGAGACCTACAATGCACTCTGCTCCGGAAACGCCTATGATCCGAAGGACGCACTGGATCAGCTTGCAGACTGCCTGACTGAGGATGACTACGCGGAGACGCATTCGTTTTTCCTCGGCGGATTTGAGCATTTTACAGCACAGGAACTGATGGTGTTGGAAGCGATGCTTCGACGTGGAGCGGATGTTACCGTCAGCCTGAGCTGCGATGATCCCAACCGCGGAAGCAACGCGCTGGAGGCAGTCCGCGGAACGGTCCGGCAGCTGCAGAGAATCACGTCGCGAGTCGGGGCGAAATCCAGGTTCCAGCAGGCAGATGCGGCGTTTTATCCGGCTCAGGAATTTCTCCTTTCCCATCTGTTCCAGGGCGGAAGTGAAGTCTATTTCGGAGATGGTGACGGCCTGATGCTGGTCCAGCCCGCGGATACACAGAGCGAATGCCGGGCTGCGGCGCAGGAAATCCGCCGGCTGCACCAGAGCGGGACCCGCTTCCGTCAGATCGGTATCGCACTGTGCAGTGCACAGACCCAGCTTCCGGTCCTGAGGCGGTGCCTGTCTGACATGGATCTTCCCTATTACTGTGTGGGACGGAGAAGCAGTTCAGAACACCCGCTGTTCTCACTTGTGCTGCACGCGCTGGACTGTGTCAGTTACGGATTCCGGCGGGAGGAAGTCATCGCCTGTCTCAGAACCGGTCTGTTCGGATTCGATGAAGACGAGACGGATCTGCTGGAAAACTATGCGCTTGCCTGGGATATTCGCGGAAACCGCTGGTTTTCTCCCTTTACGGCGCATCCGGACGGGTATGACGCACAGCTGGACGACAGATCGCAGGAGTGCCTTGCACAGATCAACGAGCTGCGCATCCGCGCTGCGGAGCCCCTTCGGAAGCTGCAGAATGCGCTGCGCACCGCGGAACAGCTCCCGGATCAGGTGAGGGCACTGTATGAATTCCTGGAAGGGCTGAATCTCAGGGAGCAGATCGAACAGGGTGTGGAACGTCTGCAAAACGCCGGATGGCTTCAGCGCGCCAGCGAGGAGGCACAGCTGTATGCGATTCTCATCACGGCGCTGGAACAGCTCCATACCCAGGCAGGGGCAGCCAAAAGCCTGACGCATTTTTACCGTCTGGTGGAGCTGCTTCTGAAGCAGTATGATGTGGCGACCATTCCGCCGGTTCTGGACAGCATTATGGTGGGATCCTATGAGGATCTCCGCGGAAGACAGTTTGAATGCCTGTTTCTGCTTGGAGCAGAGGACGGGGCATTTCCCGCATTCCAGCGTACCGGCAGCCTGATCAGCGAGGAGGAACGCCATACACTGCGGAATCTGGGAATCTCACTGCCGGGAACGGAAGAGCGGCTCGACTGGGGCAGCGCAGCCATTTTTACACTCCTGGCGGGAGCGGGCAGAAAGATTTATGTGAGCTGTCCGCAGGATGTCCAGCCGGCATACCTTTTCTCCTGTTTCTGCAGACAGTTTCCCATGTGTGTCCGGGAAGCGGAGGAAGCAGACCTGCCTGAGAATCTGCGGATTCTTGCGGCAAGGAGTCTCGGAAGCGGTGTGCCGCTTCCTGAGCCGATGGCGCAGAATGAGCGGATCCGCACGGATCTGGAGGAATTGAGACAGTCTCTCTCATACACACCGGGAGAACTGACACAGGAAGCAGTCCGGGCAATCTACGGACAGACACTCAGCCTGTCACCGTCGAGACTGGATCTGCTCGGGAAGTGCCGCTTCGCCTATTATCTGGAATACGGTCTCCGGCTGGAGAAAAGAGAGACATTCCGGTTTGACGCCCCGATTTTCGGCACGTTTGTGCATGCAGTACTCGAGGATACCGTTCGGGAAGTTGAACAGCTGGGCGGTTTCAGCATGGTGGATGACGAACAGGTCTATCGCTTTGCGGAGGAAAGCATCGCACGGTTTGCACAGATGCATTTCCAGGGAACGGAAGGGGAGCGGTTTGCCTATCTGTTCAACAGACACCGTCTGGAGATTCAGGATATTCTGGAGTCTCTGAGTGACGAGATGCGCAAGTCGGATTTCCATGCAAGAGCGTTCGAACTCCGCTTCGCCCCGAACGGGGATCTGCCTCCCATTTCCGTGGAAGGCGCCGCAGTGCCCGCGAGAATTGTAGGTGTTGTGGACCGTGCCGATACGGCGAATATTGCCGGCAGGGACTATATGCGGATTGTGGATTACAAGACAGGCACAAAGGAACTGGATTATACGGATATTACCATCGGAGAAGGACTGCAGATGCTGATCTATCTCTCTGCCCTGGAAAAGCTTGGAATTCCGGATGTGGGCAGCCAGCTTCATCCGGCCGGCGTGCTCTACTTCCCGGCAAAAGAGCGGATTCTGTCGAGGCCGAACCGGGAACCGGAAGAAGTTGTGGATCAGGAGCGAAAGAAAAAGGGACGCCGCTCCGGACTGATTCTGGATAATGAAACGGTCCTGGAGGCGATGGAACACGGTGACCCGGAATACCTTCCTTATTCCAGAAAGAAGGACGGAACCAGGAAAGGTGACCTGGCGGATCCGGAACAGTTCCGCCTGCTGGGGAGATTTGTGGATTCGCTGCTCCGAGATCGTGTCAATGAACTCGCCTCCGGTCAGACAAAACCGAATCCCTATTCCAGAGGAAGCAGGCCGGGTTCCTGCGACTGGTGCGATTATCAGCATGTCTGCCGGTTCGCCAGTTCCGGAGAGGAAAAACGGAGCTATAAGAAAATGAAAGCGGAGGCTTTCTGGGAGGAACTGAGCAAGGAGGAGAGAGATGGCAAACTTTGAACTCAGTCCGCAGCAGCGCGCGATCGTAGAGCATCGCGGCGGAACGCTTCTGGTCAGCGCAGCAGCCGGATCGGGTAAAACCCGTGTGCTGGTGGAGCGCCTGATGGGATTTGTCTGCACAGAGGGCGCCAATGTGGATGATTTCCTCATTATCACATACACGCGTGCGGCGGCGTCCGAACTTCGCAGCCGGATTGCCGCAGAACTCTCGGAAAGACTCTCGGAACATCCAAACGATGCGCACCTGCGCAGACAGCTTCTGCGGGTTCATTCCGCACAGATTTCCACAGTCCATGCGTTCTGTTCGGATCTGCTCCGGGAATCGGCGCATCTGGTCGACCTGAATGCCGATTTTCGCGTGATGGAACAGGATACCGCTGACCAGATGCAGGAACGCGCGGCAGATCAGACGCTGGAAGAAGCCTACAGGGATCCGGATTCAGACCGTCTTGCCCTGTTTGAGACCCTGGGAGCGGGCAGAGATGACGGAGCATTGAAAACACTGATCCTGAATCTTTATGCGCAGAGCTGCTGCCACCGGAATCCGGAAGAGTGGGCGAAGATGAGCTGCGACCGTTATCTCCTGGATGAAACAGAAGATGCAGCGGCGACACCTTGGGGCAGGCAGATGATCCGCAGGATGCAGAAGATGCTGGAGGAAAGTGCCGATGCGCTGGAACGTGCATGCCGCAGAATGTACGGGGATCCGGTGCTGGAGAAGAACTATCTGCCGGTGTTTTCACAGAATGTGCAGACGATCCGCCGGATTCTGGAGGTGGAAGACTGGAACGGCATCCATTCGCTTGCAGTTCCGGACTGGGGCAAACTGAAAAGCTCCAAGGGCTGTGCGGATAAAGAACTGGCGGAATATCTCAAGAGCGTCAGGAAAAAAACACAGGATAAAATAGAGAAAGCACTGCTTCCCTTTGCGGTCAGTCAGGAGGAAGCGCTGGAGGATCTTCGCAAATCCGGTGCGGCAATCCGGGCGCTGTTTGCCCTGACGGAGGATTTCCGTGAGCGCTATGCGGCTGAGAAGGCAAGAATCGGGGCGCTGGATTTCAGTGATCTGGAACAGCATACGCTCCGGCTGCTGTACAGGAAAGACGGAAAGCCGACTGAGACTGCAAAGGAACTGTCTCTTCGCTGGCGTGAGATCATGGTCGATGAATATCAGGATTCCAACCAGGTCCAGGAGGCGATCTTTGCCGCTCTGGAGCGGCCGGAAGGGAACCGGTTCCTTGTCGGGGATGTGAAACAGTCCATCTACCGTTTCCGCCTGGCGGATCCCACGATTTTCCTGGAGAAATACAGAAGGTTTCCTCTGGCAGAGGAGGGAGAAACGCGCAGGGAATCCAAACTCCTGCTGAGCACCAATTACCGCTCCCGGCCGGAAATTCTCGATGCGGTCAACGATGTATTCCGCGGCATCATGTCCGAGGACGTGGGGGAGCTGGAATACGGAGAGGATGAGGCACTGCTCCCGGGCAGACCTTCCGCAGAGGCTGAGAGCCCAAGCGTGGAACTTCATGTCATCGACCCTTCGGATGACGAGGAGGAGACAAAGTCCCTGACGGTGGAGGCTGCCTTTGTCGCGGAAAGAATTGCGCAGCTTCTTCAGAATGGAACGGTTTCAGGGGACGATGGCAGTGCAAGACCGATTGAGCCGAAGGATATTGTGATCCTTCTCCGCGCTGCGGCCAATGCAGCACCGGCGTATCTGAAAGCACTGACAAAGTGCGGAATTCCGGCAGGTTATGAAAGTTCTGACGATCTGCTCCTTTCAGAGGAGGTCCAGCTGCTCCGGAGTATGATGCAGGTCATCGATAATCCGCGGCAGGATATTCCCCTGACGGCAGTTCTCCTGAGCCCGGTGTGGGGCTATCACGTATCGGACCTTGCACTCATGCGCGCGGAATCAAAGGAAACGTGTCTGTATGAGGCACTCACGGCGCATCGTGAAAAGAATTCGGCATTCCTTCAGGAACTGGAACGTCTGCGCGGCCTTCGGCCTGCGCTCAGCCTGGAGGAACTGACGCAGGAACTGCTTGTACGGATGGACCTGAACGCTTTTATGGAAGCTCACGCAGACGCTGCGGGACGGAAACAGAAATTCAGCAGCTTTCTTCAGATCATCTGCAGTGCTTCCTCGGAAGGGAAGAGTCTCCAGCAGTTTCTGCAGGAACTCGATGAGATGGAGGAACGCGATCAGAAACTGAGTGCACCGTCATCTGTTGTGTCAGGTGTTCAGATCCGCAGCATTCACAGTTCCAAGGGGCTGGAGTTTCCCATTGTATTTCTGCCGGATCTGTCCAGAAAGATGAATCTCAAGGACTTGTCTGCGTCTCTTCTGACACATCCGGAATGGGGCGTGGCGGCAGACACCGTCAATGAGAAGGCAAGAGCCAAATATCCCACGATTGCAAAAATGGCATTAAGGGATGTGAAAGAACGGGAGGCCAAATCGGAGGAAGAGCGGATCCTGTATGTGGGAATGACCAGAGCAAGAGAACGGCTGATCATGAGCTGCTGTGACGCGCATATTCGCAGCAGACTGTCAGGAATGTTGCAGGATGCCGAATACCCGGTTCCCAGCCAGACGGTTGCGGCGGCTGTCCGCCCCAGCGACTGGATTCTGCAGACCGCAGTAACCAGAATGGATGCCGGCCAGCTGCATCTGGATGGAAACCGCCCGTCAGAGCTTCGAGTTCCGTCCTCCAACTGGCGCATTGAATTTCATGAGAATGAACAGTATGACAGTGTGGGCACATCTGCGCCGAATGAAACAGCTGTCCGGATTTCCTGGCCGGAGTCCCTGGACTCCCTGCTCACTCAGGATGATGCCGGCCGCGCAGCTTCGTCCATGCCGGCGAAACTGACAGCCACGCAGCTGAAAGGCAGATTCCTGGATGAAGAACTCTCGGATGGGGAACCCTGGGATTCACCCCCTCTCATCCGGTTTCCCAAGCCGGATTTTGCCGGTGTGAAGACACTGACTGCTTCGGAACGGGGCACAGCCATGCATCTGTTTATGCAGTATGCTGACTTTGGCAAATGTTCGGACAGAGAAGGCATTTCTCAGGAAATACAGAGGCTGGAAGAAGAAAAGTACCTGACTCACCTGGAAGCGCAGGCCGTGAATGGTGATCAGATCGAGGCCTTCTTCTCTTCGGGAATCGGAAGAAGAATCCGGGAAGGCAGGGAGCTCGTCCGGGAATTCAAATTCTCGGTTTTAATGCCGGCGGATCTGTTTGATCCCATGTGTGCGGGAGAAGAGGTGCTTCTGCAGGGCGTTGTGGACTGTTTCCTCAATGAGCCGGACGGACTGACCGTGATTGATTTCAAAACAGACCGTCTGAAGCCGGGAGAGGAACCCGAACGGGCAGATTACTACCGGGGACAGTTGTTCGCCTATTCAAATGCCCTTGCGAAGATCTATGGAAAACCGGTTAAGAAGAGATATCTGTGGTTCTTCGCAACCTCTGCAGGCGTTCAGATCCTGTAAGGCGATTCCATCTTTCAGAATAAAACGGAATAAATCCCTGTATCTGGCGGAACAACGCGGAGCTCTCAGAATCAGCCGGACAGGGAAACGAACGGAGGCACGGCAGCTTGTGAAAAAGCGCCGTGCCTCCAGTATCTTTATGGATTTGTAGATTCATGGCGGCTGTGCGTCTGCAGCCTGCTGCGAAAGACTCAGACCATGAGCATTCTGCGTTTGGAAGTGTTGTTGTCGCGCATCATGGTCGGGCTCTCCTGGGTATCGTCAAATACTTCTCTGGCGGGAGAAATATAGGAGGAGGACCAGCCCCAGCGAACCGCTACATCATGATAGCCCTGAGCAAGGCCGCCCGGCTTCTTGACGCGGATCGTGGCCACTTCAGTCATTGCCCAGAAGTGGATATTGTCTTTGGCCATCTCAGCAGGGGTGTACTCCTGTCCGCGGATGATCCAGGTCACATTGCCCGAATCCGCCAGGAACTCCTCGCCGTCCACGATGACGCGGCCGACGCGCAGCTGGCTCAGCCATACGCCGCGGTAGTAGGTGGAACGGAGGCAGAACTCGAAACCGCATGCCTCACCGTTCTCGTCATAAAGATTGCGGAAACCGCGATACTGGATTTCTTCTTTTTCTAGCATGGTTTTTTCTCCTTCTCCGATTAGTAGCCCAGGCAGTTCTTCATGAGGATCTGATGCTGATGCAGCATCTCGGACAGATAGTTCTCATCGCCGCGGTTCTTGCCTTCGTACTCGGCGACCATCCAGCCGTCCCAGTTGTTGTCCTGCAGAACCTTCAGAATCTCGGGATAGGGGATCCACTCTTCGCGGAACATGTACGTGTCATCGGGCACCATGGAGGTGAACTTCGCGTGGCAGCACTTCACATAGGGCAGGTAGTCCTTGAGTGCTTCCGGCTTGGAATTGCGGACCTCGCCGGTGCGGCGGTTCGGCTGTACGCTGAACACGGAGAAGTCAATGTTCAGTCCGAAGGACTTCGTGCCGGTCTTGTCCACATATTCGCAGAAGTCCTGCACCATCTGCTGCTCCAGAATCGTGGGGCCGTGAATCTCGGGAAGCATCACAACGTCATACTTCTCGGCTGCGGGCGTTGCAGCGGTGATGATGTCTCTCCAGTTCTCCACCGGATCCAGAACGCCGTTGATAACGGTCTGCTTCGTGCGCAGGCAGTGGAAGCCCAGCTTGTGCGCATACTCGAAGTCTCTCTCCAAATACTCGACTGCCTCGTCCACAGTCAGCATGCGGTCTGCCCACATGCGGCCGTCAATCCAGTGGCCGTACTCGGCGGGAATGATCTCATACTTCTCGCAGAGGCTCCACCACTTCTCCAGGAACTCGTCCGTCAGTTCCGGATAGCCGTCAATGTGGGAGTTCGCCAGGATCTCTACGCCGTGTGCGCCCATGTCCTGCATTTCCTTGAAGCAGTCTTCCAGAGTCAGACCCAGGGAGAACAGATCGGAATAGCTGTAAATGGATACGCCGCGCTTCGGTCCTTTTTCGGGTACGTATTTCATAATGAACCAGCTCCTTCGTTTTTTATTGTAAATTAATCATACACCTGTTTGTTGTATGAGTCAAGCGAATTATGGACCTGAGCGCAGCGTGTATCATCAGACACGTACTCTGCGGGAAACGTTCCAGATAGAGCGGGTGTTAAAAAACTCGGGCGGCAGTTGCCGCCCGAGAAGGGTATCGGTTCCGGAACGAACCATGCATCAGTCATTTATTCGGTAATCGTTTCGATCAGGTCTCCGGCATTCACAATCACGGCACCGTCGGTACCGGACATAATGGTCGGCAGCTCGCCGTTCCAGGTCTGAGCATAGGTGTAGTCAATGAGGTTCTCTGTCAGAGACTCGGAAATCTTACGGTTTGCCTCCGCTTCCGCTTCGGCGCGTGCAAGTACTTCATAAGCTGCGGCATCCGCTTCGATCTTCTTGATCTGAGCTGCCGCTTCAGACTCAATGACTTTCTGCTCTGCTTCCGTCTGGGCACGGAGCTTGTTCTGCTGTGCGACCTGCTTTGCCTCAACTGCCTGCGTAAAGACATCTGTGAAGTCCATATTCTCAATGCTTGTGCCAACCAGTTCAATGTTGTACTGGGAAAGCTTGTCAGAGAGAATGGCTTCGATTTCCAGTGCCAGGCTGTCGCGCATACCCACCAGATCTTCTGCCGTGTAGCGCGCAGTGGCTACTTTGACAGCTTCGGCAATGTTCGGCGCAATGACCGTTTCATAGTAGCTGACACCAACCGTGCTGTAGAGCGTCATGGCGTCCGCTTTCCGGATCTGATAGTTTACCGTGTAGGACATGTTCACTTCCTGAATATCGGAGGAGAAGCAGGGCAGTTCCACGTTCTTTTTCTGGACGCGGTTGTCCATGTTGATGACACTCTTCCAGGGTGCTACGAAATGCGCTCCGGAATCCAGTGTGTAGTTTTCCACTTTTCCGAATTCAGTGACCACGCCTGTGTGGCCGGTGGGTACAACGCGTACGCAGCTGAGCACCACCAGCACCATGCAGACAAGCGCTGCAATGATGGGGATCCATTTCTTCTTCAAAGATGTGCCGATAATGATTCCGGCAATCAGAAGGATCAGTGCAATGATAAAAAGAAACATCGTAATTCTCCTTTCAAACGGTTCTGCTTCAAGGCTGAAGCCAGTGTGGATTGTCATCTGCGCCCGACAGGGGGTTCAGATGACAGTGTGATTCGCGGTGCGGTTTACTTCCTCCTTTCGATACGCGGAAAGGTACAAAAAAAACGAGACCTTTACCGCTTGGTAAAAGTCTCGTTAAAGCCTCAACAGGTCTCTGCGTTTCCGAGCATTGTCTGCTGTACTGACGGTCCCGCACCCCGCATGCCCGCGGGGAACTACTCCCTTTTGCATGAACAATATACCACAGAGGGGCGCTTTTGTCAAGCAGCATGCAAACAGTTAATGTGTAAACAATTTGTGAATGAGGTCCGTGAGCCGGGAATCCGTATGAGGAACAGTCAGTTCACACAAGGATCGTTTTCATAATCTCACTATATAGAAAGAGAAGCGGAGTGTGATGGAAGGGGATTCTCACTGTGACGGGCGGCCTTTGGCGAATGAGTCCAGGATGACTTACCTGTTTCAGTCGGGCCTCAGCGCTTGCGCCGGGCATGCCAGGGCTGCTGAGAGCCGCCGCTGAACTGACGCCGGAAACAGGTATCGCACAGCTTGCCCCGATGGTGGGGAGGAAGAGGCCGTTTGCACTGTTCACAGAAACGGATATTGCTCCGCAGGCGGTGCAGAAGAATCTCGTTGATCTCGTCTGCAACCTGCTCCCTGCGTTCATAGAGCAGATCCAGATCGACCGGGCAGTCAAAAGCCTTGCAGAAAGAAAAGTAAAGATCCAGCTTCCGGTAGTACAGTTCCAGCTTCGGCAGAGTCGGATAAGCCTCTTCCGCAAGCCCCGGCTGTTCTACCGGTTCGCCCTGGGACCAGCGCCGGAGGAAATAGAAAAAGAGCTCCTCAAGTTCCTCCTCCGTTTCATCGAAGGGAATATTCGCCGCGCGGAGTTCCAGTTCCTTTGACAGAAGGAAGCCGCGCTCCCGCATTTTGGAGATCAGGGTGATATACCGGGTAATATCCAGTTTTCGGTATGGCTCAATGGTGGGCATCCGGTTCCACTCCGTGAGCACTTCCAGAAGATCAAAGTCAGCCTGCAGCACCAGGTCGGAAAAACCAAGAACGGCGTGCTGAATGGGGGGAATCACGGCTTCCATCCCGGCGCGAATGGCGCCCAGGTTTTCCGTCGCTCCCACATAGCCCCGGTCATACATGCCGAAGCGGCCGGCCCGGCCGGCAATCTGCTGTATCTCCTCAGGTTTCAGATCCCGGCGTTCGGTTCCGTCGTACTTCTGGGTCTCCATAAAAAGAATGCGGCGGATGGGAAGATTCAGACCCATTCCAATGGCATCCGTGGAGACAACGTACTGGGTGTCTCCGGCAAGGAAGCTTTCCATCTGCTTGCGGCGGGTGGAATAGGGAAGCGCCCCGTAAATGATGGCAGGCTCTTTTCCCGCCTGACGCAGATCCTCTGCCACACTCAGAACGCTGATTTTGGAGAAGGTGATCAGGGCGTCACCCGGCTGAATCCGTTCATAATCCACGGTATGGCGCATCATCAGAAGCGGTGTTTTCCGTTCATGCACCTCAATTTCATAGCTGTCGCCGCAGCTCTCGATCAGACGGATGAGAATCTGTTTCGCTTCGGGTGCGGCGCACAGGTGCACCTCCTCTGCCAGAACGCCGAGAATGGCCCGGGTCCAGGCGTAGCCCCGCTGGGCATCCTGAATCATCTGACACTCATCGATCACGGCAACCTGGTAGGTCTTGGCCAGATCCAGCTTTTCGGCTGTGGCCGCCACGTGGGTGTCACCCTCCTGATAATCCTCCTCTTCTCCTGTGGCAAGGCTGCATGCCACACCGGCATCAAGAAGCGTTTCCTGCGCCTCAAGCGCAAGAAGACGGAGAGGGGCCAGATAAACGCCGCTCTTTGCGGCAATGAGGCGCTGGAATCCGGCATAGGTTTTTCCCGTGTTGGTTCCGCCCAGGTGGAGAATGAACCGCCGGTGCAGCGCGCGTGCCTTCGAATACTCATCCTTGGGGTTGAGCGCCATGAGAAGCTGCAGGCTGGTTTGAATGGCCTGCGGGACATACCACACAGACCAGACACCGGGCAGCCCCTGGTTGAGCATGAGCAGAGAGGGAAAATCGTCTCTGGCAAGCATCTGCCGCACATCCGCCTCCGGCTGGGCGGAACGGAATGCGGAATATGCACTCTGCGCGATATGGCGGAGAACGGCGGAATAACTGGAAAAAACCTGGTGGGTAATGGGGGAGGAAGGATTCTCGGCCATCCAGGGCGCGACTCTGGCGAAATTGTGAAGGACACCGGAAAGCGCGGCCATTTTGCAATGGTGCTCCAATGCAAGGAATTCCGAGAGCTGGGAAAAAACCTGGTTCTGCCGCTTGAGATGACCGGGGTTCGGGACGCTGATCAGGTACTGAATTCCGCGATGATAATGCATGGCGATCTGCCGGACCGTTTCGGGGGAAGCATCCTCCGCGCTCATGGCGGCATCCAGAGAGGCCTGAATCTCTGCGGAATAGTCTCTCGGGACAGAGGCGGATTCGTTCGCTTTCTGAATTTTAGCTGCAGCAAAGCGCGGATCCCGCTCAGCCTGAAGAACCGTCGCTTTCGGCCAGAATCGGACACGATTTCCAAGGATTACCTGGTAGCCCGGTTTGGGCAGAAGTTCGCGCATCAGCTGATTTGTCCAGCCGCGGCTGCGGAGTTCAGAGGCATTATAGTTTCCGTGGGGCTGATTTCTTGCCATCATGCGCACTCCCTTCCGCCGGTGAATTCTCTGTATCAAGTATACCTTATCGGCGCTGGTTCTTCAATGAAAAACCGACCGGTGTCTGAAAATCGGCGGGAGGACATCTCAGGATGTGCAGTTCAAAGGCGGTTTTGCATACCTTACTTCGTCATATCGCCAAAAAAGCTTGCGGAAATAGTGTTTTGGTTGACAGCGGCCGTTGCAGAGAGATATGATGAAAACCAGTAAATTCAGATCGGAAGGAAGGGGAACCCATGGACGAATATAATGAAATCGGCGCACGGCTTCGTGAGCTTCGCGAAGCAAGCGATTACAGCATTGAACAGCTCGCTTCCGAGCTTGGCATTGCTCCAGATGTATATGCCAGTTATGAGGAAAACGGAAAAGATGTCCCCATCAGCGTCATTTATCAGATCGCCAATAAGTTCAAGGTGGATTTTGCAGAGATTGTTACCGGACAGCTTGCACATCTGGACACCTATCATGTCATTCGCCGGGGCGGCGGAAAAGTGGTCAACCGGAATCCGGAGTACCATTTTGAGGACCTTGCCTACCGGTATACAAACAAGATTATGCAGCCTCTGCTGGTGACTCTGGAGCCGGATGATGCACCGGCAAAGCTGATTACCCATACTGGACAGGAATTCAATCTCATTCTGGAGGGCACTGTCATTGTTACCCTGGGTGACAAGGAATTTGTCATGACCGAAGGTGATTCCATCTACTTCAATCCCACCATTCCGCACGGTCAGCGCTGCGGCGGTGAAACCAAGGCAAGATTTTTGACTGTGATTGCAGAGTGACTCCAAAGGAGCGAAATACATTGAACTACTTACTCAACAAGTTTCTTCCACAGATCGAGTTTGACAGCTATGAGGAGTTCCGGGAAAAATTCACCATCAATGTGCCGGAGAATTTCAACTTCGGATACGATGTCGTGGATGCCTGGGCTGCCGAAGAACCCGAAAAGCGGGCACTGGTCTGGGTCAATGAGGAAGACGATGAGCGCATTTTCACCTTCACGGATATCAGCCGCCTTTCCAATCAGGCTGCAAATTTCTTCCGCAGCCTGGGCCTCCGGAAGGGCGATGTGGTGATGATGATTCTGCGCCGCCGCTGGGAATACTGGGTCTGCGCCACCGCACTGCACAAGCTGGGCGTGATTCTGATCCCCGCGACGCTTCAGCTGACAAAGAAGGACATTGTCTACAGGGGCAACGCCGCTCAGGTCAAGGCAGTGGTTTGTGTGGATGATCCCTTTGTCATCTCCCAGATGGAGCTGGCTGCGCCGGAGATCCCCTCACTGGAGAACAAGATTCTGGTTGGTGCTCCGAGAGAGGGCTGGATGGACCTGCATGAGAATATGGACCGGTTCCCGGACAGCTTTGAGCGGCCGACAGATGATCAGGCGACAAAGTGGAACGACATTATGCTGGTCTACTTTACCAGCGGCACGACCGGCATGCCCAAGCTGGTCCAGCACAACTTCGCGCATCCCCTGGGCCATATTGTGACGGCCAAATACTGGCAGCATGTGGAGGAGAACCGTCTGCATATGAGTGTCTCCGACTCCGGCTGGGCAAAGTTCGGCTGGGGCAAGATCTACGGCCAGTGGATCTGCGGCGCGACGATCTTCTGCTATGACATGGTGGGAAAATTCAATCCCAAGAATCTTCTGACCAAGGTGCAGAAGTACGGCGTGACCACATTCTGCGTCCCGCCAACCATGTACCGTTTCATGTTGCAGGAGGATCTGAGCCAGTTTGATCTGAGCTGCCTGCATCACTGTGCCACCGCCGGAGAGCCCCTGAACCCCGATGTGGTTCTGAAGTGGAAGGAGTTCACGGGTCAGCAGATCTATGAGGGCTTCGGCCAGACAGAAGGCCCGGTGCTCATGGCTAACTTTGGAAGCGAATGGTTTGAGCCCATCCCGGGATCCACGGGAAAGCCGAATCCGCTTTTCGACATTCAGCTAATTGACGCGTACGGCAATGTCTGCGAAGACGGCGATGAAGGATCCCTGACCATTATGGATGTGAAAAATCATCCACCGGTGGGACTTTTTACCGGCTATTACAAGAATCCGGAGCTCACAGAGGAAAAGCTGGGCGGCATCGGCTACAACACGGGCGATGTCCTGTGGCGTGACAGTGACGGGTACTACCGCTTTGTGGGACGCAACGACGACGTGATCAAGTGCTCCGGCTACCGTATCGGGCCCTTTGAGGTGGAATCCGCCCTGGTTGCCCATGACGCCGTGGTGGAATGCGCCATTACCGGTGCACCGGATCCCATCCGCGGTCAGGTGGTCAAAGCCACGATTGTGCTCGCGAAGGGCTATACCCCTTCTGATGCGCTGACCAAGGAACTGCAGAGCCATGTCAAGAAGATGACCGCTCCTTATAAATATCCCCGCATAATCGAATACGTGGACGAACTGCCCAAAACCGTGGGCGGCAAGATCAAGCGGGCGGAGATCCGCAAGGCGGACGAGGACCAGGCGAAGGAGCAGAACTGACACTCCATGCATGCCTGTTCAGCCATTGACAGGTATGGTACAATATACCGGATTTCAAATGTCCGGCAACGAAAGGACGGCTGCAATATGGCCAAAGAGAAAAATGTGGAACGCATTACCAATATGGAGGACGATTTTGCCCAGTGGTATACGGATATCTGCCGCCAGGCGGAACTGGTGGAATATGCCAGCGTAAAGGGCTTTACCATTCTCCGTCCCTACGGCTACGCGATCTGGGAAAACATTCAGCGTCTGATGGACGCAGAGTTCAAGAAAACCGGCCATGAGAATGTGGCCATGCCCGTCCTGATTCCGGAAAGCCTTCTGAAGAAGGAAGGGGAGCTGGTCAACGGCTTCGCGCCGGAAGTGGCCTGGGTCACCATGGGCGGCAGCGAGGAGCTGGAGGAGCGCCTTGCATTCCGCCCCACCTCTGAGACCATGTTCTGCGATCACTGGTCCAGCATCCTGCAGACCTACCGTCAGCTTCCCATGCTCTACAACCAGTGGTGCTCCGTCATCCGCTGGGAGAAGACCACGCGGCCGTTCCTGCGTTCCAGAGAGTTCTGGTGGCAGGAAGGACACACCATTCATGAGACTGCCGAGGAAGCGATTGCGGAGACCGAACAGCAGCTCAACTGCTATGCGGATTTCTGCCGGGACGTTCTGGCGATCCCCGTGGTGAAAGGCCGCAAGACCGACAAGGAAAAATTTGCCGGCGCGGAAGCGACCTACACCATTGAAGCCATGATGAAGGACCACAAAGCGCTGCAGTCCGCGACCTCTCACTATTTCGGAGACAAGTTCTCCAGAGCATATGACGTGACCTTCACCGGCCGCGACAACACAACCCAGTACCCCTTCCAGACATCCTGGGGCTCCACCACCCGTCTGATCGGCGCGGTGATCATGACCCACGGCGACAACAACGGTCTGGTGCTTCCGCCCAGAGTTGCTCCGATTCAGGTTGTCATCGTTCCCATTGCCGCCCATAAGCCCGGCGTGCTGGAGAAGGCAGGAGAACTCAGGGACAGACTGGCCGCGGCAGGCATCCGCGTCAAGCTGGAGGATTCCGACCAGTCTCCCGGATGGAAGTTTGCACAGTATGAGATGAAGGGCGTGCCCCTGCGTCTCGAGATCGGCCCCAAGGATATGGAGGCGGATCAGTGCGTCCTGGTACGCCGCAACGACGGCGAAAAGCTGCCGACCGCTCTGGCGGAACTGGAGAGTGCGGTGCAGACACAGCTGGATACGGTCCATGAGATGATGTATCAGAAGGCGCTGGAGAATCTGCAGGAGCACACCTATGAGGCATACTCCATTGAGGAGGCCAAGCAGCTTCAGGCGGAAAAGGGCGGCTTCATCAAGACCATGTGGTGCGGCGACCTGGAATGCGAGCTGAAAATGAAAGAGGAGGGCGGCATGTCCTCCCGCTGCATGCCTCTGGAACAGGAACATCTGTCCGATGTGTGCCCCATCTGCGGCAAGAAAGCCAAGTATTCCATTATCTGGGGTGTCGCCTATTGAGGCGCCTCAGGGCAATTGAGCAATATGACGAAATTTCACGGAAAAATTCGTGAAAAACATAAAAAAGCCTCTTGACATCAAGAGGCTTTTTTTGTATCATACTAGGGCGCGCCGCACAGAGGGGCGGACTGCGCATGTGCGATGATGCAGGAGATTGCGGTGAAGAGCCGGTAACTTCTGCGGAGTATGTCCGACAATCGGGCGGCTGGGACTTTCTGCGCGGCGTATATCGCCGGGGGAGTCTGGAAGGCCGGCATCTGCCGGTTTCTTTCATGCCCTGGAGTGATACGCACGGATTAGCGTACAGAGAACCAGACCGTACCCAGTCAAATCTGAGTATGGAAAACAATGGAGGAAAAAACACTATGGCAAGCAATGAAATGATCCGCATCCGCCTCAAGGCCTACGATCATCAGCAGATCGACGCCGCGGCGAAAAAAATCGTGGAAACTGCGAAGCGCAACGGCGCGGCCGTCTCCGGCCCCATCCCGCTGCCCACCCGTAAAGAGGTCGTTACGATCCTCCGCGCTGTTCACAAGTACAAGGACAGCCGTGAGCAGTTCGAGCGCAGAACCCACAAGAGACTGATCGATATTCTCAACCCCGGTCCCAAGGTCGTCGAGGCCATGATGAGCCTGGATCTCCCCGCCGGCGTAGAGATTGAGATGAAGCTGTAATCATACCTTATATAATATAGGGAGATTTCAGCGAGCCAGTCCGTCCCGGACGGACGGGTCATGTCGGCAGACCAACGGTGCCCAATGCCGCGTATGTCGACCAATAACCTTAACAGGAGGATAAACCATGAAGAAAGCAATCATCGGCAAAAAAGTGGGCATGTCCCAGATCTTCGATGAAAGCGGACACGTCATTCCGGTCACTGTCATTGAGGCAGGCCCCTGCGTGGTCGTTCAGAAGAAGACCGTCGAGAAGGATGGCTACAGCGCTGTTCAGCTCGGCTTTGAGGATGTCAAGGAGAGCAAGCTCTCCAAGCCCGAGTCCGGCCATCTGAAGAAGGCCGGCGTAGACCCCAAGAAGCATCTGAAAGAGTTCCGTCTTGAGAGTGCGGAATCCATGAACGTGGGCGATGTGCTCCAGGCCAACGTCTTCGAGGCGGGCGACCGCATCGACGTCACCGGCACCAGCAAAGGCCACGGCTATCAGGGCGTTATCAAGCGCTGGAACGCACAGCGTACCCCGATGGCACACGGCGGCGGCCCGGTCCACCGTCATGCAGGCTCCATGGGCTCGTCTTCTGATCCTTCCCGCATTTTCAAGGGCAAGATCGGAGCCGGCCAGATGGGCAACGAGCAGGTCACCATTGAGAACCTGGAAGTCATCCAGGTGGATCCCGAACTGAACATGATCGTCATCCGCGGCGCCATCCCCGGCCCCAAGGGCGGCATTGTCTACTTGAAGAACACTGTGAAGAACTTCAAGGAGAAAGGCCTTGCGACGACCAGAACCACCGTCAACCCGCAGAAGGCTTCTGCAAGACGATAAGAAAGGAGAGTTTGCATCATGCCTAAAACAGCAGTTTTCAACATGGCTGGTCAGAAGGTCGGCGAGATCGAACTTTCCGAGGCCATTTTCGGCATTGAGCCCAACGAGTCCGTTGTCCATGACGTGGTTAAGAACCATCTGGCCAACCTTCGTCAGGGCACCCAGAGCGCACTGACCCGCGCGGAGGTTTCCGGCGGCGGAGCCAAGCCCTGGCGTCAGAAGGGAACCGGCCGCGCCCGTCAGGGCAGCACCCGCGCCCCGCAGTGGACCCACGGCGGCATCGTCTTTGCCCCCAAGCCCCGCAGCTACCGTTACACCCTCAACAAGAAGTCCCGCCGCCTGGCTCTGAAGAGCGCCCTGAGCGCCAAGGCAGCCGCCGGTGAGATCGTGGTCATTGACGCCATCCAGATGGATGAGATCAAGACCAAGTCCTTCCAGCAGTTCCTGAAGGCTGTTGACTGCGACTGCAAGGCCCTCGTGGTTACCGCCCAGGCCGATCAGAACGTGGTCAAATCCGCGCGCAACATCCCCGGCGTGGAGGTCAGCTTCGCAGACATCATCAACGTCTATGACATTCTGAATCATCAGAAGTTCGTTGTGGACCAGGCCGCCCTTGCCAAGATCGAGGAGGTGTTCGCATAATGAAGAGCGCATACGATATCGTGATTAAGCCCATCATCACCGAACAGTCCATGGAGGACACCGAGTCCAAGAAGTACGTCTTCCAGGTTGCCACGGATGCGAACAAGATCGAGATCCGCAAGGCCGTTGAGGAAATCTTCGGCGTCAAGGTTGCTCAGGTCAACACCATCCGCATGATGGGCAAGCTGAAGCGCACCGGCAGATATCCCGAGGGACGCCGCAGCAGCTGGAAAAAGGCTGTTGTCAAGCTGACCCCCGATTCCAAGACCATCGAGTTCTTCGAAGGCATGGTCTAATAACAAGTAAGGAGAGAACGCAAAATGGCGATTAAATCGTTTCGGCCGTATACCCCGAGCAGACGGCATATGACTGTCTCCGGGTTTGACGGCGTTGATAAACATGCAAAACCTGAGCGTAGCCTGCTTGAGCCGATTAAGAAGAATTCCGGTCGCAACAGCTACGGCAGAATCACCGTCCGCCACCGCGGCGGCGGCAACCGGCGCAAGTACCGCGTCATCGACTTCAAGCGTGACAAGGTCGACATGTTTGCGGAAGTGCTCCGTCTGGAGTACGATCCCAACCGCAGCGCCTTCATTGCCCTGATCAAGTACGAAGACGGCACGCTGAGCTACATTCTGGCCCCCACCGGCCTGAAGGTCGGCGACAAGGTCCTGTCCTCCGCGAACGCGGACATCAAGCCCGGCAACTGCCTGCCCATCGCAAACATCCCCGTTGGTACCGTCATCAGCTCCGTCGAGCTCAACCCCGGCCGCGGCGCTCAGCTCGTCCGCGCTGCCGGCAGTGCCGCACAGCTCATGGCGAAGGACGGCGATCTGGCACAGGTTCGTCTTCCCAGCGGCGAAGTCCGCTACATCCGCACCAACTGCCGCGCCGTCATCGGCCAGCTCGGCAATCTGGATCATGAAAACATCCACATCGGCAAGGCAGGCCGCAAGCGTCACATGGGCATCCGTCCCACGGTCCGCGGCTCCGTCATGAACCCCAATGACCACCCCCACGGCGGCGGCGAAGGCAAGAGCCCGATCGGCCATCCCGGTCCTGTCACTCCTTGGGGCAAGCCGGCTATGGGTTACAAGACCCGCAAGACGAAGAACCGCACCGACAAGTTCATCGTCAAGCGCAGAAATTCCAAGTAAGGAGGAACGAAGATGAGCAGAAGTATCAAGAAGGGCCCCTTTGTTGCGCCTGAACTTTACAAGCGCGTCGAGGCCATGAACGCGGCCGGCGACAAGAAGGTTCTCAAGACCTGGTCCCGCGCCTCCACCATTTTCCCCTCCTTTGTCGGTCACACCATCGCTGTTCACGACGGACGCAAGCATGTTCCCGTCTACATTACAGAAGATATGGTCGGCCACAAGCTGGGCGAATTCGTCCCCACCAGAACTTTCAGAGGTCACTCCGGCAGCAAGACCTCTAACAACTAAGGAGGAAGTATCATGGAAGCGAAAGCATATCTGAGATACCTCCGTATCTCCCCCCGCAAGGTACAGGTTATTCTCGACCTGATCCGGGGCAAGGATGTCAATACTGCCTCTGCGATCCTGCGCAACACCCCGAAGGCCGCTGCAGAGCCCGTTCTGAAGGTTCTCAACAGCGCAGTCGCCAATGCGCAGAACAATCACGCGATGGATGCTGACAATCTGTATGTGTCTCAGGCTCTGGCCGATCCCGGCCCCATCCTCAAGCGCATCCAGCCCAGAGCACAGGGCAGAGCGTACCGCATCAACAAGAGAACCACCCACATCACCATCGCCGTGAGCGAGAAAGCGTAAGGAGGCAGCTATGGGACAGAAAGTTAATCCCCATGGATTCCGCGTTGGCGTAATCAAAGACTGGGACTCCCGCTGGTATGCCAGAGACGACAAAGTCGGCGATCTGGTTGTTGAGGATTACAAGATCCGCCAGTATCTGAAGAAGACCCTGTACTCCGCAGGCATCGCCAAGATCGAGATCGAGCGCGACAACGCCAAGGTCAAGATCATCATCTACTCCTCCCGTCCCGGCGTCATCATTGGCAAGGGCGGCGAAGACATCGAGCGTCTGCGCAAGACTATCGAAGGCATGATCGGCAAGACCGTTGCGCCTCTGAGCATCGTGGAGATCCGTTCTCCCGACCTCAACGCACAGCTGGTTGCCGAGAACATCGCTCAGCAGCTGGAGAAGCGTATCTCCTTCCGCCGCGCGATGAAGCAGGCCATGCAGCGTGCCACGCGCCTCGGCGCAAAGGGCATCAAGGTCACCTGCGGCGGCCGCCTCGGCGGTGCTGAAATCGCCCGCAGCGAGTCCTACCATGAAGGCACCATCCCCCTGCAGACTCTGCGTGCCGATATCGACTACGGCTTCGCTGAAGCCAACACCACCTACGGCAAGGTCGGCTGCAAGGTCTGGATCTACAAGGGCGAAGTCCTGAACTCCACCCTGCGTCAGAGCAATCCGGAGCCCGCAGCTCCCAGACGCGACCGCCGCAACAATGACCGCCGCCGCAACAACAACTACAACAACGGCGAGCGCCGTCAGGGCGGAAACCGCAACTTCAACAATAACAACAATAACAATTCTCGCAGGGAAGGAGGCGCACGCTGATATGCTGATGCCCAAAAGAGTCAAGTACCGCAGAGTACACCGCGGCCGCATGAGAGGCTACGCCTCCCGCGGCAACAAGGTTGCTTACGGCGAGTTTGGCATCCAGGCAATGGAGCCCGGCTGGATCACCGCGAACCAGATTGAGGCGGCCCGTGTTGCCATGACCCGTGCCACCAAGCGCGGCGGCCAGGTCTGGATCAAGATTTTCCCCGACAAGCCTGTTACCAAAAAGGCGCTCGGTGTTCGTATGGGTTCCGGTAAAGGCGCCCCCGAGTACTGGGTTGCTGTTGTCAAGACCGGCAAGGTCATGTTCGAAATCGGAGGCATCGACGAGGCTGTTGCCCGTGAAGCCCTTCGTCTTGCCATTCACAAGCTGCCCATCAAGTGCAAGATTGTGAAGCGGGAAGACCCTGAAACCGAGAATGGTGGTGAAGCGTGATGAAGGCAAAAGAGATCCGTGATATGACACCTGCTGAACTGGAAAGCAAGATGGGTGACCTCAAGAAGGACCTGTTCACTCTGCGGATGCAGCATGCCACCAATCAGCTTGACAATCCCAAGAAGATCGACGCGGTCAAGAAGGATATTGCCCGCATCAAGACGATTCTTCGCGAGAAAGAGAATCAGGCCTGAGGCCGAGGAGGTAAAGCGAAATGAGTGAAGAAATCAGAACATTCCGCAAGACCAGGGTCGGTCAGGTCGTATCCAACAAGATGGACAAGACCATCGTGGTCGCGATTGAGGATAGCGTTGCGCATCCTCTGTACAAGAAAATTGTCAAGAGAACCTACAAGCTGAAAGCCCATGACGAGAACAACACCTGCAACATCGGCGATACCGTCAAGGTCATGGAGTGCCGTCCCCTGTCCAAGGACAAGAGATGGAGACTTGTAGAGATCATCAAGAGAGCTGAGTAAGGAGGTTGGCAATCCATGGTTCAACAGGAAACATTCCTTAAGGTTGCCGACAACACCGGCGCGAAGGAGATCAAGTGCATTCGTGTTCTTGGCGGCTCCAAGCGCAAATACGGCAACATTGGCGACGTGATCGTTGCCTCTGTCCGCAAGGCGACTCCCGGCGGCACCGTCAAAAAAGGCGAAGTCGTCCGTGCAGTCATCGTGCGCAGCGCCAAGGGCGTGCGCCGTGCGGACGGCACCTATGTCCGCTTCGATGAGAATGCGGCAGTGCTGATCAAAGAAGACAAGAACCCCAGAGGTACTCGTATCTTTGGGCCGGTGGCCAGAGAGCTTCGCGACAAGGACTACATGAAGATTCTCTCCCTGGCTCCGGAAGTCATTTAAGGGGGTACCATTCATGAATATCAAGAAGAATGATACCGTCATCGTCCTGTCCGGCAAGGACAAGGGCAAGCAGGGCAAGGTTCTCGAGACCATGCCTTCCGCAGGCAAAGTCCTGGTTCAGGGCATCAACATTGCTACCACCCACGTGAAGCCCCGCCGTCAGGGCGAGGAAGGCGGCATCATCCGCAAGGAAGCGCCCCTGTACGTGAGCAAGGTTATGCGTGTCTGCCCGAAGTGCAACAAGCCCACCCGCGCTGCATACAAGCTTGAGAACGGCGTCAAGAACCGCGTCTGCAAGAAGTGCGGCGAGATCATCTGAGAGGAGGAGCTCTGAAAATGGCAAGACTGAAAGAAAAGTATACTGCCGAGATTGCTCCTGCTCTGATGCAGAAGTTCGGCTACAAGAGCGTCATGCAGATTCCCAAGATCGAGAAGGTCGTCGTCAACTGCGGCTGCGGTGAAGCGAAGGACAATGCAAAGATCGTGGAGTCTGTCATGAAGGATCTGGCGGCGATCACCGGCCAGCAGCCCATCGCGACCAAGGCAAGAAAGTCTGTCGCAAACTTCAAGCTGCGTGAAGGCCAGACCGTCGGCGTTAAGGTCACCCTCCGCGGCGACCGCATGTGGGAATTCCTGGATCGTCTGTTCAACGTGGCTCTGCCCCGTGTCCGCGACTTCCGCGGCATCAACCCCAACTCCTTTGACGGCCGCGGCAACTACTCCTTCGGCCTGAAGGAACAGCTGATCTTCCCGGAGATCGAATACGACAAGATCGACGCGATCCGCGGCATGGATATCTGCATCTGCACCACCGCGAAGACCGACGAAGAAGCAAAAGAGCTGCTGACCCAGGTTGGCGCGCCCTTCTATTCGTAAGGAGGAACGACTCATGGCAAAGAAAGCGATGATCCTGAAGCAGCAGAGGGAGCCCAAGTTCTCCACCCGCAGCTACAACCGCTGCAAGATCTGCGGCCGTCCCCATGCGTATCTGCGCAACTACGGCATCTGCCGTATCTGCTTCCGCGAGCTGGCCTACAAGGGTCAGATCCCCGGCGTCCGCAAGGCGTCCTGGTAAATTCATTTGTTGGTTCCGGAAGTCAAGAGAAGATGGGGCTGATCTTCAGCCCGCATTCCCCTGATACTCCCGAATCTGAAACAGACCACGGTCTGTAACCTTTAAGGAGGTAACATCAAAATGCAAATCACTGATCCCATTGCTGATATGCTTACCCGGATCCGGAATGCAAATTCGGCAAAGCACGACACCGTTGATGTGCCCGCTTCCAACCTGAAGAAGAGCATCGCTCAGATTCTGAAGGACGAAGGCTACATCAAGGACTTCACCGTTGAGGACAACGGAACCCAGGGCATGATCCACATCACCCTGCGTTATCTGGGAAACAAGCAGAAGGTCATTTCCGGTCTTCGCCGCGTTTCCAAGCCCGGCCTGCGCGTCTACGCGGGCGCTGATGAGATTCCGCAGGTTCTCCGCGGACTCGGCATCGCAATCATTTCCACTTCCAAGGGCGTCATGACCGACAAGGCTGCAAGAGCTAACCATGTCGGCGGCGAAGTCCTTGCGTTTGTGTGGTAAGGAGGGGCGAACAATGTCTAGAATTGGTAGAATGCCCGTCGCAATCCCCGCAGGTGTGGAAATCAATGTTGCCGAAGGCAATGTGGTTACCGTCAAGGGCCCCAAGGGCACCCTGGTCCGCACCTTCCATCCCAACATCGCCATTGATGTGGACGGCGCTGTTGCAAGCGTTTCCCGCCCCGATGACGAGAAGCTCAACCGCAGCCTTCACGGCCTGTCCCGTTCTCTGCTCCACAACATGGTTGTCGGTGTGACCGACGGCTTCAAGAAGGAGCTGGAAGTCAACGGCGTCGGCTATCGTGCTTCCAAAGAAGGCAACAAGCTGGTCCTGAACGTCGGTTATTCCCATCCTGTCACCATGGAAGAGACTGCTGATGTGCAGATTGAAGTTCCCAGCGCAAATAAGATTGTCATTTCCGGCATCGACAAGCAGAAAGTCGGCCAGTTTGCAGCGGAAGTCAGAGGCAAGCGTCCTCCCGAGCCTTACAAGGGCAAGGGCATCAAGTATGCTGACGAAGTCATCCGCCGCAAAGAAGGCAAGGCCGGCGGCAAGAAATAAAGGAGGTGTGCCATAAATGATTAAGAGACCCGATACCAATGCGCAGCGCCAGAAGCGCCACGTCCGTGTCAGAGCGAAAATCTCCGGCACGCCTGAAAGACCCCGTTTGAACGTTTTCCGCAGCAATGCGAACATCTATGCGCAGATCATTGACGACGTCAATGGCACGACGCTGGTTTCCGCTTCCACTCTGGAAAAGGAATTCGAAGGCGCCACCGGCAACAAGGAAGCTGCCCGCAAGGTTGGCAAGCTGATCGCTGAGCGCGCAAAGGCCAAAGGCATCGACACGGTCGTATTTGACCGCGGCGGTTATCTGTATCACGGACGCGTTGCCGAACTGGCAGAGGGCGCTCGTGAAGCCGGCCTTGAGTTTTAACGGGAGGAGGAAGACAAAATGCCTAACAACAACAACACGAGAGGCGCCCGCGAACAGGCTGCGCCCGAGTATATTGAAAAGGTTGTCTACCTGAACCGTGTTTCCAAGACCGTTAAGGGCGGCCGCGTGATGAAATTCTCCGCGCTCGTCGTTGTCGGCGACGGCAAGGGCACCGTTGGCTACGGCCTGGGCAAGGCTGCTGAAGTTTCCGAAGCGATTCTGAAGGGCATTGCAGACGCCAAGAAGAACATGGTTAAGATCACCCTGTCCGGCACCACCATTCCTCATGAGGTCATTGGTGAGTACGGCGCAGGCCGCGTGCTGCTCAAGCCCGCCTCCAAAGGTACCGGCATCATCGCCGGCGGTGCGGTGCGTTCCGTCATGGAAGCAGTCGGCGTAAGCAACATCCGTACCAAGTGCCTGCGGTCCAACAACCCGCAGAACGTGGTCAAGGCTACCATGCAGGGCCTTATGTCTCTGCGCGGCCCGGAAGAGGTTGCAGCCATCCGCGGCAAGAATGTTGAAGAGATCGTCGGTTAAGGAGGTTTCTGACATGGCTAAGAACTTAAAGATCAAGCTGGTCAAGAGCCTCAACGGTCGTCTTGACAAGCACATTGCGACTGCCGCTTCCCTCGGCCTGAGAAAGATCGGCCAGGAAACGGTTCAGCCCGACAACGCACAGACCCGCGGCAAGATCGCCCAGATCGGCTACCTGCTGCAGGTCACCGAGGAATAAGGAGGCGCAAGTTATGAATCTGAATGAACTTGCTCCGGTCAAAGGCTCCACGCATGTCAACAAGCGGAAGGGCCGCGGCACCGGCACCGGCAATGGCAAGACTGCCGGCCGCGGACACAAGGGCCAGAAAGCCCGCTCCGGCGGAAAGGTCCGTGTCGGCTTCGAAGGCGGCCAGATGCCTCTGGCACGCCGTATTCCGAAGCGCGGCTTTAACAACATCTTTGCAAAGCCCCTGACTGCAATCAACGTTGCTGCTCTCAACGCATTTGAGGACGGCGCAGTTGTGGATGTGGCTGCTCTCATGGAGAAGGGCATCCTGTCTGATTGCAAGTACGGCATCAAGATCCTTGGCAACGGCTCTGTGAACAAGAAACTGACTGTGAAGGCGTCTGCATACTCTGAATCCGCAAAGGAGAAGATTGAGCAGGCAGGCGGAAAGGCTGAGGTGATCTGAGGTGTTTGCCACATTACGCAACGCCTGGCAGGTTCCCGAACTCCGCAAAAAACTTCTCTTCACACTCTTTATTCTCTTGGTTTACAGATTGGGTAATGCGGTCCCGGTTCCCTACGTCAATGTGACGGAGCTGGCCAATTACTTCAATTCTCAGCTCTCGGACACTGTTCTGGGACTGTACAATGCAATGAGCGGCAGCGCTTTCTCCAGAGCGACTGTATTTGCGCTCTCCATTCAGCCCTACATCAACGCGTCCATCATCATCCAGCTCCTGTGCATCGCGATTCCCGCACTTGAGCGGCTGAGCAAGGACGGCGGTGAGGAAGGCAAGAAGAAGATTGCCAGCATCACCCGTTATTCCACAGTCGGCCTCGGCCTCCTGATGGGTTTTGCGTACTTCGTGATGCTCCGCAACTACAACCTTCTTACCGACAACGGCTTCATGGTTGCGGTGGTCATTATCCTGACCTTCACAGCCGGTTCCGCTTTCCTGATGTGGCTGGGTGAGCAGATCAATGAATTCGGCATCGGAAACGGCATTTCCATGATCCTGTTTGCCAGCATCATCAGCCGTGTTCCCTCCATGGTCAACGATCTGTTTACGAACCTGGTCAACGGCGGCCTGAAGTGGTATGCGGCAATCGGCCTTGTAGTCGGCATGCTCGCTCTGATCCTCTTCATTGTCTTCATCAACGACGCCGAACGCCGGATTCCCATTACCTACGCAAAGCGCGTGGTTGGACGCAAGCAGTATGGCGGACAGAGCACCTACCTTCCCATCAAGGTCAATATGTCCGGCGTTCTGCCCATCATTTTCGCGCAGAGCATTGCATCACTTCCTGCTACCATTGCTGCGTTCCTTGCCGAACCCACCACGAAGTTCTGGATTTTCGTCAAGAATAACGTGATCAGCAACACAAGCACGATCTATGCAGTCGTTTACTTCATGCTGATCATTGGATTCAGTTACTTCTATTCCACCATTCAGTATAATCCCATCGAGATCTCCAACAATCTGAAGAAGAACGGCGGATTTATCCCCGGCTTCCGTCCCGGCAGACCCACCGGCGAGTTTATCGCAAAGGTCATCAACCGGATTGTTCTCTTCGGCGCCCTGTACCTGGGTGTTGTCGCAATTCTCCCCATTATTCTGGGCAACGTTGTCGGCATCAATTCCCTGGCGATCGGCGGCACCAGCGTCATCATTGTCGTCGGTGTTGCGCTTGAGACTTACCGCGCTCTTGAGGCGCAGCTGCTGATGCGGCACTATAAGGGATTCCTGGAGTAATTTGGGAGGAGAACCCATGAGACTGATTTTCTTAGGCGCCCCGGGAGCCGGAAAGGGAACGCAGGCGGCGCTTGTCAGCAAAGAGCTGAACATCCCGTCCATTTCCACCGGCAATATCCTGCGGGAGGCCGTCAGGAACGGTACTGAAATCGGCCTTCAGGCTAAGAGCTACATGGATGCAGGCAAGCTGGTTCCGGATGAAGTGATCATCGGAATCATCCGCGAGCGTGTATCCCAGCCGGATTGCAACGGCGGCTACATTCTTGACGGCGTTCCGCGTACCATTCCTCAGGCAGAAGCCCTTGAGCGCAGCGGCATCCACTTTGACCGCGTGATCTCCCTGGAGGTCGAGGACGAAGTGATCGAGCATCGCATGACCGGCCGGCGGGTCTGCCCCGCATGCGGCGCGAGTTTTCATGTGACTGCCAATCCGCCCACCAAGGAAGGCATCTGTGATGTGTGCGGTGCAGAGCTCGTCATCCGCAGCGATGACGCAGTGGAAACCGTGCGCAGCCGTCTGAAGACATTCCATGCGGAAACAGAACCCCTCAAGGCGTTCTATGAGAAGCAGGGTGTGCTCAGACTGGTGAAAGGTGACCAGGACATTGATCTGGCGTTTGCCGAGATCATGAAGGTCATTGGAGAAGCTTAAATGATCTCCATCAAGAACGATCATGAGATCGAAAAAATGCGTCGGGCGAGCCGGATCACAGCGCAGGCAAGAGCACTTGCAGGCAGCATGATCCGCCCCGGCGTGACCACGGAAGAGATTGACCGTGCAGTTCGGAAATACATCGAGTCTCAGGGAGCCAGACCTACATTCCTCGGTTACGGCGGCTTTCCTGCGAGTGCCTGTATCAGCGTGAACGAAGTGGTCATCCACGGAATACCGGGACCCCGGGTTCTGAAGGAAGGCGACATTGTCAGCGTGGATGTGGGTGCCCATATCGACGGATTTACCGGTGACTGTGCAGCGACATTCCCCTGCGGAGAGATCTCTTCCGAAGCACAGCGGCTGATTGACGTGACAAAGCAGAGCTTTTTCGAAGGCATCCGCTTTGCACGTTCCGGCTGCCGTGTCTCCGACATCTCCCATGCAGTGCAAACTTATGTGGAGAGTAACGGGTTTTCTGTCGTTCGCGCTTTTGTCGGCCACGGTGTGGGCGCGAACCTCCATGAGGAACCCGAAGTACCGAACTTTGGAAGACCCGGGCGGGGCCCGCGTCTGGTTCGGGGCATGACGATTGCCGTGGAACCCATGGTCAACGCAGGAACTTACGAAGTGAGAGTCCTGAAGGATCACTGGACGACAGTCACATGCGACGGCAAGCTTTCGGCGCATTACGAGAATACCGTACTGATCACCGACGGCGAGCCGGAAATCCTCACAGTCACCGAGGAGCTTTAGTATGAATCTTCACAAGGCGGACATCGTTCTATCCCTGGCGGGACATGACAAAGGACGCTACTTCTTTGTGATGGATCTCGAAGAAGATTATGTCCTGCTTTCAGACGGCAGGGAAAGAACTTTGGAACATCCCAAGCGGAAAAACCGCAAACATGTCCGTAAAGCTGCTCGGATTGATTCACTGGTCGCTGACAAGATTCATAGCGGCGACAAAGTACTCAACAGCGAGTTGCGAAGAGCTCTGGCGGGTTACCGCCAGACAGAGAGTCATAACCAAGGAGGTTAATGTTACTTGGCAAAGGATGACGTCATCGAACTCGAGGGCATCGTGGTAGATGCGCTGCCGAATGCAATGTTCTCCGTCGATATCGGCGGTGGACACAACATCCTGGCACACATTTCCGGCAAGCTCCGGATGAATTTCATTAAGATCCTTCCCGGCGACAAGGTCACGGTTCAGATGAGCCCATACGACCTGACCCGCGGAAGAATCACATGGAGAAGTAAGTAGAGCGCCAAGCTCAAATGGAGGTTATATTCATGAAAGTTAGACCGTCCGTGAAGCCCATGTGCGAAAAATGCAAGATCATTAAGCGCCATGGCCGCGTCATGGTAATTTGCGAAAACCCGAAGCATAAGCAGAGACAAGGCTAAGGAGGAGCAGGAGTAAATGGCACGTATTGCTGGTATTGACCTGCCGAGAGACAAGAGAATCGAAATCGGACTCACTTATATCTACGGCATTGGAAGAAAGAGCGCAAACGACATTCTGGCAAAGGCTGGCATCGATCCTGACATCCGCGTCAAGGATCTGACCGACGACCAGGAAGCAGCCCTTCGTACCGTCATTGACAACGAGTACACCATCGAGGGCGACCTGCGCCGTGTGGTTGCCACCAACATCAAGCGTCTGACCGACATCGGCTGCTATCGTGGCCTGCGCCACAGAAGAGGCCTGCCGGTTCGCGGCCAGCGCACCAAGACAAACGCACGTACCCGCAAGGGTCCCAAGAAGACCATTGCGAATAAGAAGAAGTAAGGAGGGATATGACATGGCTGCAACAAAAGGCAAGAAGGTTGTTAAGAGAAGAAAGGACCGGAAGGTCGTTGAAAAGGGCGCCGCGCATATCCGCTCTTCGTTCAACAACACCATGGTCACCATTACCGATCTGAACGGTAATGCGCTGTCCTGGGCTTCCTCCGGCGGACTCGGATTCCGCGGTTCCAAGAAGTCCACTCCGTTTGCTGCGCAGATGGCCGCTGAGACCGCTGCAAAGGCTGCTATGGAGTATGGCCTGAAGACCGTTGAAGTTTACGTCAAGGGACCCGGCCAGGGCCGTGAAGCTGCCATCCGCGCACTTCAGTCCGCAGGCCTCGAGGTCAACATGATCAAGGACGTCACGCCCATTCCTCACAATGGCTGCCGTCCTCCCAAGAGACGCCGCGTCTAATTTGCCGAAGGAGGAAATTGAATTATGGCTAAGAATACACAGCCTGTTCTCAAGCGCTGCAGAACCCTGGGCATCTCTCCGGCGGTAATGGGCTATTCCAAGTCCTCAAACAAGAACCCCGGCGCACAGAGACGTGCGAAGAAGTCCGAGTATGCAACTCAGCTGAATGAGAAGCAGAAGGTTAAATTTGTTTACGGCATCCTGGAGAAGCAGTTCCGGATGTACTACGAGAAGGCAGCCCGTATGGGCGGCAACACCGGTGAGGAGCTGCTGACCATGATCGAGCGCCGCCTGGACAACGTTGTCTATCGCCTTGGCTTTGCTTCCACCCGCCGCGAAGCCCGTCAGCTGGTCAACCACGGCCATTACACCGTGAACGGCAAGCGGGTCAACATCCCCTCCTACCTGGTTAAGGTGGGCGACGTGATCGCAGTGAGTGAAAAGAGCGCTTCCAACAATCGCTTCAAGAAGATGAAAGAGGACGATGCATTCATCGCAGCCCCCAAGTGGCTTGACCGCGACAAGGCTACCCTGACCGGAAAGGTGATTGCTGCTCCTGCAAGAGACGATATCGACTTCGACATCGAAGAGCACCTGATCGTTGAGTTGTACTCCAAGTAACAGAAACCCTCATTTATTGGCATGCTGAATCATGCGGCGTGATACCGCCGCAGTTACAAGGAGGGCTATTATGGTAGAAATTGAAAGACCGCGTATTGAGTGTCTGGATTCGCCCGAAAATGCCACCTACGGCAAGTTCGTCGTAGAGCCCCTGGAGCGGGGCTACGGCACCACCCTGGGCAATTCCCTGAGAAGAATTCTGCTTTCCTCTCTGCCCGGAACGGCGGCTGTCTCCATCAAGATTGCCGGCGTCCTGCATGAGTTTTCCACGATCCCCGGCGTGAAAGAGGATGTGACTGAGATCGTCCTCAACGTCAAGAAGATCATCGCGAAGCTCAACTGCCAGGGAGTCAAGACCGTCTACATTGACGCCAAAGGCGAATGTGAGGTCTGCGCCGGCGATATCAAGGCTGACGCTGATGTGGAGATTCTGAATCCGGATCTGCACATCTGCACCCTGGGTCCTGACGCATCCTTCAACATGGAAATCTCCATGAGCCACGGCCGCGGCTATGTTCCGTCCGATCGGAACAAGACCCCGCAGACCCCCATCGGTGTGATCCCCATCGACTCCATTTTCACACCGGTATACAAGGTCAATTATACTGTGGAAAATACGCGTGTCGGAAACATGACCGACTATGACAAGCTGACACTGGAAGTCTGGACCGACGGAACCATTTCCGCCCGCGACGCTGTGTCACTGGGTGCGAAGATCATGTCTGACCACCTTGCGCTGTTTACGGATCTGTCTGATGCTGTCACAAACAAGAGTACCGTTGTGGAACGCACGGACATCGGTCATAACAAGATGCTCGAGATGACAATCGAAGAACTCGATCTGTCTGTCAGAAGCTTCAACTGCCTCAAGCGCGCCAACATCAACAACGTTGAGGATCTGATTTCCAAGACGGGCGAAGAAATGATGAAGGTACGCAATATGGGCAGAAAGTCACTGGAAGAGGTTCAGAACAAGCTCGCAATGATGGGCCTGAGCCTGGCCAGTGAAGACTCGAATTCCAGCAATTAACCTTTCAAGAAGGAGGTAGATTCCCATGTTTGGAACCCGCAAGCTGGGCAGAACCAGCGATTCCCGCAAGGCGATGCTCCGCGCGATGACCACCTATCTGTTTGAGAACGGCAAGATTGAGACCACGTTCTATCGTGCGAAGGAAGTTCAGCCTGTTGCTGAGAAGATGATTACTCTCGGCAAGAAGAAGGGCCTTGCAAATTACCGCAGAGCTCTGGCCTGGATCACAAAGGAAGATGTCGCCAAGAAGCTTTTCGACGAGATCGCTCCCAAGTATGCTGACCGCAACGGCGGCTACACCCGCGTAACCCGCATCGGGCCGCGGAAGGGCGACGGCGCCGAGATGGCTGTTATTGAGCTCATCTGAGATCCACTCAGATTTGATTAAAAGCGTGCAGAAGCGATTTCGCTTCTGCACGCTTTTTTGCTTGGAGCCGAATAGGCGTTAACAAAACCCCCAGTTCAACTGGGGGTCAATAAAAAAGGACTTTAG
>JAFWDU010000021.1 GCA_017516005.1 Oscillospiraceae bacterium | reverse complement strand
TGCAGCCTCGTGGATCAATGCTGCGTCTACATGGTTTGCTTCCAGCTGCGGTACTGCCAGAACGCTCGCATGGTCCATGATGATGGCGTCGCATGCCGCATGGCCTCTGCATGCCGTGTTTCCGCGGATCAGAGCATCAAATTTCTGATAGGAGTTGTCTCTCGCGACGGAACGGGAAACCAGGTCCGTGCTGGCATCCACACCGTTCAGATTGACCTGATAAGCGCTGATCGCTGACTGACTGCCATGGGTCATCAGCCGCTCCTGAATAATCAGGGTTGCGCCAGCAGCCACATCCGCCCGTGTGACGCGCTCTGTGGAATCCACGCCGCGGATCTGAACCATCTCCAGGGAGGCATAACTGTTCTCCTCCAGATATAATTCTGTCGTGGGATTGAGAATCCGCTGACCGGCGCCGTCACCTTCTCCATAATGCTTTTCCACATAGCGGATCCTGGCTCCTCGGCCAAGGAAAAAGCGGTGGATGCCGTCGTGCTGAGAATCCTGATTGCCGCAGTTGTTAATGCCGCAGCCGGCAACAATCAGCACATCTGCGTCTTCCCCAATGAAGAAATCATTGTAGACGACCTCACTCAGTCCGCTTTCACTGATAATAACGGGAATATGCACGCTTTCGTTCTTTGTGCCGGGTTTGACCCGGATTTCCAGCCCGCTGCCATCGGCTTTGGAGGAAATCTCAACATTTGACGTACTGCTGCGTTCGACACTCTGCCCGTTGACGCGGAAGTTGTAGGCACCTTCCGGCACCTGATGCAGGTCGGCAACCTCCTGCAGAATCCGCTTCTGAATATCGGTCATTTCTCAGTTCCCCTCCAGTCTGGTGCAGTTGTTGACTGCAGAATCCGTTCCGATCAGCTGGGGCAGAATCTCTTCCCGCGGTCCCTGCTTCTCGATCCGGCCGCCGGAAACAACGATGATCTCATCAGCGATGGATAGAATGCGCTCCTGGTGGGAAATAACCAGAATGGAGCCGCCTTCGATTTCCTCACGCATCTGCTCAAATACATGAATCAGACTCTGGAAACTCCAGAGGTCAATGCCGGCTTCCGGCTCATCGAATACGGCCAGCTTGGGCTGCCGGGCAAGGATCGTCGCAATTTCGATCCGTTTGAGCTCGCCGCCGGAAAGACTGGCGTTGACTTCCCGATGCACATAGTCCCTTGCACACAGGCCTACCCGCGACAGGAAAGAACAGGCTTCGTCAATGTTCAGATCCCGACCGGAAGCAATCCGGAGCAGATCATGGACATCCAGTCCCTTGAAACGAACCGGCTGCTGAAGTGCATAGCCGATTCCAAGAAGGGCACGATCTGTGATGCTTTTGTCTGTAATATCTGTGCCGTCAAAGATGATCTGGCCGCCCGTCGGTCTGGCAACGCCTGAGATCATACGGGCAATGGTGGATTTACCGCCCCCGTTGGGACCGGTAATGACAACGAATTTAGCCTCAGGGATAGAGAAACTGACATCCTGCAGAATGTCAATCTGCTGATTGCTCTCGCTAACCTGATAACTCACATGCTTCAGTTCCAGCATGGATTCACGCTCCTGTTTTATCGCTATCTTTCCGCAGCCGCTGCGGAAACAGCGTATAGAATTCTATGGAGATCATACGGAATTCCCAAAGAAGTGTCAAGAGGGGAAACTGCCTTTCAATATGGACTGATTGACGAAAAGAATAATATCGATTATCATAGGCAGGCGGGCAACCGGATTGTAATCGTTTGATTTCATCTCTGCCCGCTCCGGTATAAACACCGTAAGGACATAAGAAGTAAGATTTGCGTTTCCGCCCGGCTGATTTCCCGCTTTTGCCGGCTAGCGTGAATCCCATCGGAAATGCCGCGTGAAGCTGCAATCCGCACCGGTTTATGGAGATGAGATTATGAATTGTTATCTGCTGGACGAGACCATACGGCTTTGCACTATGGAGGAGTTTCAGGAACGAGGGAACCGGCAGTTTGTTGCGGTGCTGACACCTCTGGAATGGGAGCGTGAACGCGATCGGTTTGACATGGGCATTGAACTGGAACTGGACGCCGGGAATATTCACAACACAAAGGCGGAAGTCAACTATGACTCCCTGACTGGAACGTTTCAGATTCCGGACAGGGACAATCTGAAGGAGCGGGATTTCTGCTTCGCCTTTGCGCTGGACGAAAAAGGAATCGTATTCATTGACGAAAGCGGAAAACCGGAGCAGATGATTGACGTGATCCATCGCACGAAACGGTGGCGTGAACCGAGTCTGGAACGGTTCCTTTATGATTTTCTGGAGCTGATTGTGGATCGCGACCTGTCTATTCTGGAGAACTATGAGAAAGAACTGAATCAGATCGAGGATACGGTTGTAATGGCCCAGGGCCAGGACGACCTTGTCCGGGTGAATGAGATCCGGGGCGAGATCCGGGAGCTGCTGATTCACTATGAGCAGATCATTGATATGACACAGGAGCTGGAGGAGAATGAAAACGGATTCTTCGATGAAGATCATCTGCGCTATATCCATCTTTTCATGAATCTGATGGCCCGGCGGCATGATTACGCGGTTGCAATTCGGGATTACACCATGCAGGTGCGTGATCTGTACAATGCGCAGCTTGAGGTGCATCAGAACAGAATCATGACGCTCCTGACGGTCGTTACGACGATTTTCATGCCGCTGACGCTTCTGGTCGGATGGTATGGCATGAATTTCCGCTATATGCCGGAGCTTGGCTGGCGCATCAGCTACCCCATTGTCATCGCAGTAAGCATCGCCATCGTGGTATTCTGCCTGATTCTTTTCAAGAAGAAAAAGTGGCTGTAAGAGCGCTTCGGAGTACCAAGCGGCTTTTCAGAAAAGAGCGCGAACGGCGATGAACCGAAGGATTCGATCAGCCCGAATTCGCCTTTTCAAATCTGTGATTCCGTGCTAGAATAGCTCCGCTGGAATCCCGGAACTGGAACATTCGAAACGGAAATGAAAGGATATCTTTTTTGGGAGGTGTGTGGACACATGACAATTCGAACCAGGAATGAAGCGGAGACAGAAGCGGTTGGACGGGTGCTGGCGGAACGGCTGGAGCCGGGTGATGTGATCGCATACCGGGGCGACCTCGGCGCCGGAAAGACAGCGCTGACAAGAGGAATTGCCGCAGGACTTGGCATTTCCGGACGTGTGACGAGTCCGACTTATACCATTGTCAACGAGTATACGGAAGGGAGAATTCCCCTGTTTCACTTTGACCTTTACCGCCTCTCCGGAGAAGATGAACTGATGGAGATCGGATGGGAGGAATACCTGGATCGGGGCGGTGTCTGCGCAGTGGAATGGACCGAGAATGCGGAATCTCTTTTCGCGGATGCAATCAGAGTAACCATTACACGGCCGGATTCGGATCCGGATACCCGGGAGATTACCATTGAGGGAGGAGCTCGCTTTGAGACTGTTGGCCTTTGAATCCTCAGCGAAGGCAGCTTCCGCTGCGCTGCTTTGCGACGGCGTTCTGGAAGGAGAAAGCTATTTAAACTGCGGACAGACACACAGCAGCACATTGACCAGGCTTGCGGAAAATCTTTTGGAAAGCTGCGCGCTGCGTGTTGAAGACGTGGATGCTGTGGCGGTCGCTTCCGGACCGGGAAGCTTTACGGGAATCCGGATCGGCGTCGCAGCAGCAAAGGGCTTCGCATGGGGCAGAGAACTGCCTCTTTTCGGCGTATCCACACTTGAGGCGATGGCCGTAGGATGCCGACATCTCAGTGGAATCATCTGCTGCAGCATGGATGCAAGACGCGCTCAGGTATACAACACACTGTTCCGGGCGGAGAACGGACAGCTGACGCGGCTGACGCCCGACCGCGCAATCAGCGTAGAGCAGCTCAAAGAGGATCTGGAAAATTACCGCAGCCATACTTTTTTAGTTGGAGATGGCGCGCAGCTGTGCTATAATGAGCTGGGACAGGAGCTTCCTTACCTTAGCCTGCTTCCGGAACATATCCGTCTGCAGAGAGCGGCATCGGTTGCGCTGACCGCATGGCCCCGGCTGACCTCCGGAGAACATCCTTCTGCAGAGGAACTGGTTCCCAATTATCTGCGCCTGTCACAGGCGGAGCGGGAGCGCCTGGAACGAATGAAGTCAGAAAACTGAAAGGGGATTACTATGGGTAGCGTTCATGTTTTGGATCATCCGCTGCTGCAGCACAAGCTGTCGATTCTGCGCAACAAGGATACCGGCGTAAAGGAATTTCGGGAAATCGTAAGTGAGATTGCCATGCTGATGTGCTATGAGGCAACGAGAGATCTTCCTACGGAAGAAGTGGAGATTGAGACGCCCATGGCGGTGGCCAAGTGCCATGTGCTTTCCGGCAAAAAACTGGCAGTGGTGCCGATTCTCCGTGCAGGTCTCGGCATGGTCGACGGAATGATCTCACTGATTCCTTCTGCAAAGATCGGTCACATCGGCCTTTTCCGGGATCCGGATACACACGAACCCGTCAAATACTACTGCAAGATGCCCAATGATATTGCCGAGCGTGACGTGATCGTCGTAGATCCTATGCTCGCAACGGGCGGCAGCGCATCTGCCGCGATTACATTCATCAAGGAATACGGGTGCAAGACGATCCGCCTGATGGACATCATTGCCGCGCCGGAAGGCGTTGCGCTGGTTCAGAAGGATCATCCGGATGTTGATATCTACGTCGCCGCGGTCGATGACTGCCTGAATGAGCACGCCTATATCCTTCCCGGACTTGGAGACGCCGGCGACCGGATTTTCGGTACGAAATAAGCGAACCCACGGACGGTTTCGGTTCCGTTGCTGTTTATCATCCAAGAAAGCGCTTTTGCCTTTTCGGGCAAGGGCGCTTTCCTGTTGTGGTTGTTTTCACTGTATGGTATATTTGTTTTATCAGGGTTCCTGTTTTGGAGGTATGCCATGCCAAGAAAAACGGTGTTTGATATGTTGTTTGCCGACGTTTATCCCGCATTGATTCGGAAAGCGGAACGGAAAGGCCGCTCCAGGGCAGAAGTATATGAAGTGACTTCGTGGCTTACAGGATATGCAGCGGAGGAGATTGACGCAGCGCTTGCCTCTGATATCAGCTACGGCGCCTTTCTTGACCAGGCTCCGGCATACAATCTGCGTGCAGAACTGATCACCGGAAAAATCTGCGGCATCCAGGTGGAGTCAATTGAGGACCCGCTGATGAAACGGGTGCGTCAGCTTGATAAGCTGGTCGATGAGCTTGCCAGGGGAAAGGCAATGGAGAAGGTGCTTAAATGAACCGAGCCAGCCACAAGATCCTTGCCCAGCGAATATGAATCTGTGGGACGGTTTCCACATACAGATTGAAAAGAACCGGAACGGTTGGAAGGAGAAATCACACATGGAATACAGACAATTTCAGGATACATTTGTGATCCGCATGGATCGCGGGGAAGAGGTTGTCGCCTCGCTGACTGCGTTCTGCAAGCGGGAGGGAGTGCAGCTTGCTTCCGTTGAGGCGCTTGGGGCGGCGGATCATGTCGTGATCGGACTATATGACGTAGACGAGAAGCAATATCATCGCCATACGTTCGACGAACCGATGGAGATCACATCACTTCTTGGAAGCATTTCGACAAAGGAAGGAGAACCCTATCTGCATCTGCATATCAATCTTTGCCGGGCGGATATGAGTGTCATCGGCGGGCATCTGAATGAATGCCGTGTTTCCGTGACCTGCGAGATGCTCGTCCGAAAACTGGAGGGCAGAGTCGAGCGAAAGCTGGACGAGGCGGTTACCGGGCTGAATCTCTACGAATTTCTGTAAAAGCAGCAAGTTCAGGGGATCCGGCGTATATGGAAATGAATCCGTTCAGCCTGTATTATTCTTGCGAATTTCAATGAAAACTGATATACTTTTCTAGGATAGTCTCATGAAAAAATACATGGATTTGAGACTCTTGTCTATCAATTCAGGGTGGTGAAGATCAATGTCCATTGATTTGCTCCAGCAAAAAATCCGTAAAATGAAGAGCCCGCTCTGCTTCGGCTATGATCCCATGCCGGATCGAATCCCGCCGTATCTTCTTGCACAGGCGCGGGAAGAATTCGGCGATACAACGAAGGCGCTTGCAAGCGCCTATGAAATGTTTGGGAGGGGCCTTTTGGATGCCCTTGCAGAAACAGTTCCGGCTGTTCAGTTCCAGCCTGTCTGCTTTGAGGCTATCGGACTGGAAGGACTGGAGGTCCTTGGAAGACTGACTCGTTATGCCAGAGATAAGGACTATTACGTGATACTGGATACCAGTTTCAGCTCCATTGAGGAGATTGCGGAAGTGGAAGCACGTACGTGCTTCGGCGGCATGAAGATCGGAGAGCAGGAATACGCACCGTATTATACCGATGCCGCAACGCTGAACGCCTTTTTCGGCACAGACGGGATCCGCCCGTTCCTGCCGTACTGCAAGGAACAGAATAAAGCGGTTTTCCTTCTTGTCAGATCTTCCAACCGTTCCGGAAGGGAAGTGCAGGATCTCTATGCCGGAGACCGGAACATCTATACGGTGCTGGCTGACCTGGCACTGCGCATGACGCCGGAAGACTCGATTGGATCCTCCGGCTTCTCACCCATCGGCATGATTGTCGGGGCAAATCGGTCCGCGATCCTGAAGCAGCTTCGAAGCAGCTACGACCAGTTCTTTTTCCTGGTCATCGGCTATGGGGCACAGGGCGGCCGCGCAGGAGATGTCCGCTATGCATTTAACCGCTATGGGCACGGCGCTGTCGTCTGCGCAGCCAGAAGCATCATCTGTGCGTGGCAGAATCAGGAGAATGATCCGGAAGGACTTCATTATGCGGAACAAGCCCTTAAGGCAGCGCAGAAAATGCGCCTGGATATTCTGGGCTATGTGAATATTCTCTGATATGACGACGATTTATCTGATCCGCCATGCGGAAGCGGAAGGAAATCTGTACCGGAGGATCCACGGACAGTATGACTCCCTGCTCACGGAAACGGGAAAGCGCCAGGCACTCGCCCTTGCTGAGCGGTTCCGGGAAATACCCCTTTCCGCTGTCTATACCAGCGATCTTTTTCGTGCTGAGCAGACGGCAAAAGCACTGTGCACGCCGCATGGGATCGAACCCAGGAAGGACCGCAGACTGCGGGAGCAGGGTGTGGGAGAGTGGGAAGATGTCTGCTACGGCTGGGCGGAGCATTTCCAGCCGGAAGAGCTGAAGCGCTATGTTTCGGGTTCCGAGGCGTTTTCCGTGGATGGATCGGAGCTTCCATCTCATGCTGCAAGAAGATTCCTCGCGGTGCTTCGGGAATCCGCAGCCCGTCATGAGGGGCAGTTCATTGCGCTTGTGACTCACTCCATGATTCTGAGCGCTTCGCTCCGGACACTGTTTCCGGACCTGGTACTTCCGCGCAGTGATAACACGGGAGTGACCACACTGCAGTATTCTGACGGCACCTTTTCCCTGATTTCAGCCAGTGACTGCAGACATCTTTCCAAGGAGATTTCCACCCTTGAGCGGCAGCGCTGGTGGCGTGAGACAGGCCGTTCTGCCGAGTTCAACCTCTGGTTTCGTCCCTATGATCTGGCGCGGGAACCGTTCCTCTCCATGCGGGAGGATGCCTGGGCTGGCATTTACGGTTCCACCATGGGACTCGACGGCGAAGGATTTTATCAGGAACTTCTGAATATCTGTCACTATCATCCGGATGCAGCCGCGTATGCCATGCTTGGTGACCGGACGGTCGGCTTTATCCAGCTCATGCCCGCTAAGGATCGAATGCTTGGCTGCGGACATATCAGCTTTGTCTATTTGATTCCGGAAGAACGCAACAAGGGACTCGGACCGCAGCTGATCGGGTACGCGACCAGCGTATTCCGGAGGAAAAACAGAAAAAAGCTGCAGCTTCTCGTTGCACCGCAGAATGCACACGCACTGCATGTATATGAGAAACTCGGATTTCAGAAAGCCGGGAATCAGCCGGGCAGATTCAACGATCTGTATCTGATGCGGAAGAGAATTGATCCGGCATCCGAGAAGATCAACTGGCAGCTGTAACATTCAGAGGAATGACAGCCTCTGGAAAAATGTTCCACTTGCAATAGACAACAATTCATGGTAAGGTCAAGAAAACATGGATCGGAGGATCAACGCATGGCCATACAAGAATCCGGAGAGATGTACCTGGAAACCATTCTGGTGCTTTCCCAGAAAAACCCGTTCGTCAGATCAGTAGACGTTTCGGAGCATATGAATTTTTCCAAGCCGAGTGTAAGCCGTGCTATGGGAATCTTAAAATCCGATGGATATGTGACGGTTTCCGATGACGGCGGGATTCTTCTGACAGAATCCGGACGCGCCCTTGCGGAAAAGATTTATGAGCGGCACAAGCTTCTCACAAAACTGCTGGTGCAGCTTGGTGTAAGCGAAGAGCAGGCAACAGAAGATGCATGCAAGATGGAGCATGATATCTCCGATGAGAGCGTGAACGCTATTCAGCAGTTCATTCGTAATTGCCTGAAAACGGATGACTGAGCGGTCAGCCTGAAAGACATAAGACAAAAAATCAAATGAGTTTAAAAATAGAGGGACTGTTGGGGAAACAGTCCCTCATGACTTTTCAAAAAAGCTTCTTCTTTTGGAACAGATGCAGGAAGGAGAACGGAAATGCTTCCTCGAGCGTTTTATCAGATACCAGGAACAGAACTTGCACCGAAACTCATCGGGAAGCTCCTCTGCTGTGAATCGCCGGAAGGACTTGCCACAGGCAGAATTGTTGAGGTCGAGGCCTATATGGGTCCGTTGGACAAAGGCGCACACAGCTATGGCGGACGCAGAACCGGCCGGACGGAAATTCAGTTCGGAGAGGGAGGCTATGCGTACATTTATCTGATTTACGGTATGCACAGCTGTCTCAATGTGGTTGCAAATCGGGAAGACTGCCCTGAGGTGGTTCTGATCCGGGCTCTGGAACCGGTGTCCGGCCTGGAGCTTATGAAGCAGCGCAGGGGAAGAGAGCGAGAACTGTGCAGCGGACCGGGGAAGCTGTGTGCCGCAATGGGAATTACAAGAAGCCTGAACGGGGCGGATCTTTGTTCAGGACCGCTGTATCTGGAGGATGCAGAGGAAGTGCCGCCGGATCAGATCTGCGTATCGCCCAGAGTGAACATCGATTATGCGGAAGAGTTTCGGGATGTGCCATGGCGCTTTTTTGAGAAGGAATCTCCTTTTGTCAGCAAAGTGCCGATTAGATTCAGTGCAATTGGTACACTTGATGAACAAGCCGCCGCACACTCGTGACTTCAGTCGTGAGTGTGCGGCGGCAATTCTTGCGTTTTCGGGTCACTTATGGTATAATATGCATATGGAAAATTCTAATTTCAATCAGTCTGTTTCAAATGTTACCCATGGTCGTGGTTACGTGTATTTGCTTCAGTATCACATTGTGTGGTGTACGAAGTACCGGAAGCAGGTCTTTCAGGACGGACTGGAGGAAGAGGTCAAAGCGTTCCTGAAGAAAACCGCCGAAAGCATCGACATCAAAATCGACGCAATGGAAGTCATGCCGGACCACATTCACCTGCTGGTAAGGTGTAAACCGCAGTGCAGATTATCTGACGCAATCAAGATCCTGAAGGGCAATATCGCACGCTGGCTGTTTCTGAAACATCCGGAACTGAAGGCAGCGCTATGGGGAGGACATCTCTGGAATCCCTCGTACTTTGTCGTAACGGTGAGCGACAGGAATACGGAACAGGTCAGGGACTATATCTTAGAACAGACCTGCTAACAAAAGTCAAGTCCTAATATGAATTTTATGAGCGAACCTAAAATTGCATAACAAAGCAAGCCGTTGAGCGCCTTGCTTTCAAAGCGACGGCCAGCCTTATGTTTTTGGTCAGATCAGATGTAGTCCAGTTCGTCCAAATAAGCCTTGACGGTGGCGTAGTAGCGGCGGAGGAACTTGTTGGCCGAGGCCATCATGTAGACCTTATATGGCTTTCCCTCGGCACGTTTCTTGTCCATGTATTGGTAGATCGGCTCGTCGACAGGCGAGGTTTGAAGAATCACAGACATTACCAAAAAGAGCGTTCTGCGGAGTTTAGCAGAGCCACGTTTGGAGATGCTGCGGCTGCGAACGTCGATGGCGCCGGATTGATACGGAGGAGCATCAATACCTGCAAAAGCAACCAGCGCAGACTTGGAGTGAAAGCGACGCACATCGCCGATCTCAGCCATGAGCTGCGGTCCGAGAGAAGGCCCGACGCCGTACATTTGCATGACGACGGGATACTCGGGCAAGATAGACGCCAAGTCCTGCATCTGTTTCTTCAAGGCAGCCAGAGCTGTAGAGGATGCCTGAAGCTGGGCGACAGCCTGCTGGATCATGAGCTTGGTGCTTTCACACTTTGGCATGATGCAGATGTGTCCGCAGGCGGAAGTGTAAACGTCAAGCGCCTTGTCCTCACTGAAATTGTAGCCGTGCTTACGGCACCACTTCTCGTAGCTCTTGGTAAAGGCTTTCTCGCTCATTCCGCAGACGCATTCGCAGTGCCAGTATTGAGCGACGAAATCCACCCATTTCTCGCTGCCATCGGCTCTGGGCGGGCTGGAAAAGAGTTTGTTCGCGTCGGGAAAGGTGACATCGAGCAGAGCGATGAGATTGTTCTTCTGCATCGTCCGCATCTTACTGAACAGCTCATATTGACGGTAACAGGTCTTCAACATGAGTCTGGTATCTCCGACAGGGAGATACCGAGGAAGAGAGAGCCAGTGATCCAAAGCATAGTTCGCCAGCTTGATGGCGTCCTTCCTGTCGGTCTTGGCTCTGCGTAAGGAGTTGTTTCCGTAGTCATGCACGAGCATTGCATTGACTGCTGAGACATAAATACCGGCCTCATGGAGTGCGACGGCGACCGGCGCGTGGTAATAGCCCGTATGCTCCATGACCACACGGGTTTCACCCGGCAAGGATTTGAGCCTTTTTGCCAGATCGGTCAGGTCCTTGTCGGTGTGAGACACCTCGAAGGGAGAGAAAACGACTTCGCCAAAGGGACGCATCACTGCGACCATGCTCTTTCCTTTTGAGACGTCAATGCCTACGGCGTTCATTGTCATACCTCCAATACAGAATTGTGCAACCGGAACCCATCTTTTTCTCATTGCCGATTCAATCTATTGGGTGACACGAACACAAAGGCTCAACCTGCTTAAACCGAACGCTACAACAAGAGGATGGCTGACAGTCTGTTCTACGGACATGAAAGCCCAAGGAGAACATGGCCAGCTAGTTGCTCCTCTTATTGTAGCTTAGGCATGAGATGGAAAAAAGCCCGGCTGGTTTGCCGGACTTCAAACCGAACTTATTGTAATAGAAGAAAAGATAGAAGGGAGGCTGCCGCATGCAGATCGCATCCACATACCGCGTGAAGATCCGGGAAAGTGAATACAACAGAGCCTTTGCGGATACG
>JAFWDU010000020.1 GCA_017516005.1 Oscillospiraceae bacterium | reverse complement strand
CGAACAGCAGCCTAACTCTTTTCCTTTTTATACAGCCTTGAGCGCCGCATGACGCTCTGGTTTGTTATGCCGTCTTTGCTCCTACTTCCAATCCTCATTTCCTTGCATCTGAAGCTTGACTTTTAATAGTTAGTCTTTCGTGATACCTGACAATTGGGGTCCTTTCATGATAAGAATACCACAATCCCATTCCCTTTCTCAATGCTTTCAGGGCACTCTTTTATACTGCATAGGGGTGCATAAAAAGCAAGCAGGAAAAACGCATCGGTTTCTCCTGCTTGCTTTGAGATTATAGCCTGCACTTTCCGCAGAGACAAGCCATACGTCAGCTGCAGCTGTTTTCGTTCACTGTTTGCCGTGATGCCTGTTTTCAGGATTCCGCCGGAACCATGAAGCGCAGGGCACCCGGATGGTTCCGGATGACTGCCTCCCGAACAGCTCCGCCGTATTCTCCATCCAGTGTCCAGGGAACTGCGTCCTCAAACACAAAGCGCACGCTGGACGCATGGGCAAAGAAGAAATACGGAGAGTCAAAATCCAACCGCAGCAGGGCGGAGGCCATGCTGCTGAAATCCGCCAGATTTTTGGGTTGCCGGACAAGAAGTACCTCTGAAAGACCGTCGTGGAGATCGACACGGTCCTTGATGCCGCTGGGATGGAAGCCTCCCACACTGGTTGTCGAGCAGACGGCACCGAAGATCACGGATTCCTCCAGAGTCTCTTCCGGTGTTTCCACACGGACACGGTAGACTTTGATGTCACTCAGGGCGCGCACACCCTGCATCAGGTATGCAAGACGTCCCCAGACATGCTTCTGCTCCTGTGGAGTGGCGTAGGCAACGTCCGTAAAGAGTCCAAAAGCCGCCACATAGAAGAACCATTTGTCGTTGAAACTTTGCACGTCCATCAGGGTCGACGTTCCCTTTACGGCAATTTCCGCCGCGGGAAGAATGCTGAGAGGAAGATGAAGATTGGCGGCAGTATCATTGACGGTGCCGGCGGGAATATACGCGAGTGTCGGCCGGGGTTCCAGGTCCATCAGGCCGGAAACTGTCTCGTTCAGCGTTCCGTCGCCTCCGGATGTGAGAATCAGATCATAGGATCTGCCGTTGTCGCGGAGCAGATCGGGAATCTGGCCGGCACCGGAAGTGGGATGTACCGTTACACTGTATCCGGCTTCCGTCAGAAGCTGGATGACTTCAAGCAGATGGGTGCGGATTTCGCCCCTGCCCGCAGTGGGGTTGAGAACAAAGAGAACACGCTTACCCATAAGGCAGACTCCTTAATACATTCCCAGGGGATCCACAAGGATAACATTGTCCAGGTCAGCCTCCAGAGGATAGGTGTTCAGAATTTCCTGCTGCGCTGCCTCGTAACGTTCCGAGAGAAGGTAGTTCTCTGTGGCATAGATCCAGAATTCCATACCCTGGCCTGCGTAGTACATGATGTGATAGCCGTAGCTGGTTTTCACGATGGCGCTGTCGCCGATCTGGCGATCCGGATCAAAGCACCAATCATTGAACTCGGGAACCATCTGGCCGGGATAGACATTTTCGTACAGACCGCCGGTGGTGTTGGAGCCGGGATCCTTGGAATAATTATTGGCCAGCTGGGAGAAGTAATCTTCTGTGGGATTGTTCTTCCAGGTGTTGTAGAGTGTATCAGCTGTTTCGCTTGCTTCATTCCAGTCGTCCTCGGACTCCGTGTCCTCCGGGGAGATCAGAATGTGACGCACGTTCACGAGACGGGTGCCGTCCTGAAGAATGCCGGCGCCTTCCAGGTCTTCCCGGTTTTCCTCATAATACTTTTCCAGCTCTTCCATAGTAAGTTCGCTGTCCAGATCCTGCTGAAGCTTCATGGAATAAGCATTGACTGTGAGATAGGTGCGGGTGAATTCCAGATAGCCTTCCGGTGTTGCATAAGGGCTGAAGAAAGCCTGCAGGTAGCTGTTCAGATCCTTGTAGCCGTAATTGACTGCCGTGGTTTCCATGGCGTCAAGAAGGTTGTCAAGGTAGGACTGATACGCCTCCGGCAGAACAAAGCCTGCTTTTTCAGCGTCCTGATTCATGGCAGCATAGTACTGGAAATCGTTCATTGCCATATCCAGGAAGTAGGACTGCCAGGTGATGGTCTGATCGCTGTCATAGTATTGACGATCCAGAGGCTGGGAGAGATCCAGATAATCACCCAGAAGGCTGGAATAATTGGAATAGAAGTTCTGAATGCCATACCAGTAGTAGAATGGAAGCTGCGCATTGGTGAGTTCACGGCTGCCGGCTGTTGCAACCACTTTCTGCAGCATTTCCTCTGATACGCTGGCGGCAGGGTAGGTGTAGCTTCCTTCCTCAGGCGTAAATGGGACGACACTGGCCGGCGGTGTGACCGTACTGGTGCCGGGAACAGTGCTGGCGGAGCCTGGTGCCTGAGCAGAGGTGCCGCTCTGAACCGGCGTCGAGTTGCTGTCCTGACCGACTGCGGAGGTGGAGGTGGGATCTGCAGGCTTTGTGGCCTGATTATGCCGGTAGATCAGGTAGCCAAAGGCAGCTGCGACCAGTGCAATGAGCACAATGGTAATCAGGATGGTCGCGCCTTTTGAGAGCTTTTTCTTTCCTACACGTGCACCGCACTTGGGACAGGCCTCTGCATTTTTCGGAAGTTCGGCACCGCATTTTGGACATTTCAAAGGAATCACTCCTAATATTCATTTCATCCTGAGTTCTGTGAGAAAGACAAACCTCAGGGGGATAGAAAAACGGTTACGCCCAGTTTAGCAGAAAAGCGGGGGCAATGCAATGGATTCCATAAAAGTTCCGCGTTTGTACACACTTTATTTATGATTTCCCGTTGCAGATGGAAAGAAACAGGGGATATAATGGAAGAAAAAAGGAAAGGCTGGAATTGCCATGTTTTCAAAGGTTCTGCTGCTCCTTCTGGATTCCGTGGGAGTCGGAGCGCTGCTGGATGCTGCGGAGTACGGCGATGCCACCGCCGCGACGGTGCCTCATGTTTTGGAACGGTATCCGGATCTGCAGATCCGGGAACTCCGGGAGCTTGGCCTGTGCCAGATTGATGGCCTGGAGGCTTTTCGGGACGATACGGAAGTCCGGGGGAAGTACTGCCGGCTTGCCAGCAGATCCAGAGGAAAGGACTCCATTGTCGGACACTGGGAACTCATGGGAGAGATCACTGACGCGCCGTTCCTGACATTCCCGGACGGGTTCCCGGAGGAATTGCTCCAGGTGTTCTGTCAGCGGACGGGTGCGCCGGGTGTTTTGGGCAACTGCCCGGAATCCGGTACTGCGATTATCGCGCGGCTGGGGGAGGAACATGAACGGACCGGAAAGCCCATTGTCTACACATCGGCGGATTCTGTGTTCCAGATTGCCTGTCATGAGGAAGTCGTTCCGGTACCGCAGCTCTACGAATGGTGTGAAATCGCCCGGGACCTGTTCGATGAAATGGGACTGAAACTTGGGCGGGTGATTGCCAGACCGTTTGTGGGCGAACCGGGAAACTATACCCGAACAGCAAACCGCCACGATTATGCGGCGGAGCCGAAACGGCAAACCGTTCTGGATGTACTGAAGGCTGCCGGGATACCGGTGCATTCCATCGGAAAGCCGGTGGATATTTTCGCGGGCAGGGGATTTACCTCCTCTGAAAAGACGAAATGCAATGCGCAGACCCTGGAGCTTGCAGAAAAAGCAGCACGGGAGCGGAATGGCCTGATTTTCGCCAACGTCCTGGATTTTGACCAGCTTTGGGGACACCGAAGGGACACAGAAGGCTATGCAAAGGGCCTGGAAGAGGTATCCGCGGCGATACCCGGCATTCTGGAAGCCCTGGGTGATGACGGCATGCTCATTGTAACGGCGGATCACGGCTGCGATCCAACCTATATCGGTACAGATCACACCAGGGAATATATTCCTGCCCTATTGTGGCATGCCGGGATCCGTACGGAGAATCTGGGAACACGGGACTGCTTTGCGGATGTTGGCAGAACAATTCTGGATGTATTCAACGTAGCAGCGCCGGACTGCCTGCCGGGAAAAAGCCTTTTTGACAAGTCTGAGCTGCCCTGAAGCAGTCACGCGCCGAAAATGCAGAAGAAGCGCGGAAGTTAAGCATAAATAGTTTATGGAAACCAATTCAGATTATAATGAGACCCCTGAGGCTTTTCAACCTGGCCTCAGGGGTTCGTCATGTCTGCTGGATGGCAAATGAATCAGATAAGTTCAGTTGCCGACCTGTGCGGAGGATTCCAGTTTTCGGAGCAGCTGGCCTTCTCTTGCCTGACAGGTAAAAAGAAGGATCTGCCTGTTTTCTGCGAGAGATTTCAGGAGTTCCAGAGTCCGCAGGCAGCGCGTCTCATCAAAAGTGACCAGTGCGTCATCCAGGACAAAGGGGACCTCCGATCCCAGAGCCATTTCGCAGATTGCCAGGCGAAGCGCCAGATAAAGCTGATCTGCTGCACCGGCACTGAGATAGCTGATCTGATGCTCCATGGCATCACCTGAGAGCCTTGCGCTCAGGCGGAAGTCTGCGTCCATCTGCACCTGATCGTAACGCTCTTGGGTCAGACGTGCCAGCAGTTCTCCCGCGCGCCGGCTCAGTGCGGGAGAGATGCGGCGCTGCACTTCCTCTCCTGCAGAGTTCAGTGCTGCAAGTGCAGTGTCCAGAGCGGCAATGTGCAGGCGGATCGTATCCGCGGTCTCTTCCAGCTCCTCCATTTTCGCAGAAAGAGTGTCCGGATCTCCCAAGGCTGCGATCTGACCCCGGTGCTGACTGAGAAGGTTCTCAATTCCGGCGCACCGGTTCTGAAGACGGGCCTGCTCGGATTGTGTTGCGGCAAGATCAACCGGTTTTGAATCGATGACGGCATCTGCAGGAATGTCTACCGAACCGACGGCGGCCTTTAAAGCGGCATAATTCTGACGAAGCTGTATGGCTTCGCGTTTCGCCTGATCGGCAGCTTTCCGAAGCGTGAGACTTCTGCGCAGATCCTCCCGTGCAGCTTCTGCATTCTGTGCGCGTGTCAGTCTGCGCACCCGATCCAGATATCCCTGCGTCTGCGCATTCCAGTATGAGAGCTCTTTTTCGTATGCTTTTTGCCTCTCATGGACAGCATTCTCCTGCTCCGCCAGATTTCGGAGTGCGCTCTGATAGCGTTCTCCCAGTCTGACAATCTCATCCCGGCTGGTTGTTTCATAGAGTGCCTGGACAGCTGTGCGGCGCTCAAACGCCGCCTGCTCCAGATCATCCAGTTCCCTGCGCTGCTTCAGGCCGGAGCGGGCGATGAGGAGAGCCGCGGCAAGCAGAACTACTGCGGGAATCAGGAAGAGCATATGAAGAAGATAGCCGGCTGCCGCAAAGGCAATGCCGGGGACAGCCAGAATCGAAGCGATGATGACCTTTTTCCAGTTCGGTGCGGGAATCTGATCCGGACTGTCGAAGTCCTGCAGATCCTCCTGGATTCGTTTTTCAAGCGCTTCTCCTGTCAGCCCTTTCAGTGCGGCAGGCGGAACCGGACGCTCGGGAACGCTCTTCTCCGGAGGCACAGGCCGGGCGGGCAGTTCATAGCTTTCCTGAATCAAAGATGCGAGGGCAGCTTCCTCCGGAAGACCCTGGGCAGCCTGAATGGCCCGGTTTGCCTGTTCTGTTGCCGATTCGGCTGCGGAACGTGCGGCATCCAGCTGCTGCTTCTTGCGCAGACGATCCTGAAGATCTGCCTGCATTCTGGCCTTTTCCAGTTCCGCCTGACGATCCTTCAGAAGCGTGAGTTCCTCGTTAAGAGCGAAATCCTCCTGTTCAATTGCCCGGATATTATCCAGACTGCGGCGAATCTGTTCCAGTTCTTCCGTGACTTTTGATAGTTTGCCGGTATGGTTCCGGCCAAGCTGGTTGCGGCGGTTTTTCAGGACTTCCTGAGCACCGGAAAGACTGACGGATTCCTCTCCTGTGGTGACCATTGCGTGAAGCCGTGCCTCCAGTGCAGGATCCGCGCCGATATTCAGGCCTGCCTGCCGGATGAAGGCGGAGCGCTCAAAGACGCTTTTCTCCGCACCGAGCAGGATCTGTCCGCAGTTATCAGCGGTCAGTTCCGGGACGGCGGCTCCGGAATCCGAGTAGAAGGCACGGAACAGATTCAGGCTGCCATGTCGATCGGAACTGCGCTCAATGGTGATTGTACGGCCCTGCCATTCCAGTTCGACGAGCCCCTGCATGGGGGCGCCGGACCAGGGCAGATATCTGGTTTTGACGGGAAGCTGTTCACCCCGTGCCCTTTCAGAGGAATCAATGCCATAGAACATGGCAAGAAGAAAAGCGCACCAGGTGCTTTTCCCGGATTCGTTGGGCAGTTCCAGCAGGTTCAAGCCGTCATGAAAGACGAGTTCAGCGTTCTGCAGGCAGCCGAATACCGCCCGCATGCGGATAAGCTTCAAACTTCAGGCACCTCCCGTCCTTCCAGTGCGGCTCTTGCGTAACGTGCTGCAAGCTCCAGGATGCGGCGCTCTTCCTCCGGTGCTTCGCTGCAGCGGCTTCTTAAATTCCGGAGCAAAATGCCTTTGAGGGTATCCGAACCGGCACCTGCCCAAAGGGACTGCTTCGGCCGGGTTTCATCCCGAAGAGAGAGAGAAAAAAAGCGGTGCGAGAGCGCATCCTGCAGGTCCGCAAGGCAGATCGGGTCGGATTCGCCCGTGAGAATGATCCGCCAGCAGTCCTGTTTGGTTTCCTTGCCGGACAGAGCCGATTCGATGGACTCCAGGGGAACTTCGCCGGCAGGAATTTCCACGCGTTCATAGCGTCTGCCCGGCAGAGCGTGAAACTGAAGACGGCATCCTGCTTCATCCAGTTCGCCGACATACACGCCTTTTTCACCGGTTTCATCAAATCCGCGCCCCATGGGACAGCCGGGCCAGGCATAAGCGGTATTTCCCGCGTGCAGAAGGCCGGACCGGCTGTGAATATGCCCAAGAGCCAGATAATCCAGACCGGACGATGCAATCTGCGGCGCTGAAATCGGGTTGTAGGGACTTGCAGGATTCTCCGGATCTCCGTGGAGTACCATAAGCTGATATTCTCCGGTTTGCGGCGCATGGAATCCCTCCAGAAGCGGCGGGGAGGATTCCGAACGGAAGGCTGCGCCCCAGACACAGGCGTTTTGCTCCGGTATGCGGATGCACTCCGGTGTTTCGGAGCGGAAGATATGGACATTTTCCGGCCAGTGCATCCGGGCGTAAGGACTGGCCGCGGTAAAGAAGTCGTGATTGCCGGGAGCAATCAGAATATGAGCGCGGGAACCGGAAAAGGCGCGAAGCAGCGCCTCAGTGGTTTCAGGGTACCCGCCCACCGTGTCGAAAAGATCTCCGGAAAGAAGAATCAGGCTGCAGTCCTGCTCCCGGGCAAGGTCACACAGAAGTCCGGGCAGATCACGCAGCTCTTTTCGCCGGAGCGCAGCCTGTTCCGAAGAGAGGGACTGAAAGGGGGAGTCCATATGAAGATCCGAAGCGTGCAGAAAACGAAGCATGGGCATTCATCCTTGTGTGGTGTATGGCGCTGAAAGCGGGTGTGCGCAGTGCACACCCGGATTCAGCAGATTTCAATGGCTTCCGCCTGGAGGCACCTGCCGGTGTCACCGTCCAGCGTGAATACGGCGCCCTGCAGGACACAGGGACCGGGTGCAGCCTCATAGCGGCTGGTCAGGTCACCGCGGAAGTTGGCAATGGACTGCTCTGTGCGGATACCTAGAACACCTTCCGACGGACCGGTCATGCCGAGGTCCGTCTGATATCCGGTTCCGCCGGAAAGAACACGGCAGTCTGCTGTGGGAATATGGGTGTGGGTGCCCCAGAGCGCGCTGATCCTGCCGTCCAGCAGCCTGGCCATCGCCAGTTTTTCCGAGGTGGCTTCTGCATGAAAATCGATGACGCACATTTTCGCATCGATTTTATCAAGAAGAGGAGCAATCTGGAGAAAGGGATTGTCCGGTCCGAAGTTCATATTGCAGCGCCCGATGAGATTGATTACTGCAATGGGACCGGCCTTGGTATCATAAACGCCCCATCCGCGCCCGGGACGCTGCGGCGCGTAGTTCAGCGGGCGAAGAATATAGGGACTTTCATCGAGATAATCATGAATCCGGCGGTTTGCAAAGGCGTGGTTGCCCAGCGTAATGACATCCGCACCGGCGTCCAGAATCTCCTCTGCCTGAGAATCGGCAAGACCGACAACTGAGGCGTTCTCCCCGTTGACAACACAGAAATCGATTTCGTACTGCTTCCGCAGGGAGCGGAGATGCTGGGAAAGAAAGCGTACGCCGGGGACGCCCACCACATCGCCGACGGCAAGTAGCTTCAACTGCATGGCTGACTCCTCATTTTTATTGTTTTTTTCCATTATAGTCTTCCAATCCGGGGGAAAGCAAGACGCTTCGTGCAGAAAGATTCAGCCGCGGCACTCTCTGATTCCGGAAATCAGCCTTGCGGCGGAAATGAACGCGTCATACAATAAACCGGTACAAAAACCGGAAGAGCCTGGAGGAAACGCAGATGGAAGGAACAGAAAAGAACCGGGTCGGAAGGGGTATTGACCGGCTGTTCGGCAGAATGAAGATGACCTGGCCGGTTGTGCTATTATATGCTGTCGCATCGGCAATCCTGACAGTCCTTTTCCTAAACGTTCCCGTTTTCAAGAATACATCCTTCGAACGGATGGGCGTGACCCTGGAAGCGTGGGTTTTTCTTGCTGTCGTGATTATGACGAACTGCAGAAAACCCCTGGAGTCCGCTGTAAAGACTTTTGTGTTCTTTCTTGTCAGTCAGCCCCTGATTTATCTCCTGCAGGTCCCGTTTTCCCCGCTGGGCTGGCAGCTGTTCCAATTTTACAGGTACTGGTTTATATGGACACTCCTCACATTTCCCATGGCATTTGCTGGCTGGTGTCTTACGAAGAAAAACTGGCTCAGCGTGCTGATTCTCGCACTGGTACTGGCATTTCTGGGAGCAACGGCGTTTCAATGCGGACGGGAGTGCCTTCATGAGTTCCCCCATCTGCTTGTGACAGTGCTCTTCTGCCTTATGCAGATTATCGTGTATGTAGTCGAATTTATGCCGGACTGGAGAAAGAAAACGGCAGGCCTTCTGATCCCGGTCATCGCGGCGGCTGTCATCGCGTTCACTTCTCAGCAGCTGAACCTGACTGTATTTGAAACGCTTCCGGGCAATCCGGCGTTTTCCGACAATGCAGAAATCACCGTGGCGGACAGCTCCGTTGCAAATGTGCAGCTTCACAGCGCGGAAACCGGTGTTTTCTATATCCATGTACAGAAATACGGCAGCACAGAGCTGATCGTTGCGGACGGCGGGAAAGAATACCGGTATACCGTGGAGGTAATCCGGGATCCGGCGGGAGCCGCTCAGGTGCGCATCACACAACTTGAATAGCCAGCAAGAAGGCAGAAAAGTCAGAGAATAATAAGCACTCAGCCCGGGCAGACCGTCAAGGAAGCTGCCCGGGCTGGCTTTTATACCCAAGTACTGGTATCTGCATCAGTATCATAGCAGAAGATATGGTATGATGCAAGAATAAATTTACATAAAATATTTTATTTCAATCTAATTCGAAATCATCTGTGGATATACATTCTGGATGGCGTCTCTTCTCCATCCGAGTGCACCAGGCACAGGAATTCCCAGCTGTAGCGTTCATAGAACCCGGTATGGTCGGTCACAAGATACACAGGGGAGATGCCCCTTGCACGCAGATCTTCCACAGCCATGTTCAGAAGGCGGCCGGCGATGCCGAGATTCCGATGCGCAGGCTCTGTATACACGGCGCACACATTCGGGGTCAGGTCCTTTCGTTCGTGGAAGTCGTTCTCAATGACACCAAGACCGCCCGCAATCTGAGTGCCTTTCAGACAGAGGAACCAGCCGTATTCCGTTTCACCATTCAGGTAGGCACGCATGCAGTCCAGATACGCTTCCTTCGGGACATGCCATTTTTCGTGAAACCATTCTGCGGCCGTATCCATCAGGTCCGGACACTCCCGCAGGGTCAGAAAGGCGTATCCCTTCAGATTGTGGAGTGCGGCAGGCGTGTTCCGCACGATTGCGGCGAGGCGCTCGCAGGAATCCGCTTCACTGCAGCTGCCGCAGGTTTCCAGTCCTTTTTCAGAGGCACAGCGGCGGATCGGGCAGATGGAATCACAGTACGGCGTCTTCTCGCCGGGAATCCGGCAGCCCGTACAGCGGATCATGTCCGGTGTGATCTCTGCACCGTTGAGTTTCGACCAAAGCGCTGCCACCTTTTCACGCAGAACTTCATCATGACGGATGGTTGCAAGGCGCGCTTCACATGTTTCGCAGTCCAGCCCACAGTATGCGATATAACGGTTCATAGGACACCTCAGTCTTTCTTCTGCTGCTTGCACCAGGTATTCATGACCAAATCCACGGGAAGATGCTTGACCAGCCGGACCTGGCGACGCACCGGCGCGCCGAGAATGGAGACTTTCTTTTTCTTCTTCAGATCCTTCATTGCCTGGTCAATGACCTGACGCGCTGTATACCAGCGGTCATAGTAGGATATGGTATCATCATGAACGGCGCGGTCCATGAATTCCGTGCGGATCCATCCGGGGCAGACACACATCACATGGATTCCGCTGCTTTTCAGTTCCCGTCCCAGCGCCCGGCTGAAACTGAGCACATACGCCTTGCTGGCAGCATAGACTGTGAGGTAAGGTACCGGCTGCCAGCTGGAATTGGAGCCGAGATTGACAATGGAGTCCCCCTGCTGCATGTAGGGAAGACTCAATAGACACATGGCAGTCAATGCCTTATCGTTGAGATCAATAATGCCCAGCTGATTCTCGAGTTCCATCTCCCCGAAAGTTCCGAACAGCCCATATCCGGCGGCGTTCACAAGGAGATGAATCTGAGGTTGTTCCGTTTCCAGTAGCTTTTTGAACAGGACAAGGTTCTCAGGATCTGTCAGATCCCATGGCAGCACACGGACGGCTGTCCGGCATTCAGACCGGAGCTGCGCAAGACGATCTTCCCGCCTTGCAATGACCCAGAGCTCATCAAGTGCATAATCCCGGTCGATGGCAAGCACGAATTCCCGTCCCATTCCGGATGACGCACCGGTAATAACGGCTATTTTCATTTGAACCACATTCCTCTTGCAGTATTAGAGTTAATCAGAGATGACATGACTACGGAGTCTCCGGAGACCAGGACTGCTGGAGTTCTTCAATCTGAAGATAACCGTCTGTCTTGGTAGCAACCTGATACTGGTCTTCATAGACGATTTCTCCGGGGCTGTTCGTATACACAAGAAAGTATGGATGATGATACCGGTCGAGCAGCCATAGAGCAGGCCGGATCATTTTCATCATCTCTTCTGCGTTTTCGGTTTTGAACCAGCATACAACCGGCTCCTGATTCCGGCACTGGGGAGGCCAGGGAAGATTCTCGGAAAACCAGTCATCTATCTCCCGAAACAGATCGGCATCCTCCGCTTCCATGGTGTCGTTCTGAATCAGCTGCCAGCACATGCTGAAAATGCCTTTTGCGTACATGGTGTTCTTTGCCAGTTCCTTGCCCTGAATGCGTACATATTTGAATTTCAACTCACTCATTGTGCAGCCGCCTTTCACCGATCCGGTTCCCCTGATGCTCATATTTTATCACAACAGGTGTACAGGAGCAACCATGCAGAATCCCGAGGCGGCGCGAGACACAAAGCAGCAGGAGGGCACAACGCCTCCTGCTGCTTTGGATCGTGTATAAATTTTTGAAAAGAATCATGCCTGCCGGTCAGTCAGTTCAAACTTATATCCGACACCCCAGACCGTTTTCAGGCTCCACTGATCTGATACGCCTTCCAGTTTTTCGCGAAGACGTTTGATATGTACGTCAACTGTTCGGCTGTCGCCGAAGTAGTCAAAGCCCCAGACTTCATCCAGAAGCTGATTCCTGGTATAAACACGGTTGGGAGAGGAGGCAAGATGGAACAGAAGCTCCATCTCCTTTGGCGGGGCATCAACACGTTTGCCGTCAACGACCAGCTCAAACGCGTCAAGGTCGATCACCAGCTTGTCGAATGTCAGCTTGCGGGGCTTTTCTGTTTTTTCTCCGCTGGAACGGCGGAGAACGGCCTCCACGCGCGCAAGAACTTCCTTTGCTTCAAAGGGCTTGGAAATATAGTCGTCCGCACCCATTTTCAGGCCGGAAACCTTATCGATGGTCTCGCTTTTGGCGGTGAGCATGATGATGGGAACCTGACTCTCAGAGCGGATGGTACGGCAGACTGCCCAGCCATCCATTACGGGAAGCATAATGTCCAGAAGCACCAGATCCGGGCCTTTGGCACGGAACAGTTCCACCGCTTCGCCGCCGTCATGGGCGGTTACTGTCTGATAGCCTTCCTTCTCCAGATACAGGCGGAGCAGTTCTGCAATTTTCTCTTCATCGTCAACAATCAGAATGGTTTTTGCCATGATATCCCCTCAATTCCTTTTTTTCTTATTATAACGGATTCTCCGCTGAAGGAGTGAATTTTCTGTAAAATCCAAATTTACTGCAGCTCGCTCAAGCGAAAGGCCATTGACGAAGCAGATCGCTCGTGATACGCTGTTGCGGAAAGATAACCAGGCTCCGGGAGACAGACACCGTGATTGCTCAGCCTCTCAGAGCAGCGCATGGACAGATGAGTACCCGGGAGAGGAGCCGTAGATGGAGACCGAATTCAAATTCGCAGCGCCAGAAGAGATGATTGAGGACATCTGGCAGGACGAGGAAATCCTCAGCAGGATGACGGAATTCCTCCGGCACTATGAAATGCATACAAGCTACTATGATACCGAGGACAGGCGGTTCCGGGAAAAAAGATGGACGCTTCGGATCCGAAGAGAAAATGACACAAGCGTTGCCTGCTGCAAGACTGCCGGTATTCGGTCCGGAGGAATGTCTTCCCATGAGGAGTGGGAAGTGGAGGCGGACACCATGGAACAAGCCCTTCCACTTCTGGCGGCAGCCGGAGCCCCGGAGGAACTGGCAGTATTGGATCCTGCACTTCTGCAATGCACCTGTACCGCTTCTTTTCAGAGGGAGAGCGCCGTACTGGAACTGGAAGAGGGATGCTTGGCGGAACTGAGCGTGGATTTTGGCATCCTCAGCGGACCGACGGAATCCGAGCCCCTCTGTGAGATCGAAATTGAACTGAAAGCAGGGCCGTTTGATCCCATGGAACGATGGGCGGAGGAACTTGCCGGGCGTTACGGCTTGACTCCGGAGCCCAGGAGCAAACTTGCCCGGGCACTTGCCCTGCAGTAATGATACAGCAAGACATGCAGCCCTGTCCATATGGACAGGGCTGCATGTCTTGCTACCAGTTGATTTCATCTGCGCCGTACGCAGAAAGAAAGGCATTGACCTGAGAAAAAGGCCTGGATCCAAAAAAGCCACGATAACTGGAAAGAGGGCTGGGATGAGGTGCTTTCAGGATCAGACGCGGATGGACGGAATGGCAGAGAGATTCCTTTTTCTGGGCGTCCGCGCCCCAGAGTATAAAAGCAATCGGCTGGGAAAGAGCGGACAGTCCCTGAATAATCGCATCCGTGAAGGCCTGCCATCCCAGTGACTTGTGACCGCCTGCCCTGCCGCGGGGAACGGTAAGGACCGTGTTGAGAAGCAGAACGCCCTGTTCTGCCCATGACCGGAGGTCTCCGCTTTCCCGGGGAGAGAGGCCAAGATCGCTCTCCCGTTCCCGGAAGATATTCCGGAGACTGGGCGGAAGAGGACAGCCTTCCGGAACGGAGAAGGCCAATCCCATTGCCTGACCTGGCTCATGATAGGGATCCTGACCGAGAATCACGCAGCGGACCCGCTCCGGCGGGAGTGCCGCAAGAGCGGCAAACAGCAGATCACGGGGCGGATATACGGTTTCAGCCGCATAAGCCTCATCTGCCCGCGCAAGCAGTGCGTCATAGTCCGGAAAGGAAGCCAGATCTTTCCAGACCTGAGGAAGATCCCGCCCGTTCACAGGCTGAGAAGGTATTTGCCGTAGGAGGTTCCAGCCAGCCGCTGTCCCAGTTCGTGGAGTTCGGCATGACTGATATAACCGCGGCGATAAGCGGCAGCCTCAATGCAGCCCATGAGCTGCCCGGAACTATGCTGACGGCTCCGGATCAGATTCGCTGCATCCAGGACAGCATCTGCGCTTCCGACATCCATCCAGGTAACACTCTCACCCAGAGCGCGCACACGGAGAGACCCCTGATTCAGGTAAAGCTGATTCAGGTCGGAGATCTCCAACTCACCCCGTGCAGAGGGTTTCAGTTGCGCGGCCATAGAGCTAACGCTGCTGTCATACACATAGGCGCCTGGAATAATATAGCGGCTTTTGGGTTTTGCCGGCTTTTCTTCGATGGAGAGAGCATTCCCGTTTTCATCAAACTCCACAACACCGAATTGTTCCGGGTGCTCGGAAGGACAGGCAAATATGGTAGCACCTTCTTTTTCCGCAAAAGCGGCTTCCAGCTGGCGGGAGAACTCCTCACCGAGGAATATGTTGTCGCCAAGGAGAAGACAGATGGGTTCATTTGCAATAAAGTCCTCAGCCAGAAGGAAGGCATCAGCGATACCGCGCTGAATGTGCTGTTCCAGATACTGGATTCTGACGCCAAAATCAGAGCCGTCTCCAAACAGCTCCGAAAAACGGGGGATTTTTCCGGTACCAACCAGAATCAGAATATCCGTCACGCCTGCTTCAATCAAGCTGCAAAGCGGATAATAAATGAGAGGCTTGTCATAGACCGCAACCAGTGGCTTGTCCACCGGACGGGTAACAGGAAACAGCCGCGTGCCGCGTCCAGCTGCCAGAATCAAAGCTTTCAAGAAAAAGCCTCCTTTTCTAACAAGAAAAGATGATCAAAATGATGGTACTACTGCAGATAGGGAAAGTCAACTGGATGTTTTTGACAGAAAACAGTTCGAAACCGCAACAAATTGCTTGAATGACATCAGCACTTTTCCGAACACTGTTTTCAAGATTGTTGCCAGAGAAAAGAGATAGCACGAAGCATATAACAGGGAAGCCCTTAAGATTTTTATAAAAAGTCTGCTATTTGGATTGTATTATTCTGCCAAAAAGTTGTGATTGTGTGCTGCTTACAGTATAATGAAATATATATGAGAATAGATGAGGCAATGGTTGTATGGCTCCGCACACATGTTGATGCATCTATAAACGACTTTTGGAATGAACTATATCGTTTATACGATACACCAGAGATGATTCAGCGCTTTGGCTCTGAAGCACTAGAAATAATCCGGGAGATGATCAAATGAGCTTTTATATTCTAGATGATCTCTCATATACAAGACAACAGACCAAAGATGATCCAAATGGGAAAGCTACTTACCCATGGAGCGATGCATATGAAATAAATAGAGTTAGCGGTGACTGTGAGTATTGCCCCAAATGTGGACGACCAACTACATTATTAAGTTGGGAAAGGCCGCGATCTATTCGCTTAACAAACAAGCATTTTCCAGATAGATTATGTTGGTGGCTTTCTTCATCGGATCTATTGTGTGTTTCTCAAAAATTCAAAGAGCTCTATGAACAAGCTGAATTATCGGGAATAGAGTCATTTGAACAAATAGAATATGTAAAGACTCCCAGTCGATATAGTGGAGTTGCTCCGACATATTTTGTAGGGAAGATTCCCTTCACTCAAGAAATATCACTTGATGTTGAGAATTCAATCATTTCAGGTTTTCCTAGAGAAAAAACACCTTGCGCATTGTGCTGGCCACTTCAAACAACTATTAGTACTATACAATATTTAGCGTTACATACTGATGGTTGGAAAGGAACAGATATTTTTGAGGGTCTATGCGGTTGGACTTATTTTTTCACAACGCTTTCATGATTTCATTGAGGAAAATCAATTAACAAATTTTCCTCTTATACCTGTTGAGGATTATCGTTTAGAATAAATGCCAAAAAGCACCTGGAGCGAGTTTACCGATAATAATCTACACAATGAGGCCAATAATAGACGATCTTAACAAGGATTCTGCTCGCGTTTTGGAACAGGTGCTTATAACTATTTTCCTTGTTGAGTTGCTGATAAAAACAGAATTAACTCAATCGCTGAAGTAAGGTGGGATAACTACAGAGATATCGCAGAGCAGTTTAACAGTCTAATTTCGAGCTATTTTGATTCGGAGGCTTTCTAAATGGGATATTGGAGTTCCGGCCTTTATGGCAATGATACAACCAGT
>JAFWDU010000019.1 GCA_017516005.1 Oscillospiraceae bacterium | reverse complement strand
GTTATAGGTTCTGTTCCAGACAGCAAGTTGTTTTTCGAAGTCTTCGAAACAATAAAACTTATGAGAAGCGTAGAAGTATTCGTTATCCTTGCGATGGCTGCGCTCAACTTTACCGTTATGCCTTGGGGTAAACGCTCTGATGCGTTTGTGCTGGATGCCAAGCTCAGCCAGGGTGCGCTCGAACAGCGTGGGACGAATGATTCTCGAACTGTTCATTTCATTTGTAAATTCAGATCCGTTGTCAGTCTGGACACATTCAATCGCATACGGAAAGCGCTCGACACAATGCCGGATAAAGGCAGCGGAAGAAAGTGAATTGTGATCTTTGAATGCTTCCAGATACCGAAAACGACTGTATTCGTCAATCATGGTATATTGGTAGTAGAAGCCGCCATTCTCTCTGGCATCCTCTGCAGCATCTCCGACAAGACAGGCAGCCGGAACATATTTGACGTCTATCTGAACACGCTGGCCTGGATATTGCATCTGCTCGTAAGGTTTTGCAACGTATTTTGGATTCGGCAGTTTTACCGCCTCTTGATCACTCCGCCGCAGAACCCGGTAGAGACCGGATATCGTGCGCTTGTAGCCTCGTTGCCGTAACTTGACCCAGAATACCACGAGCCCTGCGTTCGGGTTCCTGCGGCGCATATCCTGGATGAGCTTGAGCTCCTTCTCGGTATGTTGCTTCGGATGGCTGTGCGGACGGTGTGACCGTGGTGCCAGTGATTGCGGTGTCCCATCGTACCGCTTTCGCCACCGGTAGATGTTTTGCCGGCTTGTTTTATACCGTATTGCTGCTTTTGTGACCCCATTCTTGTATGAGTATGAGATTGCTGCTTGCTTATACAGAAGATCTTGTGTTATTCTATTCATGGCGAATGGTGTGACCCCTTCCTGTTTCGGTTTTGTCTGGACAACTCAACCATAACACGGGTCGCTCCCATTCGCTATTCTTTTTTCTCCCTCTAGTCACACATCATTGTACAACCTACACAGGGTCCGAAAAACTTGCGCCATTTTCTCGTTGTGTGATAAGGTTTTGTGTGATATAATCAATCAATGACCTGCATTGCAGCGTGAACTATTTTGCCGCCGGATTGGGCGGATATGCATTTCGGGGGAACTGATTATGGCGAGCGAACTCCGCATCCGCGGTGCGCGGGAAAACAACCTGAAGAACATTGATCTGACGATCCCACGGGATAAGCTGGTGGTTTTTACCGGACTTTCCGGTTCCGGGAAATCGTCATTGGCGTTTGACACCATTTATGCAGAGGGTCAGCGACGTTATGTGGAATCCCTTTCCGCTTACGCCAGACAGTTTCTCGGGCAGATGGACAAACCGGATGTGGATGCCATTGAGGGACTTAGCCCAGCCATTTCCATCGATCAGAAGACGACATCCAAAAATCCACGGTCTACAGTAGGGACCGTCACGGAAATCTATGATTACCTCCGACTGCTTTGGGCAAGAGTGGGTGTCCCGCATTGTCCGAAATGCGGCAAAGAGATTCTGCGGCAGAGTGTAGATCAGATTGTGGATCAGATTTCAGCACTTGCGGAAGGAACGCGGCTGTATATCCTTTCGCCAGTAATCCGCGGGAAAAAAGGCGAGCATCAGAAGGTGTTTGAAGATGCGCGCCGTTCCGGTTTCGCGCGTGTCCGCGCGGACGGAAACCTGTATGATCTGACCGAAACCATTTCCCTGGAGAAAAACAAGAAGCATGATATTGATCTTGTCGTGGACCGTCTTGTTGTGCGTCCGGATATGCAGCGCCGCTTGACGGACTCTGTGGAAACAGCACTGAGTCACTCCGGAGGACTTCTGACTGTTCAGCTTACAGATCAGGATAAGGAGCTTTCCTTCTCTCAGAACTATGCTTGTGAGGACTGCGGAATATCCCTTCCGGAACTGAGCCCGCGAATGTTCTCGTTCAATAATCCCTTCGGCGCCTGCCCTGCCTGCACCGGCTTAGGTGTTCAGCTGTGCGCAGATGAGGATCTGATCATTCCGGACCGGGACAAATCCATTCTGGACGGCGGCATCGCGGCATCCAACTGGGCGCAGGTTCGTAATGATTCCATTTCCAGAATGTATTTTGAAGCCCTCGCAAAAAAGTATCATTTCCAGCTTACAGATCCAATCCGGACAATTCCCCCGGAAGCTATGGATGCCATTCTGAACGGCACCGGCGGAGAGAAGCTGCAGCTGTATTACGAGCGCGGAAATGGGAAGGGTATGCTGGAACAGCCTTTTGAAGGTGTTTTGAACAACATCTCGCGCCGATACTCTGAGACACAGTCCGATGCAGTCAGAAAGGAACTCGAAGAGTGTATGGCAACCCGCCCGTGCCCAGCCTGCGGCGGAGAGCGTCTTGCAGATATTTCAAGAGCAGTTACCGTGGGCGGGATCAGCATTGCGGCATTCTCGGCAATGTCCGTGACAGATGCAATTGATTTTATCAAGAATCTGAAACTGACCGGCTCGGAAGCAGTCATTGCGGAACAGATCGTAAAAGAGATTATTGCACGACTGGGTTTCCTGCAGTCAGTTGGCCTGCAGTATCTGACCCTGTCACGCGCAAGCGCAAGCCTCTCCGGCGGTGAGAGCCAGCGCATCCGGCTTGCAACACAGATCGGGTCTAGTCTCATGGGGGTTCTGTATATTCTGGATGAACCGTCCATTGGCCTGCATCAAAGAGATAATGCGAAGCTTCTTGGAACCCTGAAGGATCTGCGTGATCTGGGAAATACCCTGATCGTGGTGGAACATGATGAGGATACCATGCGTGCGGCGGACTATATTGTGGATGTCGGCCCGGGCGCCGGCATTGCCGGCGGTGAAATTGTGGCGGCGGGTACCCTGGAGGATATCATTGCCAACCCGAGATCCATCACCGGACAGTACCTGTCAGGGGTAAAGAAAATCCCGGTACCTGCAGCACGCAGAACAGGAAACGGGCATATGCTGACTATCCGCGGCGCGCGGGAAAACAATCTGAAGAATATCACGGTTTCCATTCCGCTGGGCACCTTCACCTGTGTCACGGGCGTATCCGGCAGCGGAAAATCCAGCCTGATCAATGAAGTGCTGGAGAAGAAACTGGCCGGAAGTCTGAACCATGCGAGAATTCGCCCCGGCAAATTTGATGCCATCGAGGGCATGGAGTATCTGGACAAGGTGATTGATATTGATCAGAGCCCCATCGGAAGGACGCCCCGGTCCAATCCGGCGACCTATACCGGCCTGTTTAATGACATCCGGGATCTTTTTGCTTCTACCGCGGAAGCAAAAGCGAGAGGCTACGGAACCGGAAGATTCAGTTTCAATGTGAAGGGCGGACGCTGCGAAGCATGCAGCGGTGACGGCCTGGTGAAAATCGAGATGCACTTCCTTCCGGATGTCTACGTCCCCTGTGATGTATGCCATGGAAAACGGTACAACCGTGAGACGCTGGAGGTCACCTATAAAGGGAAGAACATCTCTGATGTCCTGGATATGACAGCTGACGAGGCGGTCAGCTACTTTGAGAATCTTCCGCGGCTTCGCAGAAAGGCGGAAACCCTGGTGGAGGTCGGACTGGGCTATATCAAACTGGGCCAGGCAAGCACGACCCTCTCCGGCGGCGAAGCCCAGCGGGTCAAACTGGCGACGGAGCTGAGCCGTGTTTCCACGGGACAGACCATCTACATTCTGGATGAGCCGACTACCGGCCTGCACGCCGCGGACGTTCACAAGCTGATCCAGGTGCTGCAGCTGCTTGTGGATGCCGGAAACACCGTGGTGGTTATTGAGCACAACCTGGATGTGATCAAAACAGCGGACTATATTATTGACCTGGGCCCGGAAGGCGGCGACCAGGGCGGATATGTGATTGCGACCGGAACACCGGAGGAGGTCGCGGAGAACCCTGCAAGCTTTACGGGAATCTACCTGAAGCCCATGCTTCAGCGGGAATAGGGCAGGATACCGGCATTCCGGCCGGGTCCGGGAGGACATGGAAATGGAATTTAAACTGCATTCTGATTTTGTGCCCACCGGTGATCAGCCGGAGGCAATTGAGGCGCTGACGAAAGGTGTGGAACTGGGCATCGATGAGCAGGTACTCCTCGGCGTAACCGGCTCCGGCAAAACCTTTACCATGGCGAATGTCATCGCCAATCTTAACCGTCCGACGCTGGTGCTGGCGCACAATAAAACGCTTGCGGCGCAGCTTTGCGCGGAGTTTCGGGAGTTTTTTCCGGAAAATGCGGTGGAGTATTTCATCTCCTACTATGACTATTATCAGCCGGAAGCATATATTCCCCATACAGATACCTATATCGAGAAGGATTCCGCCATCAATGACGAGATCGAACGGTTGCGGCATTCGGCAACCTCCGCACTCTTTGAGCGGAGAGACGTCATTGTCGTCAGCTCCGTGAGCTGCATTTACGGTCTGGGCGATCCCATCGACTATCAGAACATGGTAATTTCTCTCCGGGCAGGCGCCCGGATGGACCGGGATGTGCTGTGCCGCCGCCTGACGGAAATCCGGTACGAGCGCAATGACATCAATTTTGCCCGGAATAATTTCCGCGTCCGCGGGGATACCGTGGAAATCTATCCGGCTTACTGGTCCGGCCGTGCTGTACGAGTGGAATTCTTCGGGGATGAGATCGACCGGATCTCCGAGATCAACGCGGTGACCGGCATGCCGGAACGGGTTATTTCCCACTGCGCACTTTATCCCGCCAGCCACTATGTGACGACCCGGGAGAAGATGACCCGCGCGATCGGGGAGATCGGCAGGGAAATGGAGGAGCGCGTTGCCTACTTTGAAGCGCAGGGCCGGCTTCTGGAAGCGCAGCGAATCCGCCAGCGGACACAGTATGATATGGAAATGATGGAGGAAATCGGATTCTGCACGGGCATTGAGAATTACTCCCGTGTAATTTCCGGGCGGGAGCCGGGTTCCCCGCCCATGACGCTCCTGGACTATTTCCCCAAGGATTTCCTGATGTTCATTGACGAGAGCCATGTAACGCTGCCGCAGGTGCGCGCTATGTACAACGGAGACCACGCCCGCAAGGAGAGCCTTGTAGAATACGGATTCCGACTGCCCTCCGCATTTGACAACCGCCCGCTAAAGTTCGATGAATTTCTGAACCGGATCAATCAGGTGATCTATGTTTCCGCCACACCTGCGGAGTTTGAGCGAAGCCGTGCCGGTCAGGTTGCCGAGCAGGTGATCCGTCCCACCGGCCTTCTGGATCCGGAGGTGCTGGTGCGCCCCGTGGAAGGGCAGATTGACGATTTGATTGGGGAGTGCAATGCCGCTGCCAAGAGAAACGAGCGCGTGCTGGTAACGACCCTGACAAAGAAAATGGCGGAGGATCTGACTTCGTATCTTCAGAACGCGGGAATCCGGGTGCGCTATATGCACTCCGAGATCGCAGCCCTGGAGCGCACGGAAATCATCCGGGATCTCCGGATGGCAAAGTTCGATGTTCTTGTGGGCATCAACCTTCTGCGTGAGGGACTGGATCTGCCGGAAGTCAGTCTCGTGGCCATTCTCGATGCGGATAAGGAGGGCTTCCTCCGCTCAGAGACCAGCTTGATCCAGACCATCGGCCGCGCGGCAAGAAACGCGGACGGACGAGTGATTATGTACGCCGATCAGATCACGGCAGCCATGCGGGCGGCTATTGACGAGACCAATCGGCGCAGAGCCATTCAGAATGACTATAATCAGAAGCATAATATCGTGCCAAAGACTATCATCAAGTCGGTCCGGGATCTCATTGAGATCACCCAGTCCGAGTCGGACGCCAGACGGGCGGACGGCGTGAAGATGACAAAAGCGGAGCGGGAACGGGAAATTGCCCGCCTGGAGAAGCAGATGCGCGAAGCTGCGCGCCTGATGGAATTCGAGTACGCCGCTGCGCTTCGTGACCGCATCATTGAGCTGCGCGGGGAGGAAAAAAAGAAATGAAAACGCTGCTGCATATCTGCTGCGCACCCTGTGCAAACCAGTGCATTGATGCCCTCCGGGAAGAGGGGATTCAGCTGACTGGATTCTGGTACAACCCCAATATCCACCCCTATACGGAAAACAGAGCCCGCCGCGAGACGGTGGAACAGTACTGCACCATGGTGGAGCTTCCGCTCATTGAGCGCAACGAGTATGCGCTCCGGCCGTTTCTCCGCGCTGTCGCGCAGGAACCGGAAAACCGCTGCGTTACCTGCTATACGCTTCGTCTGGAGGCAGCAGCTGCGGCAGCGGAGGAAGGCGGATTTGACAGCTTTACCTCCAGCCTGTTTATCAGTCCTTATCAGAAACATGAGCTGATGCGTGAAATTGCGGAGGAGGCAGCGTTTCGGCACGGAGTGCAGTTTTTGTACCGGGACTTCCGGCCGCGGTTCCGCGCCGGCCAGGAGCGGGCGAGGGAACTGGGGCTCTATATGCAGAAATACTGCGGCTGTATCTATTCAGAAGAAGAACGGTACCGGAAGGCAGGGAAGATTATCCCATGACAATCCTTGAATTGTTTTTGCTGGCAGTCGGCCTGGCGATGGACGCTTTTGCGGTTTCCATCTGCAAGGGCCTGGCTGTCCGGAATGTGAAGCTGAAACATGCCCTGATCTGCGGCGCTTGGTTCGGCGCGTTCCAGGCTTTGATGCCTGCACTGGGCTATCTGCTTGCAAGTACCTTCTCCCGCCATATCCAGTCCATCGACCACTGGGTTGCCTTTGGCCTTCTGCTGCTGATCGGCGGCAATATGATCCGGGAAGCGCTCTCCAAAAAGGAAGAAGAACCCACAGACGCTTCCTTTAAAGCCGGAGCCATGTTCCTGCTGGCGGTGGCAACTTCCATTGATGCCCTGGCGGTAGGCGTGTCCTTTGCATTTCTGGAAATCAGAATTCTGATGCCGGTTCTGCTGATCGGCGCAGTAACCTTTGTAATCTCTGCTGCCGGCGTCAAAGTAGGCAGCGTATTCGGTACCAAGTTTGAAAAGAAAGCGGAACTACTGGGCGGCGTCGTCCTGATCATTCTCGGCGTGAAGATTCTCCTGGAGCATCTGGGAGTTCTCGGCTGATTCGGAAAGAAGGGGATTTCAGATGAATGACAAGTTTCCAAAGGGAAGCAAAAACGATCTTGTGTGGTGGGGCATTATTGCGACGCTCTTTTGCACAGGCGTCTTTTCCTGGCTGGCAATCGTTCTTATGATCCTGAATATTGCCGGCACGCTGCCGGAAATTCCGGAACTGATCAAATGGATCAAGAGACGAACGCAGAATGTGCAGAATTCGAACGCAACGAAGGAGCAGCAGCGTTCAAAAACAGACAGTTTTTCCCAGATTCTTCAGAATGCCCAGAACGCCCGTCCTGCTCAAAACGCGCAGCCTGTCCGACCGCAGAATGCACAGCAGACCGCAAACAGGCCTCAGACCGCGGAGCCGGTGGGTGCAAAAAAGAAGACCGCAAAGTCGCCGCGTCAGAAAAAGCGCCCGGGCAACGGAATCTTCAGGACTGTAATCGGCGTGATCCTTTCTGCATTCATGGGTATTTCCCTGTTTTCAGATCTGGTATCCCTCTTCTCCGGCGCAACCTTGGACTGGGCGATGCTGGGTATGAGTGTCGCAGCGTTTGCACTTGGACTGGTGCTTATCTTTAAGGGAAGCCAGAGCCGCCAGAAGGACCGTCGGTTTGAGACGCTGGATCAGATGCTGGGAGAGGATTTTGATATTCCGACTCAGACCATCGCGGATATGGCGGGCGAAAGCTTGAAAACCACAGAGAATGATCTTCAGGAAATGATCTCGCGTGGCTATTTCCCGGAGGGAACCTGGCTGGACCGCGCAGCTGGCAGACTTCGCACCAAGCCTTACTCGGAGCCGGAACCGGAGGCACCTCCCCTCAGTCAGGCTGAGAAAGCGCTCAGACAGATCCGCAAGGACAACGACCTGATTGCAGACCCGGAACTTTCAGAGAAAATTGATCAGATTGAATCTCTGACCCGGAAGATTTTTGCCTATCAGGAGATGCATCCGGAGCGGTCCGGGCAGCTGAGAAGCTTTATGAATTACTACCTTCCCCAGACGCTGAAGCTGCTGGAGGCATACGCCAGACTGGAGGCACAGGGTGGTGAAACCGAGTCTGCGCGACAGACAAAGGAACGAATCAACGCAGCAATGGATCTTCTTGTTACCGGCTATTCCAGACAGCTGGATAAACTTCTGTCCTCGGATGCGGTGGACATTACGGCGGATATCAAAGTGATGGAGACCATGCTTGCGCGAGACGGTCTGACGGAAGAGCTTCCTTCCAGATAATATTGAAAAGCATAAAGTACTGCCCGGACCGGCCGGTCCGGGCAGTACTTTATGCTTTTCACAGGATACTACATTTCTTTGGGATTGGGCCCGTATTCGTTCGAGCCGGGCTGACTGTCCTGAGCAAGCCACACAATCAGAAGAATCACTCCGACGATGGGAACCAGTATGATAAAGAACCAGGAGCCTTTTTTTCCAATGTCATGCAGGCGCCGCCATGTGACAGCGAGTTCCGGAAGGAAGACAGCAATGCTGAAAATGGTTGCAAGGACATTGAAAATGCCGAGCGTTCTCCCCAAACCGGTGAGAACCAGACTGACGGCCCCGGCAGCAAGCGCGAACCACCAGTATTCACTGCGGCGGGCGCGCCCGTTAAAATCTATGTACTTGCTCAGACAGGTAAGGATCGATTCGCGGATATCCATAAAACCAGCTCCTTTACATGAAATAATTAATAACGATTATATTATATCAGAACATTTGCAATTCACAAAGACAATTCTGAAAATACTCCCAGATTGCTGAACAAATTTCGTTCTGTGAACAAAGAATCATGAAGTTTGCAGGATGCTTTTCTGGCCTTTGAAGCGGCTTCCAGCACCGCGGCAGAAGATTTATATAGCGTTTTACACCAAATGTTATGCAAAGCGACTGATTTTGTTCCGACATAATGCATAAAAACTTAGATGAAAAATCGTTGCGAAGCTTGACATCCGTATCCGGTAATTTTACAATATACGTACATCCTTTTTATACTCAAATTAATAAGGAGGGAATTGTCTGTGGAAGAGAAAAAACTTGCTTCCCGCGCGGCCATTATATGCTATGGATTCGGAGATCTGGCATCTCAGTTCGTATGGACCTTTGTCGGCACTTACCTGACGGTCTTTTATTCGGATGTGGTAGGCCTTGCTCCGGCTGCAGTCTCGGCGATTATGCTGATTGCCCGTATCTGGGATGCAGTCAATGATCCCATGATGGGTGCATTTGCAGAACGGACCCGTTCGCGTTGGGGACGCTTCCGCCCCTATATTGCTTTCGGATGCCCGTTCCTTGCCATTTTCGGCGTACTGACCTTCACAAAACCCTTTGCCGGCGGCGCGCCGGCTGTGATCTGGGCCGGTGTCATTTACATTATCGCCGGCATGATCTATACGCTGGTCAATATCCCCTACGGTGCCATGGCGGCTGTCATGAGCACAGACTCCGGACAGATCAACAAAATCAACACTTCCCGCAATATCGGCATGAACCTCGGCATGGTGGTTGTCAATGCGGTATCTGCTCCTCTGATGCTTGCTTTCTCCGGAAAGGGCGCAGAGGTCGCTACAGCACGCGGCTATACTATGACGGCCCTGATTTACGGCATTGTCGCCATTCCTCTTTTCCTGATCGTCTTCTTTACCGCACGCGAAAATGTCAAACCGATCGGTCAGCCGGCGAAATTCTCCTTTAAAGATACCATCAGCAATCTGGTAAAGAATAAGTATCTCATGATCATCAGCCTTGTCATGACGCTGCTCATGACTGCTTTCATGGGGCGTATCGCTGTGACAGCGTTCTATGTCATTTACTGCCTCGGATCTTTCCGTCTGATCAGCCTGATTATGACGATTCCGTCCATTGGCAGTATCGTCGGCAGCTTTGCGGTCCCGTTCCTGGCGAAAAAACTGGGCAAACGGAATACACTGATGATCTCCATGTTCCTCAATGCGCTGGGCCTTCTGATTATTTATCTGGCGCCGTTTGACAATATTCCGATGGTCATTATCGGCGACTGCATTTTCGGCATTACCAGCATCGGCTTCCCCATCTCCCTTTCCATGGTTGCAGACTCTGTGGACTATATGGAGGAGAAAACCGGTGTTCGTACCGATGGCACAGCCTATGCGACTTATGGTCTGGCGACCAAGATCGGCAACGCAGTCGGCGGCGCGGTTGGTCTGCCGCTGATGGTTGCGTTCGGTTATGTTGCCAATCAGGGCCAGACGCCCGAGGCACTCGCCGGTATCAACAAGGTAGTCAATCTGTTTCCGGCAATTCTGTTCATTCTCGGCGGCATTGCCTGCCTCCTGTGGCGCATGAGCGACAAGGATGCAGATGACATTCGGGCTCGCCTGCGGTCCAAGAGAGAACAGTAATCAACAGCAATCAGAATAAGATGCGTATGACACGGCGGAGGGACAGCCTTCCGCCGTGTGTTTTGTCAGGCTTCTGACAGAACAAGGGGAGCAGAGCTTGTACTTGACACGTGTGGTATTCTGATTAAAATGATGAACTAGGAGGTGTTTGTGATGAACAGATTCATTCCATACGAGAAGCTTTCAAAAAAAGAGAAGAAAGCACTCAATGCGAAGAAAAGAGGCAGCTGGGGAAACTGCAGCCCGGTCACAAGAAAGAGTCCGAACCCAAAAGCGTATAATCGGAAAAAAGCACGGAACTGGAGAGATGAATCCAATTCCGTGCTTTTCCCTTTATTCGCATGTTTGCCTCAAAAACAACGAGAGGCTGTTTGCCGGCCTCTCGTTGCGATACATGTTATTCTTCTGCAGGGCTGAAGTCGTCTTTGCCGACACCGCAGACTTCACAGGCAAAGTCTTCGGGAAGGTCTTCCCACTTTACGCCGGCTTCCTCTTCATCGTAAACCCAGCCGCAGATATTGCACACATATTTCATGGATTCTGAGCTCCTTTGTATTTTCGGCATTTTGCTTCAGTGTACATTTGATTTCTGAAAATGGTCTTCATTATTTGGGGCCACCGCCGGGGTGCCGCGTATAGGTGTTGCCAACATTTGCGCGCATTGCCTCGTCCCGATTGTGGTCATATTTCCCATAAAGACGGTCGCGTTCTGTTGCCTCTGATGCGTCCGACAGACGAGATTTGCCACGCTTGCGTATATTTGAAAGCATCTCCTTGAGCCTTGTAAACATCAGGACATCGCTCCTCTTCTTAGCCGAAATAACGCTTCAGCAGTCCTTCGAAAGCTTTGCCATGTCTAGCTTCATCTCTGGCCATCTCATGAACGGTGTCATGGATCGCATCAAGACCAAGCTCCTTTGCCTTCTTGGCAAGTTCTGTCTTGCCGGCAGTTGCTCCGTTTTCGGCATCAACGCGCAGTTCCAGATTCTTCTTGGTGGAATCGGTGACAACCTCACCCAGCAGTTCTGCAAACTTGGCGGCATGCTCAGCTTCTTCATAAGCGGCCTTCTCCCAGTAAAGGCCGATTTCCGGATAGCCTTCACGGAAGGCAACGCGCGCCATGGCAAGATACATGCCAACTTCGGAGCACTCGCCGTTAAAGTTCTCTCTCAGTCCTGCAACGATCTCCTCAGGAACGCCGTTGGCGATACCGACAACATGCTCAGAAGCCCAGGTCTTCTCTCCGGCCATCTCCTTGAACTTGGAACCGGCACAGCCGCAGAGCGGACACTTTTCAGGTGCAGTTTCACCTTCATGTACATAACCGCAGATCGGGCAAACCCATTTTTTCATTTTGAATTCCTCCTGTCATATAGTTGTGCTTTCATGTTGTTTTTCATGAGATGACCCCTTTTGCTGCGTTGAAAATCCATATGAAATCCGTTTCCCCAGAGACTCCCAAACGCCCGGTTTCAACTCTTGAAAGCATCATTCTTGCTAAAATCAATATAGCACAGGGCGCGATTATTGTAAAGGATTTCCGAAGCGATGCGAAGATTCACCCGGCGGGAATGCGAAAATGGATATCAGAAGCGCAAACGTGGCACGGAACTGACGCTGATTTTCAGCGTACATCTTTCACTTGCATTCTGCGAAAAGATCAGTATACTGTAACAAAAAATACTACAGCGCATCTTCGTTGGAAAAATGAACGGCGCCGATGCAGATTATGAAGGGAAGTTGACTCGATGCAGTTGCTCCAGTTCTTTGTCCAAACCAGAATCAACGGGGTTGCCCTCTGGGTGGTGCTCCTGATGGCATGCGGTGTTTTTCTTGCGTCCTTTCTGGATGCCATTGCCGGAGGAGGAGGTATTATCAGTGTACCGACCTACCTCATCGGACTGCACGGCCTTCCCGTATATAATGCATTCGGAACCAATAAGCTTTCCTCATGCCTGGGAACCACGTTCTCTTTCGGGCGGTTCGCAAAAGAGGGCTATGTGAATTGGAAGCTATTTATTCCTGCAGTTCTGTTTGCGCTGGTTGGAGCAGCGGGCGGAACAAGGCTTCAGCTCCGAACACCTGCAGTCGTACTCAAATCCATCCTGCTGGTTGTCCTTCCGGTGGTGGCGTGGCTGACGCTGAAGACAAAACACTGGCCGGAAGAACCTGCACCAATCCGACCTGGCGTTCAGGCGGCAATTGTCTGGCTCTCCGCACTGATTGTGGGCGCGTATGACGGGTACTATGGTCCGGGAACAGGCACTTTCCTTATGCTGTTGTTTGTCCGCGCCGCCAAGCTGGATACCAGACATTCGGCGGGCGGTGTGAAGATCGTGAATCTGGCGTCCAACATTGGAAGCCTTATTACCGCCTTTTCAGCCGGAACTGTGCTTGTGGGCGTTGGCTGCATTTGTGCAGTCGGCTCAATTACTGGCCATTACCTTGGTGCCGGTGTGACCATTCGGAATGGCAGCCGGATTGTTCGTCCGGCAGTCGTGATTGTACTTGTGCTGCTGACACTGAAAATCCTGTCTGAATTCTTATTCCCGGAGTTTTGGGGCTGATTATAACTGGAAGAAAAAGGAAAACAAATAATTTCTGAACATCGGTCTGCTGCTTAGCCGTTGAGTTGTCCACCGCACAAGGACAACTCTCTCTGGCAAAGGAATGCACCAGACATGACAGGATTTGCTCGCAACCGCAAAGAGAAGCTGCAGGTCGATGCATCGGTCTGAACAGAATGAGAATGTGACTCAGGCAACAAACGGAATCATTTCTGTGAAAAGTGTCGAGGTAATTGTTATTTTTTTCCTCAAATTTTGGAAAAAAGCTTGTAATCATTCAAAAATGGGTTTATACTGTTTTTGTGTATGCACGCTGGGGAGGTGCAACTTTTGACGCAGGTAACAGCCCTTGTCTCCGGAAAAGGCGGCACCGGAAAAACCACACTTTGCGCGGCAATTGCGAGCTGCATGGCAGCGGAGGGGAAACGTGTTCTCTGCGTGGATCTGGACGCACCTTTGCGAAATCTGGACCTTGCACTGGGCATGAGCGTCGAACCGGTCCCATCCTATACGGAAGCTTTTACTGGGAGTCTCTCTCTGGAGGACATTCCGGAACACCCGGGGGTTCCCGGCCTGTATCTGCTGTCCGCACCTGCGAGACTGACAGAGGAAGCTACGGATACGGAATCCATGAAGACGTTCCTGACAAAAGCGCGGGAGTGCTTTGATGATATTTTTCTGGATGGTCCGGCGGGACTTGGACCGATCTTTGAAATGTGCACATCCCTTGCTGACCGGACGCTTTTGATTTCCGCCGGCGACCCGGGCTCCATGCGGGATGCCGGGCAGACGGCACGGGAGATTGCGCTCGCCGGCTGCGATGAGGCTTATCTGATTCTCAACCGGGTGCAGCGGGGGTATTTCCGGCGTGCAGGCATTACAGTAGACGATGTTATGGATCAGGTGGGACTGCGGCTTCTCGGCCTTGTGCCGGAAGACAGCCTTGTGCCGCTTGCGTCCGCGAAGAATACAGCCCTGGTGCTCTACGAGCGCCGCGGCGCCGCACCGGCGTGTTTGCGAATCGCCCGCAGACTGAACGGCAGACGCATTCCCCTGGCGATCTCATAGGATAATCAACGACTGGACGGCAGATTGGAGTGAAAGCTGAAATGAACATCGCCCTCATGGCAAACGACAAGAAGAAGGAACTCATGGTGCAATTCTGCACGGCATACCGCAGTATTCTCGCACAGCACAATGTATCTGCAACCGCAACCACCGGTCGTCTCGTGGCAGAAACAACTGGCCTGCCCATCCACCTTGTTCTTGCAGGCAATCAGGGCGGGCCTGAGCAGATCATGGCCCGGATTGCTTATGATGAGGTGGACATCGTGTTCTTTTTCACGGATCCCAACAGCCGGGATCCACAGCAGGATCAGTGCCTTGTTGAAACTCTGCGCCTGTGTGATACATATAATGTTCCCTGTGCGACCAATCTGGCCTCCGCGGAAATGCTCATCCTTGGACTTCAGCGGGGAGACCTGGACTGGCGTGAGCTGAGCCGTCCGAAACGGCTGAAGCGTCAGGCATAATTCCGCTGCTCTCGGCCGGGAACGGCTGAGGGCAGTCTTTTCCGCCTGATTCAGGACAGATAAAGTTTTTCCAATCCGGAAAGGAGACCATCATGGCAAAAATGAAACCCCGCACGCTCTCCGGCTTTATGGAGCTGCTTCCTGCTCCACAGGCTCAAATGGAGCGGATTATGGAGGTCCTTCGTGAGACCTATTCTCTGTACGGTTTTACTGCTCTGGATACGCCGGCAATTGAGGACGCTCAGGTTCTGCTGGCGAAAGGCGGAGGAGAGACGGAGAAGCAGATCTATCGTTTCCAGAAAGGAGACAGTGATCTTGCACTCCGCTTTGACCTGACGGTGCCGCTTGCCAAATATGTTGCACTGTATTACGGTGAGCTTTCATTCCCGTTCCGCCGCTATCAGATCGGAAAGGTTTACCGGGGTGAACGTGCGCAGAAAGGCCGGTTCCGCGAATTTTATCAGGCTGATATCGATATCATCGGCGACGGCAGCCTGTCCATGCTCAACGAGGCGGAGATTCCCGCCATTATCTACCGCGCGTTTCATACGCTTGGCCTGGAGCGATTCCAGATCCGTGTGAATAACCGGAAGATTCTCAGCGGATTCTATGAGATGCTGAATCTGAGCGATCAGGCGACAGAGATCATGCGCACGGTAGACAAGCTGGATAAGATCGGCGCGGATATGGTTCGAGATATTCTGGTGGATGATCTCTGCATTCTTCCCGAGAAAGCGGAGAAAATTCTCCGGTTCATTGCCGTACGCGGCAGCAATCAGGAGGTGCTCAACGCACTGGAAGAGTTCCGCGGTGAAAACCAGAAATTCGACCAGGGACTGGATGAACTCATTGCTGTAACAAAGAATCTTGCGGCGTTTGGCGTGCCGGAGACGCATTTTGCGGTGGATCTCACCATTGCCCGCGGTCTGGACTACTACACGGGAACCGTCTATGAGACCACCATGCTGGATCATCCGGAGGTCGGATCCATCTGCTCCGGCGGCAGATATGACAATCTTGCGGAATACTATACGGACAAGAGTCTTCCAGGTGTGGGTATTTCCATTGGCCTGACGCGCCTGTTCTATGTGCTCAACGAGTGCCACATGCTTTCGGATCAGGCGATTACCGCTCCGGCGGATGTGCTGGTGATTCCCATGACCGAAGACCTGACTCCTGCAATTGCGCTGGCAACCCAGCTCCGAGATCAGGGAATCCGGACCCAGATCTATGCCGAACAGAAAAAAACCAAGGCAAAGCTTTCATACTGTGACCGGCTGGGAATCCCCTATGCGCTGCTCCTGGGAGAGGATGAAATCCGGGAGGACAAAGTGACACTGAAGACCCTTGCCACCGGGCAGCAGGTGACGGTACCTCTAGCCGAGGCAATGCGTACTATGAAACTTGCCATCTGGGAGGCAAGACAGGGCGTCGTGATTCAGGATACTGGAAAGAAGGACTAAAAAAGAATGGACAATTTAAAGAACTTCCGCCGCAGCGATTTCTGCGGAACGCTCCGTGTTTCGGATGTGGGACGGACGGTTTCCGTCTGCGGCTGGGTGCAGCGTCAGCGCGACCTGGGCGGCCTCATCTTTGTGGATCTGAGAGATAAAACAGGCATTGTGCAGCTCTCCTTCGGCGATGAGACGGATCGGAGAATATTTGAGAAGGCATCTGCCCTCCGCTCGGAATGGGTGATTGCGGCAACCGGTACAGTCCGGGAGCGCGAGAGCAAAACCAGCAAGATTCCCACCGGAGAAATTGAAATTGATGTGACGGAGCTGCGGGTGCTGGGAGAAGCGGAGACGCCTCCTTTTGAAATTGTTGACAACACCAAAACCGGAGAGGACATCCGGCTGAAATACCGTTATCTGGATCTCCGCCGTCCGGAGCTGCAGAAGAATCTTCTGATGCGGCATGAAATTGCGCGAGTTGCCCGGAATTATTTCTATGAGAACGGCTTTACCGAGATCGAGACACCCATGATGATCAAATCCACGCCGGAAGGCGCGAGAGACTACGTGGTGCCGTCCCGCGTTCATCCCGGAAAGTTTTATGCACTCCCTCAGAGCCCTCAGATCTACAAGCAGCTGCTGATGCTCTCCGGTTTCGACCGCTACATTCAGCTTGCCCGCTGCTTCCGCGACGAGGATCTCCGCGCGGATCGTCAGCCGGAGTTCACTCAGATCGACCTTGAGATGAGCTTTGTGGATGTGGATGACATTCTGGAGATGCTGGAAGGTTTTGTTGCCCGCCTCATGAAAGAGATCAAGGGTGTGGACTACCCCATGCCGTTGCCCAGGCTGACCTATGCCGAGGCAATGCGACGCTACGGATCCGACAAGCCGGATACTCGGTTCGGAATGGAGATTCAGGATCTGTCCGATGCGGTTCGCGGCAGCACCTTCCCGGTGTTTGCCGATGCGCTTGCCGCCGGCGGCTCCGTCCGCGCCATTGCGGTGACTGGCGGTGCACAGAAACTGACCCGCAAGGAGATCGATAAACTGGTCGATCATGCAAAGGGCATCGGCGCGAAGGGCCTGGCTTACATCCGCTGGGTGGATGAGGCACCAGGCTGCTCTTTCAACAAATTCCTGGCGGAAGGAGAACTGGATGCACTCTGTGCGGCGCTTGGCATGCAGCAGGGGGATGTAGCCCTGATCTGCGCGGACAAGGACAAGGTTGTGCTTCCGGTTCTTGGCGCACTCCGTCTGAAGGTTGCAAAACAGCTGGACATGATCCCGGAAGGCTACAATTTCCTCTGGATTGTGGAATTCCCGTTCTTCGAATATAACGAGGAGACCGGAAACTGGGATGCCATGCACCATCCGTTTACCATGCCCCTGGAGGAATGCCTCCCGAATCTGGAATCCGATCCCGGCTCCGTCCGCGCAAAGGCGTACGATCTGGTGGTCAACGGCACGGAACTGTGTTCCGGATCCATCCGCATCTCCGATTATAAGCTTCAGGAGAAAATGTTCGATGCGCTCGGCCTGACGGAGGAGGAGATTGCCGCCAAATTCGGTTTCCTCGTGGATGCCTACCGCTACGGCGCACCACCCCACGGAGGCGCCGGAATCGGCCTGGACCGCCTGAGCATGATCCTTTGCGGAACAGACAGCCTGCGGGATGTCATTGCTTTCCCGAAGGTGCAGAATGCTTCCGAGCCCATGAGCGAATGCCCGAGCACCATCGACCAGCTTCAGCTGGAAGAACTGCATATTCAGTGTACGCAAACGGAATAAGGATGTTTTACAGGCCGCAGGAGGAACGTTTCTCCTGCGGCCTGCTGCTTTCCTCCTGCGTCAGCACCTTGAGAATCCAGACGGAATGGTGAAGAAATTGAGGATAAATCCTTGGCAATTCAAACAAATCCGTCTGACTTTTTTTGGGTGTTATGCGCCGTTGACGATTAATGGTTGAAATGATACACTAAAAACAGCAGGCACTTCGTGCCTGCAAATCCGCTGTGAACAGAAAGGAGCGCGAATCACACTATGGACATCAAAAAGGTAGAGCGCATCAGCTTCAGAAGAGGCGGCGCCGGCCCCAAATTTGACAAGATGTCAGACTTCAATGCAACCCGCTACAATCCGCTGCTGATGCACAACTACGGCCGGAACATCTATGAAAAGGGCGAAAAGATCGGCTATTGCGTAGATGTTCGCATCCCCGGATACCGCGGATTGCCCATCAATCAGATCCAGCAGCTGGCATTCACCGTCGACGGACAGTGGATCCCGGATGACTGCATGTACATCTGGTATGACGGCAAGGACTTCCCCCTGTCCGAAGTGGGCACAGGCCGCTTCGACAATGAGTGGATGTGGAAGTATCAGGACTATCTGCGCGTGTTCTTCAAGATCCCTGGCGGCATCGCACAGGGCGAGCATGAAGTGGAGTACGGCATTGCGCTTCGCGATCACTATTCCACGACGGCTTACTGCAAGAAGACCGTGACCATCGTCTAAAGGAGGAAGAAGACAATGAGCAGCAAGGACATTAAACTTGGCGTAAGCCTTTACTCCTATCAGGAAGCGATCTGGCGCGGCGATCTGGATCTGGAAGGCGCTCTGACTGCGGTCAAGGGCTGCGGCGGCGAAGGCGTAGAAATCTTCGGCGAAGCTCTGATCCGTTCCTTCCCGTATGTCACCAACGATTTCCTGTACAAGTGGTTCTATATGCTGGACAATCTTCAGCTGGAGCCCGTTTGCTACGAGCACTTCTCCGACCGCCGCTTCTGGCAGGATCCGGAAAAGTATCTCAACGATGATGACATCTTTGATGTGACCATGCAGTATCTGCGCACCGCGAAAAAGCTGGGCTGCAAGTTCATCCGCCTGAGCCATGACGGCCACAACGGCATTTATGATGTTTTCGGCGCCATTGAGAAGAGCCATTCCGTTGTCAATGCGGAGATCTTCGCAAAGCTGCTTCCCTATGCGGAAGAGCTGGGCGTTCGCATGGCGCTGGAAGTCCACGGCCCCGGCCTGCTGGATGACGGCGGCAACGATGACTTCCTGGATGCCATCGAGAAGACCGGATGCTATAACGGCGCCGGCCTGATGCTCGACCTTTCCGGCTGCTTCCGCGATATGTCTCCCATGCAGGAGGACAGCTATGTCGCGGCAGGCGCCAAGCGCGAGATTGTTCAGTACATCCGCGCCATGAGCCGCAAGGCTTACACCTACGACGGAAACAACAACGTTGACTGGGACGAGGTTGTGGAAGAAGTCAAGAGAATGGGCGGCGGCGATGCGGAAATCAATATCATCAACGGCCGCGGCGGCTTCGGTTCTCTGCGCCAGAAGCTCATCTCCCCGCCGTCTGTGGTGGAAGAGTACGCTTCCAAGCTCATCTACGTCCACGGCAAGATGCACTGGATCAATGAGGACTGCACCTCCGATGAGGTGGACTATCCCCGTTATATCCGTGCTCTGGCAAAGGGCGGCTACAAGGGCTACATCTCCACCGAGTTCGAGGGTCAGCGTTCTGTTCCCCATACCCTCAACGAAGTCGAGTTCGTCCGCCGTCAGCACGCGCTTATGCGTCAGTGCCTGGCGGACTGCGCTGCAGAAGGACTGTAATTCTGCGGATTTCTCTTTCAAGGCCTGCTCTTCGGAGCAGGCCTTGAATTTCTCAATTTTATCATCTGATCGGGCCAAAAAGGGGAAAACAGAATGAAATGCAAAGGCTTTGGACACCTGGCAATCAACGTCAGCAATCTGGAACAGGCGATGGATTTTTACTGCGGCCTGCTGGGCATGAAGCCGCTGTTTGAGATTCGCATTCCCTCGGATATTGCCGAACGCCAACCGGACAGCCCGTTTGCGTCGCTTGCAGGAAAAGTATCCATTCAGTATCTTCAGTTCCCGGACGGAACGCTTCTGGAGCTGTTCCACCCGCGGCCGGAGACGGACCTGAACAGTGGCGGACCGAACTACGACAAGCTGGGTTTTGTGCATCTGAGTATCGTAGTAGATGATCTGCAGGCCTGGGCAGCCTATCTGCAGGAGCACGGGGTTCCGCTGGATTCTGCCATCCGCATGGGACCGGATCGGACTTATACCCTTTGGATCAAGGATCCGGATGGCAATCGGATCGAACTGATGGAATATACCGATGAGTCGCTGCAGGTAGTCTCCGGAGAGAAATAGAACGCAGACGGCATGACGCGCCGCCGTTTATGGGCACAGGATTTCCGGCCTGTGCTCTTTTTATGTTGAAAAGCGATCTGGAAGTATATAGAATAAAGGCAATTCAGTAAGCAGAAGAGGGAAGCCATGAACCGTGAAATGGAGCGGATTCTTCCGCAGGTACAGAAACCCGCCAGATATGTGGGCGGAGAATACAGACAGATTGTCAAGAACAAAAATGAAGTGGATGTCCGCGTTGCCTTCTGTTTTCCGGACACCTATGAGATTGGAATGTCCAACATCGGAATGCGGATTCTCTACGGCGTAATGAACAACATGGACGGCGTGTGGTGCGAGCGCGCATTTGCGCCGTGGGGAGACATGGAAGAGCAGATGCGCAGTCATAACATTCCGCTTTGGGCACTGGAAAGCCAGGATCCCGTGAAGGACTTTGATATGATCGCATTCTCCGTCGGATATGAGATGAGCTATACGAATATCCTGAACATGCTTAACCTTTCCGGGATTCCGCTTCACGCCTCTGAGCGGGAAGGCCTGCATAATATCGTCTTTGCAGGCGGAACCTGCATGTACAATCCGGAACCGCTGGCACCGTTCCTGGATTTCTGTTCTCTCGGTGAGGGAGAGGATCTTACCATTGAGATTGTGGAACTTTACCGGCGGGCAAAGTTGGAACAGTGGGACAAACCCCGTTTCCTGCGGGAAGTCGCGAAACTGCCAGGCGTGTATGTTCCAAGCCTCTATGAACATCGGTATGCGGAAGACGGTACGCTATCGGAGATTGTTCCGCTGGACGGAGCGCCGAAAACAGTGACAAAGCGGATTGTGCAGAATCTGGACGCTGCGTATTATCCCACGAAAGCAATCGTTCCGTCCACGGAGATTGTCCATGACCGGATCAATCTGGAGCTGTTCCGCGGATGCATCCGGGGGTGCCGGTTCTGCCAGGCGGGCTACTGCTATCGCCCGGTCCGCGCAAAAACGCCTGAAACCCTGATCCGGCAGGCAAAGGAACTGGTTGAGGACTCCGGAATGACGGAGATCACCCTATCCAGTCTTTCCACATCCGACTACAAGCGGCTGCCGGAACTGGCAGACGGTCTTCTTGACTACTGCATGCCCAGAAATATCAATCTTTCTCTGCCTTCCCTCCGCGCGGACAATTTTTCGGATGAATTGATGCAGAAAGTGCAGAAAGTACGAAAAAGCGGACTGACATTTGCGCCTGAGGCAGGAACGCAGCGGCTTCGGGATGCCATCAATAAGAATGTCACGGAGGAAGAGGTGCTAAGATCCTGCGCGACAGCCTTCGCAGGAGGATGGTCCAGCGTAAAGCTTTACTTCATGCTTGGTCTGCCTACAGAGACAGATGAGGATGTTCTGGCTATCGCCGATCTGGTGGAAAAGGTCTGGCTGTGCTGGCGGGAAAATACAACAAACCGGGCAAGAGGCGTACGGATTCATGTTTCCACCGCCTTTTTTGTGCCGAAGCCTTTTACTCCGTTTCAGTGGGAAGCGCAGCTTCCGCCGGAGGAGTATCAGCGTCGGGTTCAGATGCTCCGTGATGCGTTCCGCAGAAACAGAAGTGTGGACTATGACTATCATGCGCCGGACTTGAGCCGGCTGGAGGCGGTGCTTGCACGCGGTGATCGCCGGATTGCACCGGTACTGGAGCGCGCGGTGGAACTGGGCGTGAAGCTGGACGGCTGGGATGAGTATTTCGATTACAAAAAGTGGCTGCAGGCATTTGCAGACTGCGGAGTGGATCTGGATTTCTATGCCACAAGAGAGCGGCCATGTGAAGAAGTCCTGCCCTGGGACAGCATCAGTGTTGGAGTTCGGAAAGAATATCTTGCCTCTGAGCGTAAGCAGGCATATGCATCCAGAATTACGCCGGACTGCAGGACAAAATGCACCGGCTGCGGAGCAAATCTGCTCTATACGGAGGGGAACTGCGATGACTAGATTTCTGTTCTGCAAGGAAGGAACCGCTGTCTGGATTTCCCATCTTGATCTGCAGCGGATGTTTCAACGAGCGTTCAACCGGGCGAAAATCCAGATTGCTGTGACAAACGGTTTCAACCCCCATGCTTATGTTGCGATGGCACTTCCGTTGAGTGTCGGTATGGAGAGCCAGTGCGAGATTCTGGATTGCCGTCTGGCAGATGAAAGCATTTCCCCGGAAGAGGCAGCGGAACGGTTAAACCGTGCCGGGTTTCCGGAAGGTATTACGATCCTGAAAGGGTACAGCTCCGACAGAAAACTGCGGGAAATCGGATCGTTGTGTGCTCGCCTGATGATGGAATATGACAATGGCGTCCCAGAAGGAGCAGAAGAAAGAATTCGAGAGCTCTTTTTGAGAGAAGAAATAACTGCATCCAAGCACAGCAAGAAAAAAGGACAAATTGAGATCAACATTAGACCAATGATTTTGGATGTTCAGGTAGCACAGAAGAATACATGTCAAATAGAGATGACAGCTACTGTACAAGCTGGAGAACCGTCTCTCAATCCGGAATTGCTTGTCCAGGCGGTAACACGTTATTTACCAGAAGACAGACCGGATGCTGTAAAGATTCGCCGTTTGGAAGTCTTTGATCAGGAAGGTAATGCTTTCCGTTGATCGGTGGAAATATTAGAAATCTCTGTTTTTTTGCTTGCTTTTTCTGTAGGTGTATGATAATATAACGGGGCTAAACCGGGTGTGGCGAAGTTTGGTATCGCGCTTGACTGGGGGTCAAGAGGCCGTGGGTTCAAGTCCCGCCACTCGGACCAATAAAAATGGCGAAAATCAGATTGATTTTCGCCATTTTTATGCGTTTTCAAAACATTTTCGAGTGGCTTATTGATGCTAGACGCAACGATTTATTCTTGTGGTGCAAACTTGTGGTGCACAAACTGCCTGTAAATATTTCGTGATCCTGCCGTCATACGTGTTCTGAAGGTGAAACAGCACTACCCGAGTCTTATAAATCCGACCATAGGTAAGGAAAAGTCATGTTCTCAAACTATACGATGGTCAGGATTGCCCAGCCCGATTCCAACCATAGCCCACCGAATAGATATCCGATCCGGGATTTCTGTTCGGTGGGTGTTATTTTATCTTCAATTGATCCATTGTAATTTCGTAAAGCCCCTTATAGACGAAGATCTAAAGAATTACTCACCACAGGACGATTATCGAAATCATCCAAATGAAAGCATACAATATTGTTCATTTCGACAAAAATGGAAAAATTATCTGATAATACCCTAATTATCGTGCGTGAAATGTCCGTTGTAATATAGAGGGGTATAACAGAAGCATCTACTCTGAATCACGAAGCCGCTGCCTCTCGTCCATTTATACACCCATTTATCAGGTTCATTTCCCCCCGCGGGTCAGTCAGGATAAAGGCACTGAAGCTGAGTTTCATGTGAAGCTGCCTTGCTAGTTGCCACATGGATTCCCGCTGGATGGAAGAATCTACTCCCGGTGTCGAAAACGAATAGGGACAAACGAGTTTGTACAGTTTCGAAATTATCAAACGAGGAGTTGAAAGAAAAGAAACGATACATTTGCGAACAAGCGAGAATAGTGACTTTGGGGAGGAGAAATGAACGAATGACAAATTTCATAACTATCAGAACTGCTGCGAAACAGGGAATCTTACCGGAACACAGACTCCGTCAGATGGTCCACACCGGAGAGTGCCCTGGATTCTATTCCGGCAACCGTTTCCTCATTAATGTGGAGCAGCTTATGGAACTCCTGGATCAGAAGAGCCGGGAACCCAGAACCAGGGAGGAAATATCTTGAGTTATGGAAATGAATCGACCGCCCCGAACACATCTGTTGGCGCAGATGAAGGGCGGTCTCTCAATCAAGTCGGTCAGAATATAACGGATCCGGATCTCGATTTCAAGGAGAACCGGGAGTTCTTTAAGAAGGTTCAGTCTGCTCAGACACGAGTCATCTCGATCAAGGAACAAAAGAATACTCAAGTCTCAGCCCTTCAGAC
>JAFWDU010000018.1 GCA_017516005.1 Oscillospiraceae bacterium | reverse complement strand
CGGACTCCTGTGCGGGCGTGTCAGCCCAAGGTCTTAACTGTCAGGCCATTTACTCTCTCATTCTAACAGCTTCGGCTTTGAGATGGAAAAAGACGCGGCTGGCTGCCGCGCCTTAAACCGTAATTATTATTGTAGGAGGTTTTGATATGCAGCGGCTTGATAAGGTGCTCTCGGATGCAGGCATTGCAACGAGAAAAGAAATCCGCGGTCTCGTCCGTGCCGAACTTGTCACTGTGAACGGGATTTGCGTATCCTCCCCGGAACAGAAGGTGGAGGACGACGCACAGATCGCTGTCCGCGGAGAAATGCTTGAACGGCGGCGCGTGGTTGTACTGGCGCTCCACAAACCTGCCGGGTACCTGACTGCCACGGAAGACCGTTATCAGCCTACCGTGATGGATCTGATCCCGGAACACTTCCGGAAATGGGGTGTTGTACCGGTGGGCCGTCTTGACAAGGCAACAGAAGGCCTGCTTCTGCTGACCAATGACGGAGATCTGGCGCATCGTCTCATTTCTCCCAAAAACGATGTGGAAAAGGTCTATTACGCGGAGCATGACGGGACTGCAGGAGCAGACGATGTCCGTGCTTTTGCGGAAGGAATCATTCTAGAGGATGGAACCAGGTGCCGTCCGGCTGTTCTTGAGCCGCTGGGTGCAGGAAAAAGCAGGGTAACGGTTACAGAGGGGAAGTATCACCAGGTCCGAAGAATGATGGATTCAAGACATTTGCATGTCAATTATCTCCGCAGAGAGCGAGAGGGGAGCCTGAGCCTGGAAGGACTGGCTTTGGGCGAAATGACGGAAATTGACCCGAAAATCTTTGACAGGATGAAGTAATCTCCTTTTTTCGGCACTTTGCCGAATTGCAAAATGACGGTTTCAGAACCTCCGTTTTTTGCACTTTGACGAAATAACCGTTATTTGAAACAAAAAACAGGTTCCTTTTTCAAGGAATTTGTCAAATAAGACTTGAATTTTCTCTGTTTATACGTTATGATGAATCTGCTGTATCTGTAATATTTCTGAATGATATGCGGTCTTCACAGCAAAAGCATCGTTTGATCGGCAGCTGCCGTGTTTTGTTGGCAATACGGATCTTTGTATGAATCAAGGAGGAAGAGCATATGTCAAGTCGTATTTTTCAGAGCGTTGTACTTCAGATGAAGGATGCCACAAGCCGTACTATCGGTGTTGTGGAGTATGACGGATCAGTTGTTTCCTGCAGCGACACATCCCTGATCGGCGTCAAATGGCTGGACGTTATTGACGCCCTGAATGAGATGACTGACTCTGTTCTTGTTTTTGAAGGACGTACATTCCGTCCTCTTTCCAGCTGGGGAACGAATTTTGATTATGCCGTATTCGCGGATGGAACCGACGAAGAAGCGAAGACCATCTGCATGATGGCTGCAGTCGCTCTCAACGGCGCAAAGACCTATTATGAAGAGAAGCACGATAAAGCGACGTTTGTAAAGAATATTATCACCGACAATATCCTGCCCGGTGATATTTACATCCGGGCGAAAGAGCTTCGCTTCCCGACCGAACAGCTCAGAGCAGTATTCCTTGTCCGCCAGGTGGATAAAACGGATATTGCCGTTATGGATGTGCTTCAGAGCATGTTTACAGATAAGCAGCAGGATTTTATTATCAGCATCAATGAAACGGACATTGCCCTGATCAAGCATGTGACGCCTGAGATGGAAACCGCGGATCTGTACACGATCGGTCAGCAGATTGAGGATACCATCAAGTCCGAACTGTATATCAAGACGATCATCGGCATCGGCTCCGTTGCGAACCATCTCCGCGAACTGGCGGATTCCTACAAGGAAGCCCAGACTGCCATTGAAGTCGTCAAGGTATTTGATACGGATAAGACCATTATCCATTATGAAAATCTTGGCATCGGCCGCCTGATCTATCAGTTGCCAACCACCCTGTGCGAGATGTTCCTGTCAGAGGTGTTCAAGAAGAATACCATTGACTCTCTCGATCAGGAGACCCTTTTCACAATCAACAAGTTCTTTGAAAACAATCTGAATGTATCCGAAACATCCAGAAAGCTGTTTGTTCACCGCAACACTCTGGTCTACCGTCTTGAAAAAATCAAGAAGCTGACCGGCCTGGATCTCCGGGAGTTTGACCACGCGATTATCTTCAAGGTGGCGCTCATGGTCAAGAAGTATCTGCAGTCCCGGGAACAGAAATAAGAAATAGAACAAATGTGTCACCATTCGCCGGGAACGAGTGGTGCACATTTGTCGTCTAATGACCGAAAGGTTTTGGTAAATAAATGATTGAACTCACACATGTTTCGAAAATTTACGATGTGGGGACACGCGCACTGGATGATGTGAGTCTCCGCATTGATGACGGGGAGTTTGTGTTCCTCGTCGGTCCGTCAGGATCCGGTAAGTCAACGATTATCAAACTGCTGACTGCGGAGCTGAAGCCGACATCGGGCTCCCTGTTTGTCAACGGCTTTTATTCTGAAAAGCTGCGTCAGAGGAAAGTGCCTTATATGCGCCGTACGCTCGGCGTCATCTTTCAGGATTTCCGCCTGATTGAAAACAAGTCCGTATATGACAATGTCTCTTTTGCAATGCGTGTAATCGGCGCTTCGGAAAAACAGATCAAGAAGCGTGTTCCTTATGTGCTTGAGCTTGTCGGGCTGGAGAACAAATCACGGCGTCTTCCGCGGGAACTGTCAGGCGGTGAGCAGCAGCGTGTTGCAATTGCCCGAGCCCTGATCAATAATCCGAGCGTTATCATTGCTGACGAGCCGACCGGAAACCTGGATCCTGCCAGAAGCCTGGAAATTATGATGCTGCTGGATCAGATCAACGCTCTGGGTACAACGATCCTTGTTGTGACGCACGAGCGGGAACTGGTCAATCGCTTCTCCAAACGGGTTGTTGCCATTAATGAGGGGAAGATCATCGCTGACGGAATGGACGGTTATTACATGTATGAAGAGGAGTAATATCGGTTATTTTATCCGCGAAGGCGTCCGCAGCATCTTCCTGCACGGATTCATGTCCTTCGCCTCCGTCTGTGTGACGGTTGCCTGTCTGATCATTATGGGCACGTTCTGTCTGGTTCTCCTGAATATGAACGAGATGATTCTCAAATACGAATCGGAGAATGAAGTCCTTGTCTATGTGGATGAGAACTACTCCGAGGCGGAGGCGAGAAGCGTCGGCTCATACATCAATATGATCACCAACGTTTATGATGCTCACTTTATTTCAAAGGAAGAGGCGCTTGAGACATTCGTCCAGAAGCAGGGCCAGAGCGAATTGTTTAACGGCCTGGATGCCACTACACTCCGCGACCGTTATGAAATCACGCTACGCGACAGCAGCAAGATGCGGGAAACCGTAGCGCTGCTGGAAAAAATAGACGGCGTTGCCGGCGTGACGGCACACTATGAGATCATGGAAGGCTTCGGTACGCTGCAGCGTGTTCTGCAGGTTGCGTCCACAATCATCATCGCCGTTCTGTTTGTTGTTTCACTGCTGATTGTTTCCAACACGATTCGTCTCGCGCTGTATGACCGCAGAGAAGAGATCGCCATTATGCGCATGGTAGGTGCAACCAAGCACTTTATCCGTACGCCGTATGTGATCGAGGGCATTCTGCTTGGACTGTTTGGCGCGTTAATCGGCTTCTTTGCGGAATGGGGCATTTATGATCTGCTTGCTACCCGCATCAATGCTGTCGATACGATGAAGCTGATGGTAATTGAACCCTTTGAACACTTCCGCGAGATTATGATCATCCTGTATTCTATTGCAGGTTTTCTGATCGGCCTGTTCGGCAGCCTCCTTTCGATCCGGAAGTTCCTGAAAGTCTGAGGTGATGGCCTTGAAACAGCGAAACCGAATTGCGGCAGTTGTCGCACTGATTCTTGCATTTGTTCTGGTGATCGGACTCGTCGTCGGAGCGCTTGCTACCAGTGTCCATGCAGCGAAATCCGATGAGATTCAGGAGCGTCTGGATGCGCTGAAGGAACGCAAGGATGAAAATGATCAGAAAGAGCAGGAAATCCAGAGTCGTCTGAATGAGAACTACGATCAGGTTCGGACTCTGGTGGAACAGAAACGGGATCTGGATGAGCGCATCAACGGAACCCGGGAACGGATGGCGGAACTGAATCACCAGATTGAGGAGATGAATCTCTCCATCGCCGCTAAGCAGTCAGAACTCGATGAGAGTGAGGCTGAACGCGCAGAGATGAATGAGAAATACCGCCAGAGAATCCGTACCATGGAGGAAACCGGAACCATTTCCTACTGGAGTGTCCTGTTCAATGCAACAAGCTTTGCAGATCTGCTTTCCCGCGTCGACATGATTAACGAGATTGTCACTGCGGATCAGCTGATGCTTGATCAGATGGAGGCACTTCTCAAACGGATTGATCTCCAGCGGAAAGAACTTGAAATGCAGAAACAGGAACTGGAAGATAAACGCCAGGAAATGGTGGAACTGAATCTCCAGCTGGAAGCGGACCGCCTGGAAGCAGACAGCTACATCCAGCAGATCAACTCCGATATCGGCATGCTGAATGCACTGTTCATGGAGTATGAGAATCTGGAGGCAGAGCTTTCCGAGGAAATTGAAGCCACTCAGGTTGAGTACAATGAGGCAAAGGCGAAGGAAGACGAGGAACGCCGGAAACGGGAAGCTGCTGCCGCGGCTGCTAAACAGAGCCAGGTTCAGAAGAATCCAAAGCCAGGATCCACAAATGTATCCGGATTCCTGTTCCCGCTGCCGGCTGGAATCGGCGCCTATATCACGGATTCATTCGGATATCGTTATCATCCGATCACTGGCGTGTATAAGATGCACTACGGAGTTGACTTCGCGGTTCCTTCGGGAACTCCGATCTATGCGTCCAAAGCGGGCACCGTGATTGTCCGGGATTACGGCACAATCAACGGCAACTACATCAAGCTCTCTCATTCTGACGGAACGCAGACCTATTACCTGCATATGAACACCTTCAGTGTCAATCAGGGTGACTATGTGTCTCAGGGACAGCAGATCGGCACGGTCGGATCCACCGGTTCCTCGACCGGACCGCATCTTCACTTCCAGATCATGGTGAACGGAGAAGCCGTCAATCCCATGGAGTACGTTTCACTTCAATAATTGAAAGCTCCCGCAGCTGTTTCGGCTGCGGGCGCAGTTTAGATATCAGGAGGAATCCCTTTGAAAAAGTCACATTTTTGGCTGACTGCCATCCTGCTTGCACTGGTATGTTCCGGCATCACATTTGTCCTGATGTATGCTCACTACAACGGAAATCCGGCAAACGCTGTTCAGGAAGGTGCCGAAGGACAAAACTATGATAACTCTCATATGGGTATCAATGCTTCTGCGCTGAAGGCCCTGGAAGTACAGCAAATGATCGATACATACTTTATTGATGAGTATGATGAAAAGACCATGACAGACGCCATCGCTGATGCCATGATCACTTCTACCGGAGATCGATGGAGTTACTATATCAGCGCGGATGAATTCAGCAGCTATATGGAGAACATGAGCAACTCCTATGTTGGAATCGGCGTTGTGGTGACATTCGATGAGGAACAGGGCCTGATTGTGGATTCTGTTACGAGAGATTCTCCGGCTTATCGCGCTGGTATTCTTCCCGGCGACATCATTACCGCGGTGGAAGGGGAGAGTACGGCAGAACTCGGTCTGATGGAATCCCGCAACCGGATCCGCGGAGAAGAGGGAAGCCGGGTTACCATTACAGTGGTTCATGAAGGCAACAGTGCAGATCTGTATCTGACCCGAATGAGTATTCAGACAGAAGTTGTCAAGTATGAGCTTCTGGAGAACGGTGTGGGCTATATTCAGATTGTGAATTTTGATGCGAGCTGTGCAGAACAGACCATAAACGCGATCAAGACTCTGCAGCGCCAGGGGGCGGATCGACTCCTGTTTGATGTGCGTTTTAATCCGGGCGGATTAAAGGATGAGCTCTGTAAACTTCTGGACTACATTCTTCCGGAAGGAATCATCTTCCAGAGCGTGGATTACAAAGGCAGGGAAGAGGTCATTCGTTCTGACCGCCGCTGTCTGGACATACCGATGGCTGTTTTGATCAATGAGGACAGCTATTCTGCAGCAGAGTTCTTTGCTGCCGCACTCAAGGAATACGGTGTCGCGGTTGTGGCCGGTTCACAGACCGTGGGCAAGGGATTCTACCAGCAGACATATATGCTTTCTGACGGATCTGCGCTTGCCATCTCTTCCGGCAGATACCGCACGCCGAACGGTGTTTCTCTTGCCGGAGTAGGACTGAAGCCGGATATTGAACTGGATCTGGATGATGATCAGTACTATGATCTGTATCTGGGAAAACTGTCTCATGAAGATGATCCGCAGTTTCAGGCTGCGCTGAAGGCACTTTTGGAAAAATAATTGACAGGGATTCTGCAATCCACTATAATTTGTAACAATTACAATCAGGAAGGACGAGGTCTTATGGCCAAAGAATTCAAATTAACCCATGACCGGCTGATTGAGCTGGAAAACGAACTGAACTATCTGAAAACAACCCGTGAAAAGGAAGTTGCGGAACAGATCAAGGAGGCCCGTTCCTTCGGTGACCTGTCTGAGAACAGCGAATATGACGAAGCCAAAAATGAGCAGGCGAAGCTTTACGGCCGTATTGCGGAAGTAGAGAATATCCTCGCGCACGCAGTCGTGATTGATGAGGAAGAAGAAGCCAACGGCATTATCAGCCTGGGCTGCACCATCCGTGTCAGAGATCTTGATTCCGGCGAGGCGGATGTCTATCTGATCGTCGGATCACAGGAAGCGAATCCTCTGGAGGCGCGCATTTCGGATGATTCTCCGTTCGGCCGCGCCATGATGGGCAAGAAGAAGGGCGATAAGGTTGCTGTAGAAGCGCCTGCCGGCATGATTCACTATGAAATCTTGAGTGTGGAGAAATAACCACGCAGTTTGGAGGATACCATGGCAGAGAACAATACCCCGGAGGTTTCCTACTCCGATCAGGTGCGGATTCGCAGAGAAAAACTCACTCAGCTGCAGCAAGAGGGACGTGATCCGTTCCGGCAGACAAAATTCATTGTGAGCGCCTACAGCACACAGATCAAGGAACATTTTGACGAGATGGAAGGCAGCAGTGTAACCATTGCCGGCCGCCTGATGTCGAAGCGGGGCATGGGAAAGGTGTCTTTCTGCGACCTGCAGGACAGATACGGAAGAATCCAGCTTTACGCACGCCGCGACGAAATGGATGAAGAATCCTATGACCGGTTCAAGAAGTATGATATCGGCGATATCGTCGGTGTTGAGGGAGAAGTGTTCCGTACGCAGCGCGGCGAAATGAGCGTTCGCGCGAAGAATGTCATTCTGCTCAGCAAATCTCTGCTTCCCCTTCCGGAGAAATTCCATGGACTGACAGACCGTGAAATCCGTTACCGCCAGAGATATGTGGATCTGATTATGAATCCCGAAGTACGAAGAAATTTCGAGATCCGCAGCAGATTCATTCAGTTCCTCCGCTCCTATCTGGATGCCAGAGGCTATATGGAAGTTGAGACTCCGGTCCTAAATACTCTTGCCGGCGGTGCATCCGCAAGGCCCTTTGTCACGCATCACAATACTCTGGATATCGACATGTATCTTCGGATTGCGACAGAGCTCAGCCTGAAGCGCCTGATTGTCGGCGGCCTGGACAGAGTGTATGAAGTCGGAAGAATCTTCCGCAATGAAGGAATGGATCCAAAGCACAATCCTGAGTTTACCTCCGTGGAGCTCTATGAAGCGTATGCGGACTTCCATGACATGATGGATATCTTTGAGGATATCCTTTCCGGAGCCGCCCAGGAGATTCTGGGAACAACAACGGTAACCTGGCAGGGAGAAGAGATTGAGCTTGCCAAGGGATACCGCCGCATGACCATGGCTGAAGCAGTCAAGGAATATGTGGGCATTGACTTTATGGCAATTGAGACAGACGAGGAAGCGGTTGCTGCGGCAACGTCTGTCAATGTGGATATGGAGAATGTCGAAAAGACATGGGGCCACGCGCTGTATGAGTGCTTCGACCAGAAGGTTGAGGAAAAGCTGATTCAGCCGACCTTTATTACCATGCACCCCGTGGATGTTTCTCCTCTGGCAAAACGCAGCGCGGAGGATCCGCGCCTGACAGAGCGCTTTGAACTGTTTATCTGCCACTGTGAGATGGGAAATGCATTCTCAGAACTGAATGACCCGATTGATCAGAGAGAACGCTTCATGAAACAGGCCGCTCTTCGCGCCGCAGGAAATGACGAGGCTGAAATGCTGGATGAGGATTTCCTGACTGCGCTTGAATATGGCCTTCCCCCAACGGGCGGCATGGGCATTGGAATTGATCGCTGTGTCATGCTCCTGACTGGCGCTGACACCATCCGTGATGTCATCCTGTTCCCCACAATGAAACCTTTGGACAAGGAAAAGACCGAAAAGGCAGAGGCAAAGACCGAAGATCCCGGGTGCGCCTGCTTTACCTGCCCCTTTCAGGAGGCCTGCAAGGCGGCGAAGAAAGCCGAAAAAGCGTCCCCTGTTGAAGAGAAAATCGACTTCTCCAACGTCGTGATCGAGCCGCTGTTCCAGGATACAGTCGATTTTGAGACCTTCTCCAAGTCCGATTTCAGGGCCGTAAAGGTGCTCGAATGCGAGGCTGTCCCGAAGTCCAAAAAGCTCTTAAAATTCACTCTGGACGACGGTTCTGACGAGAAACGGACGATTTTGAGCGGTATTCACGCATATTACGAGCCTGAAGAGTTGATCGGAAAGACCTGCATCGCCATCACGAATCTGCCCTCCAGAACCATGATGGGAATTGAATCCTGCGGTATGCTGATCTCTGCCGTTCATAAGGAAGGCGAGGAGGAGAAGCTTCATCTTCTGATGGTCGATCCTCATATTCCGGCAGGCGCTAAGCTATATTAAAACTGACGGGCAAAAAGCAGAGAAATATCAGGGCCGTATGCCAATTTGTATGCCAATTTAAGCCACGAATATGCCACGACCCGTGAAACAAATCTGCGATTCTGCTAAGTCGACCTATATAGTTTAAAAAGTGTTATTTCGTTTGAGCCTGCTGATTCTTTTCGGCAGGCTCAAATTCTATCAACTTGTGTTCAACAAATCGGGATTTGTGATGATGGTTATGAAAAAATGTTATGCGAGGATACAGATTGGCTGTTGTCGGAAGAAGCGTTTTCGATCTATGCTTCCTGTATGTATCATCCGACATACAATGACTATGTAGGACTAATGGAAGACTATTTGTCCGATACATCGAAAAAAGTAT
>JAFWDU010000017.1 GCA_017516005.1 Oscillospiraceae bacterium | reverse complement strand
TGGCATTGTAGGAAAATCCAAAAGTTTAGATTTTCCCACAATGCTTATCTTTTGGTCTTTGGTTCGGAATAGTGTAGTGCTGGCGGTCTATCTCTTGTTTTCGGTTGCTTGCTTCCTTACCGTACATGAGCATTGGCGCCGGGATTGTCGTTGCCGTAGCCCTCAAGCAGGTTGATGGCGCCCCAGATGCCGAGACCGGCGCCGAGGGCGACGACGAGAGTCTGGAGAACGTCGACTGCGGAGTTGAAGAATTCCATAATGACCTCCTTAAATGTCTGAAAGCGGATACGGATGAAGGGGTTACCCCGCCGGAGGCGGGGGGATGCGCGCAGATTCGCTCTTCACAAAAGAAGCGGCGGGTGTTATGATACGGATGCCGGCCGCGGGGACCCGGAACCGAAATCGGTGCCGTTTCCGCGGCCTGCCCCGAATGAAAAATGAATGACAGGAGTTGTCTGCATATGAAAAAAAGAGTCCTCGCGCTGATTCTCAGCGCGCTGCTTGTGAGCGCAGTCTTCTCCGCCTGCAAGAAGGCGGATCCTCAGCCTGCGCCGGATCCCGGAAAGGTGACGGAGCCAGCGGATGCGGCGCCGGAAAATACGGAGCCGGAGAAGGAAGCGTCCTGGCAGGTTGAGAACGAGCCGGAGAAGGAAGAGACGCCTGACGAGGACCCGCATGAGCCGGAGGAGACGGCTCCGACCAAAGAGGAGCATCATGAGTACGTCCAGGACTTCACCCCGATTCTGGGCACCTGGTACGCAGAGAGCGGCGGTGCCACCCTGGAGATCTACGAGGAGGGCATCTTTGTGCTCTACCAGCGGGGTGTTCTCACCTACGGCAATCTGGTCTATACCGAGGATCCCGAGGAACCTTGGGCCACCATGCCCCGCTATGAGTTCTACATGGACAACCATGAGCGGATGAATGACACCAGCGTTTATCTGGACGAAAATCATCCCGGAACGCTGACCTTCCAGGTGGGCGGCGGCGCTGAGCTTTTTGTTCCGGATCCGCCGGAGCCGGCGCAGATCACCGTGTGCCTGCCGGAGGAGCTGACCGTGGGCTACAAAGAGATGCTCAAGGACGGCGGAGAGTACAGCATGCGTGTCGCGTTCCAGACAGATCGGCCCGTGTACGAATTCACCGTGCTTGCCCTGGAATATGTGGATATGACCGAAGAGGGAAGCATTCAGTACAATTCCTCCACCCGCTGCGTTCTTCCGGAACTGACGCCGGACGAGGCGCTGGTGGTCAGCATGGAGTTCCTGGGTACGATCCCCAACAACGGAATTACCTTTGTGGATACCGACGGCAGACCCCACTTCTATACGGTGAATGTGAGCGGCATGGACGGATCCCTGTACCTGGGAGAGAATTGAAAATGCGCTGTCTCCGCGAAAGAGACGGAGCGGAAGGAAAGTGGCTTTGTGCATATATGCGCAGAGCCGTTTTTCCCTTTCAGAGGGACCATGAAAATGTTTCCCGGGGCGATTTACATCCCTATGCTTTTTCCCGGGAATCGGTTATAATGAATCCGGTACGGAGATACGGAACGGATGGATCGGCGGCATGGCCGCCGGACGTGATGGATGAGGATACGGCAGTGAGTAAGCTTTCCATTCTTGCACGGGACAGCGCGCAGGCTGTCTCTGATATGATCCGCCAGATCACGCAGATCTGCCGCGGCATGAAAAAAAGGCCGCCGGGAAGTGAAGGGGAGCGGGAAGCCGGGGAATACCTGGCGGGCGTTCTGAAAAACGAATGCGGCTGCGCCGATGTGAAGATCGAGACCTTTCGGGAGCACCCAGCCGCGTTCTACGGCTATTTCTGGTTCTCCGCGGCGTTTGACACGCTCTGCGCGATTTCCTTCCTTTTCCTGCCCTGGCTCAGCATTGTCTTCGGCGCGGCGGCGCTTGGACTGTTTCTCTTTCAGTTCGTGCGCTACAGGCAGATCATAGATTTCCTGTTTCCGGAAAAAGAGAGCGTGAATGTAACGGCGATCCGGTCCTGTGCGGGGGAAGTGAAGCGGCGGATCTTCCTGAACGGGCATCTCGACGCCGCGTGGGAATTCCCGCTCAACTATTATTTCGGCGGCATCGTGTTCGAGATTCCCGGCGTGATGGCGTTCATCGGCGTGCTGTATTATCTTGCTCTGGGGATCTGCAGCCTCTGCGGCGCCGGCGCATGGCTGCACGCCGCCGGACGCTGGGGTCTCCTGTTTGTACCGTTTTTCCTTCTTGTCGGCTGCACCTGCAATCCGAAGCGGACAGTCGACGGCGCCAATGACAATCTGACCGGCTGCCTTATGGGCGTTACGGTTCTGCGTGAGATGGAACGCCTCGGCGTGCGTCTGGAGAACACGGAACTGGGCGTCATTCTTACCGGCTCGGAGGAGGCAGGCCTGCGCGGCGCAAAAGCCTGGTGCAGAGCACATGGAAGCGAGTATCGGGATGTGCCCACATACATCGTCTGCTTCGACACCATACACGACCCGCGGAAGCTCATGGTAAACGCGAAGGATCTCAACGGCACCGTCTCGTCAGATCCGGAACTCTGCACACGGTTCCTGCGCTCGGCGGAAGAGTTGAGCGTTCCCTGCATGAAAGGGAAAGTACCTCTAATGGGCGGCGGAACGGACAGCGCGGCTTTTACGCAGGGCGGATTCCGTTCCGTTGGTATTACCGGCCTCAGCCATAAGCTGGAGGACTACTACCACACGCGCAGGGATTCCTGCGACAATCTGAATCGATCAGGACTGGAAAACTGCTATCTGGCGACGCTCAGATTTCTGGAAGGAATGGACGGGCAGGGGTAAAGACCGGAAGATCCGTTTCGGGACCGGGGTCGCCGGCAGATGGAAGGATATGAAGGAGGAAACAGGATGATTCTTCTGGTGATTGACATGCAGAAAGGCCTGGTTGACCGGGACCTGTATGCGTATGATACGTTTGTGGACAGAACGCTTCGGCTGGTGGATGCCGCCAGAAAGAGCGGCGTGGAAGTGATCTTTTTCCAGCACGATGCAGGCCAGGACAGCGGCATGTCAGACGGCGACGAGGCTTTTGAGATCATCGATGCCCTGGCGCCGAAAGAGGGAGAAAAGGTTTTTGCCAAGACAATCAACAGCTGCTTCGGAAACGGGACGTTCCGGGAATACATGGAGCGACAGGATGACAAGCGCCTGATGATCATCGGCCTTCAGACGAACTACTGCATTGACTGTACCGTGAAATCCGCGTTTGAAAGAGGCTTTGCGGTCATCATTCCGGAAGGAACCAACTCCACTTTTGACAATGACTACATGACAGCCGAAACGACGGTCCGGTATTACAACGAGGACGTCTGGGAAGAACTTGCCGACGCAGTCACATTTGAGGAAGCGATCGCCATGCTGGGCGGCTGAAAAAACGGATTTGCGGTGCAGGGGGAAAAGAAGCGATGTTTACATGCAATTACAGGGAGCTCCGGCTTTCTTTTAATGAATTTCACGAGATCGGCGGCGGGAACATGCCGGAATATGACGAGTTCTGCCTGCTTGAGCTGAAGGACGGCCGCTTTACCGCTGGCAGATGGATGCCGGACGATTATAAAGATAAGAGCTCCGTCTCCGGAGAATTCATCCGCGGAACGGCGGATACGGTCGGCTCCGGCGAAGTGCTGAGATGGCATTCGCTGGTACGGTATGATCTATCAAACTGCCTGGAGGATGCGGAAATCAATTACATCAATCTGGGCCCTGAAAAGGAAGACGCGTACACGGCTCTTTTCGAGAATTTCAAATCACTGAAGGACGGAGACTTTCCCAAGAGCGAACAGTACTGCCTGCTTCTTTTAACGGACGGAGGAATGGCCGGCGGAAGGTGGGATCAGCTGGAGGATGACGAGGGGCTGTTTATTTACGCGCCTGCGCTGGCCAGCTACGATATGGACAAAGTCTGGGCGTGGACCGCACTGAGCCCCGACGATATTTTTGAGGCGGAAGAAGAGCAGGAACGGGAGCGGAAACACGAGGAGGAACTGAACAGGAATCCTTCGGTCGATCCCGTAAAATTCAAATACGGCCTTGATATCGACGTGTACTATGAGATGGCCTGCCAGAAGCTGCGCGGGGAATATCCCTGGGCAAGCGTGGCGCAGATGAAAAAGCGGACGCCGTGGGAGATCGTGCCGTGTCACGGACAGTACGTCTTCGGCCAGACCACCACGATCTATAAAGGCCGGAGCTTCGTCAGCGAATGGAAGGACGGAACTGACGCGGACGAGTTTATCGATTTCCTCTGCGAGTACGCGAGGGAAGCGGTAAAGGACTCGAATCCGGGAGAGAAATTCAAATACGGCCTGGATATCGCGGTATACCTGGATATGGCATACGAAAACGTCAGGAAGGATTACCGGTGGCTCGAGAAAGGCATGCTGGAGAAAACCTGGCGCTATGACATCAGACAGGTGGACGGGGACTGGGAATTTGTCAGATTCTTCAAAAAGGAAAAGGATTTTACCTTGTGCGACTGCAGCTCCGCGGAGCAATTCATCGAAAGTGTCGAGTACGACTATCAGAGCGCGGCACTTCAGGCAAATCCGGCTGTGGCAGTATACGCTGTTCCGTTCGGACATGTGGAAGTTCATGGATGGAACCTGGAGAGATATGAGTTTGAAAAGCTGAAGACGGGAGACTACAAGGTATTTGTACAGGCCGGAGACCGGGTTACGGGCGGCAGCAGAGCGTTCTTTATTACGCCGGACTGCTTTGAAGCGGATACCTACGAAGCATTTCTGGATCGCTATCTGAAGATTGTTCCCGGCGTATCTTTTGGAATCTTCAAAGAGGATCTTCTTCAGAATGATGATCTGAAACAATTCCTCGGCTACTGAAAGAGCCGGTCCGGCGGATCGAATCCTTTCTTTCGGATGGTGCAGCCCGGGAATTACGGGAGAGGACAGATACAGCGGAACATAAATTCGGGATCATGGAGGAAAGAATGCAGCTGTCAGAATTTGATCAGAAGTACGTGTGCATAAAGACTGTATACGGGGACACGATCACCGGCCTTGCGCGATACCAGGATGAAGATTATCTGAGAAGCGAGTGGGGCGGAGCGGAGGAAGGTCTGTTTGTTGAAGACTTCCTCATTTACGCTTCGCAGATTGCATCCATTGAGGAGACTGTCGTGCACGGTACGGCGGAATTGTGGACGCGGCAGCTGATTCTGCGCAGGTATCGAATGGAAGACGCCGAGCCGCTGTACCGAGATCTGGGGTCGGACCCGGAGATGGTTCGGTATTCGGGCTGGAACCCCTATGCGACTCTGGAGATGGCGCGGGATACGGTGCGCCAGTTCATGGACAGTTATTCTGATGAGCATGCCTATTCCTGGATCATGGATATCGAAGGCGTGGTTGTGGGGACGATCGGAGCCTACGACTATCAGAACGATCAGATTGAGGTCGGCTACAGTGTGATCAGAGGCTGGCAGGGACGGGGACTTGCGACGGAAGCGCTCAGCAGGGTACTGAAGTATCTGACGGAAAACGAGGGCATCTCCTGCGTGACCGCCTGGTGCGCAGCGGAGAATGCCGCATCCCGAAGAGTGCTTGAGAAGGCTGGAATGCAGTTCGTCCGCATGGAAAGAGACGGCATCAGCGTCGGTGATAAGTCATACGACATCCTGCATTTTGAATACCGGCGATAGCCGGAATGAGAAGGGCTTTGCGCTGTCGTGCGCAGAGCCTTTTTTTCCGGCGCGTAGCGAGGGAATAGATGGAAGAATAATGTTATGTTAACTTTCTGCCTGGCTCAGATCTGTCCCTGCAGAGGCGTAATATCATAGACGTCCGCCTCCTCTCCAGGTGACGGCCGGTAGCGCCGGTCCAGAAATGCGGAAATGTCGAAGCGGTTCGCGGGATCCGCATCGGAGAGCAGGGAATAGCAGGGGTGCTTTGTAATGTCGTATTTTCCTGAGAGAAACGGGCGGACGCCACGCAGCTGGAGAATGCACTTTCCTCCGTCCAGGACGGAGAGCTCGTCCGGAGAAGCCAGATCCCGGCCGAGTTTCTGATAGTTCAGACTGTGGGAGATATCCCGGCCGCGGCTTTCACCGGTGTGGAAGCTGTCGATGGTTTCCTTCCCCAGCATTTGGGAGAGCTCTTTCAGCGTGGTGCTCTCCGTGCCGCCCAGGAAGAGCGCGGAATCGCAGTTGCCCATGATGGTGTCCGCGTTTTCCTTGTAGACTGCCTTCAGCTGACTCCTCGCCTGGAGCACCAGGCAGACCGAGATCTCCCGGCTCCGCAGCGTCGCCATAAGCTTCTCCAGATTCGGGATCTGTCCGATATTCGCGGCCTCGTCGATGAGACAGCGCACATGAACGGGAAGCCGGCCGCCGAATTCATCGTCCGCACGCTCACAGAGCAGATTGAACAGCTGGGAATAGATCATGGCGATGAGGAAGTTGAAGGTGCTGTCCGTGTCGCTCATAATGAGAAACAGGGCGCTCCTGCTCCGGTCGGAAGGAGACTTTCCGCCCAGTGCGTCCAGTTCCAGTTCGTCGTATTCCGTGATGTCCAGAAGTTCCTGAATGTCAAAGGGCGCGAGCCGCGCGGCGCAGGAGATATTGATGCTCCGGACGGTTTTGCCGGTCGCCAGCTTGTACTTCCGGTACTGCCGCACGGCGAAATGGTCCGGCTTCTTCTGTTCCAGCTCGTCGAAAAGAAGATCCACGTTGTTCTTCCAGTCTGGATCCTCCTCCCGGACCTCCATGGCGTTGAGGAAGGCGAGGAGTACCGAGAAGTTCTGATCTTTGGGCGGCAGTTCATACCACATGTATCCAATGATGGCGCAGTAGAGCAGCGTCTCCGCCTTGACCCAGAAATCATCGCCGGATTTGCCCTCACCCTTGGTATTGGCGATCAGGGTGTGGACGAGCTTCAGAATGTCCTTCTCCGAACGCAGATACGCGAAGGGATTGTAGTGCATGCTTTTTTTGAAGTTGACGGTGTTGAAGACCCGGATCCGGTAGCCATGTTTCAGCAGCATCTGCCCGCATTCGGTGAGGATCGTGCCCTTTGTCAAGATATATTAATACAAAAAACGACAGATCGAAAAAATATCCGTTGCTGCTTGTGTTAGCTTGATGATCAGCATGAGAAAGTCCAACTGTTTGTACACACTTTAAGAGGTTATGTACTCCCGACGCCAACAGCAGTGACAGGACAATGTAATTTGTTTTCAGTTCAAAAAGATATGCATTCAGTGTCGGATAAGGTCAGCATCCTTTGTATTGGGTCCCTCCTTCATGTGCTGGTTTACTCGCTGTTATAAGTTTGGCGCTTTATGTGTTAGAGCAAAAAAAAGCACCTTGGATTTTTCCAAGATGCTTTTCTACCCATTTTGCAGACTTCCTCTGCAATTATGTGCTTTAGCTTATCGTTTAGCGTGTCTTTGCCTTTTTCAGCGTAATACAGGCCAATTTGGAATATAGTTTTGCAACTCTAGAAAATGGGAGCACAAGCTGGCATCAAACAATGACCCATGTTTTCACACTAATTCTTAAATACTTTCGTAACCGCATCCTTTAGGTCACCAAGCTGCACTCCTGTTAATTCATTAATGCCTGGTTCACTAGTAACAGAAAGCACAACACCCTCATCGGACACATAATATGCAGTTATTTTATTTAAAGAATAGATTCTTCCTATATTCTCCTTGTCCACATGGTTTACAAAGAGAACATATGTTTGTCCTCCAAGAAAGCAGTTCTTGTAATCGAGCATTTCCGCAGCCAGAGTTGAACTAAATCCTAAGACTATTTCTTCTTCTGGCAAATAACCCTCTCGGTTCCAAATTACCTCATCGACTATCGCCGAATGGTAAAGTGGCGTAAAAGATGTTGGCCCAACTGGCGTAGTTGATGTCTGTTCACCTTCGAATGGTTCTATTTCTTGCGTTGTTCCAGTGAAATACTCTCCTGTTAACGTGACAACTATAACTGCATCAAAGAGTTCTTCGTAATCTTTTAGATCAGAAAAATGCTCAATTTTAGAAATTCTGTCGATGTTGCCCATATTATCATTACATGGGTATTTTAACCGAAGCATACCGATTGTTTCATCTGGTAGTTTTGTATACATTGTTGTCTTTGTACATCCTGCAATATAAAGCAAAAGGATTATTCCGATAGAAAATATGCGAAGTTTCATGTAATATTCCATTTCTCAGCTGTACTTGTTATTGAGTTGCGTAATATCATAATAAGGGATACTGGTATAGCTTTTCTTTCCTTGTTTCATAATTGACAATATGCTCAAGAATGCTGATATTTCGGTCAAGAGGCTTCATAAAGCAACACCTCATCTGCAGCAATAGATTTCAGAAAGCTTACATCCAGGCTACCTGTCGGAATCAGGTCAACCGGAAGGCCGAGCGCGTCTTCCAGGTCGGCAGCAAGGCCGCCAAGCTGCAAACCGCGAATCGAACCCTTGTCAATCCGAAGATCAATATCGCTGTTGGCGTTTGCATCGCCCCGAGCGTAGGAGCCAAACAGATAAATCCTGTCTGCGCCATATTGCTGCGCTAGGCTCGATACAATCGTTTTGATTTCTTCAACAGAATAATGCATAAGCTCCCTCCTTGTTCTTATTCTATAACGATTTTACCATTGGTATACAAAAACGACAACTATGTTTTAGATACGAGAGGACGCCTCTTATGGCGTATGGATAGGAAGTGCCCCCGTTGTCAAGATATATGACAGAGCGTGTGAATGAATTACCAATGTAACTCATAATATGCCGGGAGAAACTAACTGTAGGTTGTACAATGATGTGTGACAAGAGGGAGAAAAAAGAATAGCGAATGGGAGCGACCCGTGTTATGGTTGAGTTGTCCAGACAAAACCGAAACAGGAAGGGGTCACACCATTCGCCATGAATAGAATAACACAAGAT
>JAFWDU010000016.1 GCA_017516005.1 Oscillospiraceae bacterium | reverse complement strand
TGCATCTGTCAAGGAAAAGTAGACACCCAAAAACACCATAGTATTAAAAGCCCAGTTCGGTCTTGTACTGAACTGGGCTTTTATAGCCCAAAGCGGCCGCAGGTCGCTCGTGATTATAGTAATGAACATACTTGTCAAGCAGCTTTGGAACATCTACAGCGGTTGCCAGGCCGAAGTCGAGGAACAATTCTTCCTTTATCCAGCCGTTGATTGCTTCAATTATTGCATTATCTGTTGGAGTTCCTACTCGCGACATAGACCGAAGTATGTTATAATGTTCATGAGCCTGTCGGAAGGCTTGTAAGGAGTAGACGGAACCCTGGTCGGTGTGCAAGACTATCTGGGGTGTTTGCTCCTCATTTTTCTTTCCTGCAAGCAGCTTCAGCTGCTCCAGACAATGATAATATGGTTTTGTACTGCCTTGTATCGGTGTGGCCTGGTGCGCAAGGATCTCGTTATTGAATGTATCTACAAGGAGGGTCCATTCCCAGTTTCGTCCGTTGTTCTTGAAAATCGTCATGTCGGAAACGACGATTTCAGCAGGACGAGTTGCATTCCAGTTTCCGTTGACTTCATTCGGAAACTCTATATGTTCTTCTCCTGGTTTCTTATAGGTGTACTTCCTTGCCTTGGAGCGGATACCAGCCTGCTTGCAACATTTGTGCGCCAAATTGTGAGAAAATACCCATCCAGTAGCCTCAAACACTGCTTTTGCAAGCATATGGTAGCCATGTGATGGATGCTTCTTGTGCTGCTCTGTCAATAATTCTGTAAGCAGCTGCCTGTTCTGCTCGTAACGATTCGGTTTCCCTCTCCGTCCTCTCCACCGGTAGTAGCCAGATTTACTGACACACATAATTTTACATAGAAGCACTCAGGGAAAAATATCTGGTAAAGACACTTCCGTGTATCAAACAAATGTGATTCAGACGTCAGCCTGTCGTAATAGATGGATGTTTACAAACAAATGGATTACAGTACCAAAAGAAAAAAAGGAATTCCATTCTGCAAAATCGAAACACTTTGCGAATGGAATTCCTCGATTCACTGGCGTCTCCGAGAGGATTCGAACCTCCGGCCTGTCGCTTAGGAGGCGACCGCTCTATCCAGCTGAGCTACGGAGACATATTTCAATTTTTATCGGCTTATTTCCCAGGCTATTTGACCTTCGGGAGCTACCAGCGTGGGACAGGAGTATTGAATCCAGAAAAATATATTTTCGCCAATCCCTCTGTTTTTGGGCACATTCTTCCCTGACGACATTTTGGCGATGCGGAGAACCTGCTATTCATACATGCAGTTCTCAGCTCGAACTCCCAAAATAAAGATTATCACAATCATACGACAGGGAAGCTTCTACATAGAAGGCAGTTGTGTGATTCACTATGCTACAAGGGCAATCAGCATCAATTATTCTAAACGATTCTCCAGTTGCTGTCAATCATTCATCATATAATGTTAACTTGCTGATTCAAGAGGCTTGATCAAAGTGAGAGAATAATTGATGATTGGAATGGAAAGCAAGATTGGTGTCCATCTCAGATTTACAAATGGAACTGAATCAATCCTTCTGGCAGGTGATAGATAACTGCCTTCATGAGATTTTAATCTCTTCCATAGTTTCATTTCATGGTCTTTAGAGATACAATATTGATCGGAGTGTGATGTTTAATGGCGAATATACTGATATGCGATGATGAAAAAGACATTGTAAATGCATTGAAAATATACCTTTCAGATTCGGATTATACCATTTTTGAAGCAGATACGGGGAAAAAAGCTTTGGACCTGATTGAGAAAGAGGAACTTCATCTTGTTCTCCTTGACATTATGATGCCAGAGATGGACGGCCTGACCGCTCTCTCAGAGATCCGGAAGCGGAGCAATGTTCCTGTGATTTTGCTCACAGCGAAAAGTGAGGATACGGATAAAATTCTCGGACTGAATCTCGGGGCGGACGATTATATCACGAAGCCATTCAGCCCGCTTGAGGTGACTGCCAGAGTCAGAAGTCAGCTTCGAAGATATCTGAAACTTGGTGGAGGTTCCATCAGCGGACAGGATATCTTCAGCGTCGGAGGAATCGAATTGGATGATCGGACAAAATCCGTGACAGTTGATGGAGATGCGGTCGCACTAACTCCTAAGGAGTATGAGATTCTCAAACTGCTCCTCTCGAACCCTGGCAAGGTGTTCTCTCCAAAAGAAATTTACAGCCTTGTGTGGAAAGAACGCCCGTTTGGTACGGATAATACGGTCGCTGTGCATATCCGACATCTACGTGAGAAAGTGGAGATCAATCCAAGTGATCCACGCTATATCAAGGTTGTGTTCGGACAGGGATATCAGATTGTAAAGGAGCGGGAGAAATGAAGCGGTTCTGGAGATCTCTCGGAGGAAAGTGTACTCTTTTCTTTATTTGTGTTGGTTCTTTCCTGCTATGCGCTGTATGTATTATTTCTGCATTCTTATTCGTCGAATCCGGTTTTTACACACATTCCAAAGATCAGGTTTTTCAAAAAACCATGAGAGAGGTTCTTTCCAGTCAGACGGATGATATTATTCGTGACGTTGAGAACTATTGTGGCTCAGATGCAGAAGAGATCTATTATCTGCCCTCAAATGGGACAAATCTGAGAATGATCGTCTGGGATATGGATGGGAATGTACTGGCGTCTTCAGAAGACTATCTGCGGTCAGAAGAGGGGATGGAGGTTTTCCCGAATGATTTCTATGTTGCAGAGGAAATAATTGACGGGTATACATATAAAAATGTTCTGTATCAAAAGCCAAAAGAGAGTGTTCCTGGTCACTGCTATCAGATTCGCTATGCTTTTGTTTCTGGATTCCCGGAAAGAGATCTGTACCGCCTGATTGACAGGACGGTAAAAACAGGCTTTCGTTTCCGTTATTCTGTTTATTTTCTGGCATTTCTTTTTTTTGCTTTATCCGTATCTGCTTTTATCGGACTTATGCGCACAAGCGGAAGAAGAAATACGACGGAAGAACTGATCCCCGGACCTCTCAATGGAGTTCCGATTGATATTCTTCTCTTTTTCTATGTTGCAGCACTGCTGGCAGGTGTGTTTGCTTTAGAGGAAATGCAATATCGGGGCAGTGTGGCTTTTGTCGGGTCTCTTGCTGTATATTTCCTTGGAGCATTTGTAGGTGCATTGGGCTTATGCATATCTGCAGCAGCCAGAATCAAACAGAAGACTCTTTTCAGAAAATCAGCAGTATACATGGTTTTGTGTCAGCTTTGGAAATTCATGAAATGGATCTGGAGCATTTCGAAAAATGCTGCAAAAGGGTTTGCTGCCCTGATCCGAAGCATCCCAACAATCTGGCGCTCAGTTCTTTTAATTGTTGGAATAACTGTTACAGAATTCATCCTGTTATTCGGCCAGTATCCATATTCATATATCTATTCCTTCTTCTGGGTGATCGAGCATGTGATTCTGATCCCGTGCTTTATTTGGCTCTGCCTGTGCCTGCGGAAGCTGGGCAAAGCAGGTGAAGAGCTTGCTTCTGGAAATCTGAGCTATCAGACGAACCCGGCCGGAATGCTGTGGGATTTCAGAAAACATGCAGAGAATCTGAATTCCGTAGCTGCTGGTATGTCAATTGCGGTGGAGGAAAGACTTAGATCCGAACGCATGAAGACAGAGCTGATTACGAATGTGTCCCATGATATCAAAACTCCCCTGACTTCCATCATCAATTATGCTTCCCTGATTGGTGAGGAACCCTGCGAGAATCCGAAAATCAGGGAATACACAGAGGTTTTGGTCCGGCAGTCCGACAGGCTGAAGCGTCTGATTGAAGATCTGGTGGAAGCCTCGAAAGCATCCACAGGAAATCTGGAAGTGAATTGCGTTCCATGCGATGCAGCGGTCTTTTTGACTCAGGCGGCTGGAGAGTACGAAGAGAAGCTCGAACATGCGAATTTGAGGCTGATCACAAAACAGAGCGATGAATCATTGTTTATCATGGCGGACGGCAGGCGGATGTGGCGTATTTTTGATAATCTCATGAATAATATCTGCAAGTATGCGATGCCGGGAACAAGAGTGTTTCTGACGCTGGAAAAACAGAACGGGAATGCCGTATTCAGTTTTAAAAATACATCAAGAGAGGCACTGGATATCTCGGAAGAAGAACTGATGGAGCGCTTTGTACGGGGAGACCGTTCCAGGAATACGGACGGGAACGGTCTGGGACTCTCCATTGCCCGAAGCATGGCGGAACTGCAGGGAGGTACATTGAATCTGACCATCGACGGGGACCTGTTCAAGGCCGTGCTAATGATGCCTCTAGTCACTTACGGTCTGCCAGAAGAAGCATAAAGGAATCGGAAACGGGATGCTTCATCTGAAGTTAATCTTCAGATCACTTTTAACTTAATCGGATTATCTGTAGGATGTTTTCATAACGGGATCTTCCTTGGGAGGCGATCAGATGAAAACATTTCAGATTTTGAATTTCTGCATTGGACTGCTATTTACACTCTGCTACTGCTATCAATTTGCGTATATTCCGATCGTGTGGATGCTCAGAGGAAAGAGCAGACCGGAAAAGCCTGCAGTGATTCACCGGTATGCTGTATTGATCTGCGCTCGCAATGAGGAAGCCGTGATCAGTGATCTGATCCGCAGCATTCAGAAGCAGACTTATCCGGCTGAATATCTGCATACCTTTGTCATTGCAGACAATTGTACGGATGGAACAGCGAGGGTAGCGGATCAGGCTGGGGCAATTGTTTACCGAAGAGCAGATTCCAATCGAATCGGGAAGGGGTACGCGCTTCAGGAACTGATGACCCGAATTCAAAAAGATTACCCGGATGTTTTTGACGGCTATTTCGTGTTTGATGCAGATAATATCCTTTCAGAAACCTTTGTGGAGAATATGAACCGTACCTTCTCACAGGGATACGAAATCGTTACAAGCTTCCGAAATACCAAGAATTATGGTTCAAGCTGGATCAGCGCGGGATATTCGCTCTGGTTCCTGCGTGAGAGCCGATATCTGAACCATGCCAGGTCCCTGCTCGGTTCCAGCTGCGCTGTCTCTGGCACAGGATTTCTGTTCAGCAATCAGGTGGCGAAGAAAATTGGACCATGGCCGTATCATTTACTTACGGAAGATATTGAGTTTTCCGTGGATCAGGTACTAAGAGGACAAACAATTGGTTTCTGTCCGGACGCGGAACTCTTTGATGAACAGCCGATCACTTTTGCGCAAAGCTGCCGTCAACGGCTCAGATGGTGCAGGGGTTATCTGCAGGTCTTCCGTTCCTATGGAGGAAAACTGATACGAGGAATGTTTCACGGACGGTTTTCCTGTTATGATCTGACAATGAGCATCATGCCGGCCTTCCTGCTTTCGACATTGTCGCTTTGCCTGAATCTCGCGTTTCTGATCTGGTCTGTTGCAGCAGGGGAGAGTATCCGTTACTTTGCGCATTCTGTGTGCGAAACATTCTTAAATACCTATCTTCTGCTTTTCGGAATTGGTGCAGTCACAATGGCTACGGAATGGAACCGTATAGTGTGCTCAGTGACTGGCAAGATCCGATCTCTCCTAACGTTCCCGCTGTTTATGCTGACATATTTGCCGATTGCCATTATCAGTCTGTTCTATAATGACGGTTGGAAGCCGATTGTGCACTCAATTTGTGCGGACCAGGTTCAAGCCGAACGAATCAAAAACCCAATAAGGAAAAAAACGACCAGTAGAAAACGGAAATAGCCGTAGAGGAAAACTTGAAATCATCAATTCATGTGCTACAATATGCATAGCAATTGAAATAAGGAGGCTTCCCCATGGCAAATCGAATCGTTTTAAATCCTGTATCCTATCATGGCCACGGTGCAATTGAGAACATTGTACCAGAACTGAAAGCGCACGGATGCAAAAAAGTACTTGTCGCGACCGATCCCGATCTCGTCAGATTTGGCGTTTCCAAAAAGGTGACGGATCTTTTGGATGCAGCAGGATATGCTTATGAGATCTACAGTGAAATCAAAGCAAACCCGACCATTGAAAATGTTCAGAAGGGCGTTGCGGCATTTCAGGCGGCAGAGGCCGACTCCATTGTGGCAATCGGAGGCGGTTCTGCAATGGATACTGCAAAGGCAATCGGCATTATTATCAACAACCCAGAGTTTGCAGACGTCCGTTCTCTGGAAGGCGTTGCACCGACAACAAAGCATGCGGTCTTTACCATTGCGGTTCCCACAACAGCCGGAACGGCTGCGGAAGTGACGATCAACTACGTAATCACCGATGTGGAGAAGAAGCGGAAATTTGTCTGCGTGGACGTCAACGATATTCCTGAAGTTGCTGTTGTGGATCCTGACATGATGTCGACTATGCCGAAGAGCCTGACTGCTGCAACTGGAATGGATGCACTTACACATGCCATTGAAGGTTACATTACAAAAGGACACTGTGCTATCTCAGATATGTTCCACTTGGAGGCAATCCGCCTGATTTCCGAAAATCTTCGCAGTGCAGTCAATAATGATCCTAACGGAAGAGAAGGCATGGCACTTGGCCAGTATATCGCTGGCATGGGATTTTCCAATGTCGGCCTCGGAATTGTGCACGCGATGGCACATGGCCTGAGTGCGCTGTATGACACACCGCACGGCGTTGCCTGCACAATTCTCCTTCCTGTCGGTCTGGACTACAACAAACCGGTCGCAGGTGAACGTTATCGCGCAGTGGGCAAGGCAATGGGTGTTGCCGGCATTGACCAGATGACGCAGGATCAGGCCGCCGATGCGACTATCGCGGCTGTCAGAAAGCTCTCAGAGGATGTAGGTATTCCTGCAAATCTGAAGGGAATCCTGAAGGAAGAGGATGTTGCATTCCTTTCGGAAAGCGCCTTCGCAGATGCCTGCTGCCCGGGCAATCCGAGAGATACCAGCGTTGCCGAGATCACTGCGCTTTATCGCAGTCAGATGTAATAAAAACGAATTGTGTCGTTTCCGGTATTCCGGAAAATGCAAAAACCGGGAGACGGTAAGTCTCCCGGTTTTTACTATTCTACGCTGTGTTCAGATTTCGTTTTTATCTGAATGATCAGACCATTGGAAGCTGCTGGACAGAAGCGTGACCATATCTTTCCCAACGGAAAGCAGGCCACCTTCCGTATGCCCGATCCGGATAGACTCATCTTCCAGGGTGATCTTGATATCACCAGGCATCACAGCGGTCGCAAACGGAATATGACCTGCAAGAACAGCAAGGTCGCCATCGCTTCCGCGCAGAAGAATCTCTGCAACGCTTCCATCAAAGAGCATACCGTCAGGGGTTGAAATCCGGAAAGAATAGGTGTTCATTGCTTTGCCTTTCTTGCCTTTTCCACCGCTTCATCAATGGTACCAACATAGAAGAAAGCAGATTCAGGCAGATCATCGTGCATGCCTTCACAGATTTCCTTGAAGCCGCGGATTGTCTCGTGAAGCGGGACATAGATTCCTTTAATGCCGGTGAATTTTTCAGAGACATCAAAGGGCTGAGAAAGGAAGCGCTGAATCTTTCTGGCACGCTGAACAAGCAGTTTGTCTTCGTCAGATAGCTCATCCATACCCATAATTGCAATAATATCCATCAGCTCGTTGTAGCGCTGAAGAATTCGCTGTACTTCCTTTGCTACCTGATAGTGCTCTTCGCCGACAATTTCAGGTTCAAGAATACGGCTTGTGGATTCCAAGGGATCCACAGCAGGATACAGACCCTGAGAAGCAATTGATCTGGAAAGAACCGTTGTCGCATCCAGATGGGCAAATGTTGTTGAAGGCGCCGGGTCTGTCAGGTCATCAGCCGGAACATAAACCGCCTGGACGGAAGTGATGGAGCCCCGCTTAGTGGAGGTGATACGTTCCTGAAGCGCACCCATTTCATTGGCAAGAGTAGGCTGATAACCGACAGCCGAAGGCATACGGCCCAGCAGAGCAGAGACCTCACTGCCTGCCTGCGTGAAACGGAAAATGTTATCAATGAACAGAAGCACATCCTGACCTTCCTGGTCGCGGAAATACTCCGCCATGGTAAGACCGGACAGGCCGACACGCATTCTCGCTCCGGGCGGCTCATTCATCTGCCCATATACGAGTGCGGTATTGGAGAGAACACCAGACTGCATCATCTCGTAGTAGAGATCATTGCCTTCGCGCGTCCGTTCGCCTACACCGGTAAAGACAGACAAACCGCCGAGCTGTTTTGCGACGTTGTTGATCAGTTCCATGATGAGAACGGTTTTACCGACACCGGCACCGCCGAACAGGCCGATTTTGCCGCCCTTTGCATATGGACAGATCAAATCAATGACTTTGATGCCCGTCTGCAGTATTTCGCGGGAAGTTGCAAGTTCCGAATATTCCGGTGCAGCGCGGTGTATGTTCCATCGCTCGGTTTCCGGCAGGGGAGGACCATTATCTACCGTTTCGCCCAGAACATTGAAGATTCGGCCGAGTGTGTTTCGTCCGACAGGAACCGTAATCGGCATGCCTGTATCGGTGACTTCCGTTCCGCGAACAAGGCCGTCGGTGGTAGACATAGCAATGCAGCGAACAGTATTGTCTCCAATATGCTGAGAAACTTCTACCGTCAGGGTGCGGTCTCCAATCGGAATAGTCAGAGCGTTGTCAATGGGAGGAAGACTTCCATTTTCAAACTTAACGTCAACAACAGGTCCCATAACCTGTAAGACAAAACCTTTATTGAGTTCCAAGTAGCGTCACCTCGATTCGTTGCCGCTTCCGGCAACGATTTCTGTAATTTCCTGAGTGATGGCACCCTGCCGCGCCTGATTGTACTGAAGCTGAAGATCATCGATCATCTGCTGTGCGTTCTTTCCGGCAGAATCCATTGCCATACGTCTGGCGGCAATCTCACTTGCATAGCTTTCCCGCACACAGGCCATTAGAACGCCGGAGATGTATTCCGGAACTGCCGTTTGAAGAATGGAATTGGAATCCGGTTCAAACAAAACATCAGCGGGGTGTTCCGGCTTCTGCGGCGTAAATGGAAGCAGCCAGGTAAAGGACGGGCGCTGGGTCATAAGAGAAACATAGACAGTGGAGAGAATCCCAAGACGGTCATATTCGCCGGCGAGATACTCATCACAAAGCTTTCTTGCAAGTGCGGCGGCATCTGCGGATGTAAAGTGTTCAACAGTCTGCATGGAACCGTGAAACCGTTCACATGCACGCTTGCCGATTGGAATGAACTCCGCGTCTGGATACTCTCTTGCGGATCGGAAAATATTCGCGTTATATCCGCCGGCAAGACCGCGGTCTCCGGCTATGACAATGATACGGGTTCGGCTTCCTTCACGAGGAAGAAGGTATGCGTTTTTAGCACAATCCGGACTTGCGCACAGCAGAGACATGATTTCCTGTACGGAAGCAGCATAACTGCGTCCCTTGAGCATGCCATCTGTTGCACGGCGCATTTTGGAAGATGCCACGAGCCCCATTGCCTTTGTCAGATGCAGGGTGGAATTAACGCTTTTGATCCGGTTCCGAAGGCTTCTGGTATCGGCTCCCATATCCCGTTACCTCAGCATCTTCTGCAGCGCTTCTTCCAGCATCTGCACATCAGAATCTTCATAATAGCCCTGTTCAAAACGTTCCAGCAAGGTGGGATACTCCGTTTCCAGACGATCATAAAGCCGTTTCTCGAAATCATGGACTTCCTTAACGGGAACCGTATCGAGGAATCCGTGAATAACGGCATATACGATCGCAACCTGGCAGCCGACACGAATCGGCTCATTCCGATTCTGCTTCAGAACTTCCACAATGCGTTCGCCCAGAGCAAGACGCGATTTGGTGTCTGCATCCAGATCACTGCCAAACTGAGCAAAGGACTGCAGTTCGCGGTACTGGGAGTACAGCAGTTTCAATTCACCGGAGACAGTTTTCATTGCCTTAAGCTGTGCAGAACCGCCGACACGGCTGACAGAGATGCCAGGGTTGATGGCCGGCATAACACCGGAGTGGAACAGCTCGGTTTCCAGGAAGATCTGTCCGTCAGTGATGGAAATGACATTGGTAGGAATATATGCTGAAACATCACCAGCCTGGGTTTCTACGATGGGAAGTGCCGTGATGGAACCACCGCCGTATTCCGGTGCGACACAGGCTGCACGTTCAAGGAGACGGGAGTGGAGATAGAAAACGTCACCGGGATATGCTTCACGTCCGGGCGGACGGCGTATCAGAAGTGAAAGTGCGCGGTATGCAACTGCATGTTTGGAAAGATCGTCGTAAATAATCAGAACATCTTTGCCCTGTTCCCGGAAATGCTCCGCCATGGCACAGCCTGAATAGGGAGCAATATACTGCAGAGGGGCAGGTTCAGCAGCAGAAGCGGAAACAATAATCGTGTAGGACATTGCTCCGTTTCGCTCGAGTTCGTTTGCCAGTTGGACAACGGTTGTGCTCTTCTGCCCGATGGCAACATAGATGCAGATGACACCGGTATTTTTCTGGTTGATAATGGTATCTATACAGATCTCGGATTTGCCTGTTTGCCGGTCTCCGATGATCAGTTCGCGCTGCCCGCGGCCGATGGGAATCATACTGTCAATGGCCTTAATGCCGGTCTGAAGCGGAACATTGACGCTCTGACGCTCAATGATTCCAGGGGCTTCAGTTTCAATCGGCCGTTCTTCTGTAGATGCAACCGGACCGCGGCCGTCAATCGGATCACCAAGTGCATTGACAACGCGGCCTAGCAGGGCATCGCCGACAGGAACGGAAAGAACCCGTCCGGTGCGGCATACCATAGTTCCTTCACGAATATCATTCTGATCTGAAAGAAGGGCAACGGATACCGTTTCCTCTTCCAGATTCTGTGCCATACCATAAGTGCCGTCTTCAAAGGCGAGCAGCTCGGATGCCATGCAGTTGCGAAGACCATATACTCTTGCAATTCCGTCACCGACCAGAATAACGGTGCCGGTCTCCGTAAGTTCAATCTGAGAACGGTAGTTCCTTATCTGTTCTTTGATGATACTGCTGATTTCTTCCGGTCTTGTGCTCATCGCTCCATCACTTCCTTCATCTCAGTTAAACGGCGCCTGAGGCTGCCGTCGAGTACGTTGCCGTCCATGTTGACGACAACGCCACCCAAAATGGATGGATCCAGCGTGCAGTCCAGCCGCACACGGTGTCCGCTCATTGCCTCAAGTTTGGCTTTCAGAATTCCTTGCTCTTCGTCTGTCAGGGGAACAACGCTTGTAACATAGGCAGTCGTAGTTTTCTGTGACTCCTCACATAAATCATTGAAGATTTCAATGCAGGAGGAGAGTTCCGAAATATGACCTTTCTCACAGAACAGACGCAGAAAACAGAGTACGGGATCCAGAATTGCTCCAGACAGCGCATTTTCCAGGGCTTGAGAACGTTCGGACATGGGAATGGCAGGGGATACCAAGAGAAGCTGGTAGTCGGGGTTCGCTTTGAACAGTTCCTCGACAAACCGCAGATCCTTGAGAGCCTGTTGTTCCATTCCGCTTTCTTTAGTCAGCAGAAACAAAGCCTCTGCATATTCTCTACTGGTTTCGGTCATCCGATTCACCTATTTCCTGCATGAAGGAGTCAATCCATGCACGATGATCTTCCTGGTTGATTTCGCGTCCAAGAAGTTTTTCCGCCATCAATGCAGAGATGTCCACAATCTCATGCTTGATTCCATCCTCGGATTTTTTGCGTTCCAGCTCAATTTCGTTTCGTGCCTGCGTGAGAATACCCTTTGCCTGGCCTTTTGCATCATTGACAATCTCTTCTGAGCGTCTGGATGCATTTGTCTGAGCGGCTTTTATGATTTCATCCGCTTTGGCGTTGGCATTCTGAAGAGTCTCATTCCATTCAGCCTCATGGGCTTTTGCTCGGGCTTCCGCATCGCTTGCTGCCTGATACTGCTGATTCAGAGCGTCCTCACGTTCCTGAATTGCTTTTCTGACCGGCTTGTAAAGGAGCTTCTTTAGAATGAGAAAGAGAAGAACGAGATTGAGGAGGGAGACAAAAATCTGCCAGAAATTGATGGAGATAATTTCCAAATTCTGCACGATCAGTCCCTCGCTTCCTTATCCGAGCGTCCGCATAAGGATGTTGACAAAACGTCCGGGGGCAAGGAAGATCAGAAGCAGAGCAATGATCAGAGCATAAAGACCGGTTGTTTCGGCAATTGCGCAGCCCATAAGCATAGTCGTTGTGACCTGACCGCGGCTTTCCGGCTGACGTCCGATCGCTTCGCAGGCTTTCGCAACAGCGTTGCCTTCGCCGATGCCAGGGCCGATACCGGCGATCATTGCAGCGCCAGCACCCAGGGCGCAGCAACCAAGAATAATACCAATTGCAAGTTCAAGCATAATAATAACCTCCGATGTTTATTTGGTAGATTGTTTTTGCGTTTTCTTTTTTAGTTCCCTGCGCTGGAAGTAGTCCTCCATTGGGAACGCACTGGCAACATAGAGCATGGTCAGCATTGCAAAAATGAATGCCTGAAGGCAGCCGGAGAACAGGTCAAAATAGAGGGAGAGAACCGCTGGAATGCCGACCTTCAGAAATGGAATGTCACCCAGGAATCCGGGAAGCCATCCAAGGAGCGTGGTGGTCAGGCCAGTAAGAGCAGCTCCCAGGATCGTTGAGATGACAACGCCGGAGAGCACGTTTCCAAAATGACGGAAAGCCATGGAAACAGGAGTCGCAATCTCGCTGATGACATTCATAGGTGTCAGAAGCGCGACCGGCTCGGCAAAGCTCTTCAGATAATGCACAGGGCCGCATTTCATCTTGTAATAAGTGATCAGACAGAACACCAGTAGCGCCCAGCCCCCGACGATGTTAAGGTCTGACGTTGGAGGGAACAGACCAAGCAGTGTCAGCAGGCTTGAACACGCTGACAGAGCAAGGACGGCACCAATCAGGGGAGAGAATCCTGCGAAGTATTCGCCCATGTTGTCTTTTACCAGACCGTCTGTTTTTTCCACAATCCATTCTGCAAGATGCTGCCTGCGCGTTTTCACGCCGGCACGGATACCGTGCGTCATGTAGAGACAGAATCCAGTTACAAATAGCATAACTAACCAGGAGTTCACCTGGGATTCCGTAATGGGCATGCTCTGGATTGGAAGCGGAATGGTAAAGAAGACTGCGGCACCTGAAATATCCATTCCTTCACCTGGTGGGACGAACAGAATTTTAATGACAATGCCGCATAGAAGGGGAAGAAGCATTAATATGATGAGCAGGGCATCCACCGCCCGGAAGCGGCGGGTTGCTGTTTGCATTTGCATTCACCTCCAATGCATATCGAAGCAGTTAACCTTCTTTGTTGGAATGCAGTTTCTCATATAACGGTCGGAATGCGATGGCAATGCGGGGGAAAAGAAGAGGAAGTATCACAGCAATGACATGAAAACAGGAGAGCAGAACGCCGATGCCCGCCGTGATAAAAACCATCATGGTCCGCAATGTCTGTGAAACACGGATTGTGCTCCTTGCTTCTTTTTCTTCCTGGTCGACCGCCTTCTGAACGGCAAGTCCCATCAGAAAGAAATTTACGATTGCAATAGCCGCACCAAGGAGGTTGCCAAGCAGAACTGTATAATCCAATCTGTGAAGAAGCAGAAAAACAAGTTCCATGAGAACACTCAGCAGAATCACAAATACCGTGATGTACCAAGTCATCTGACGTACTGCAGGATCGATTCTCATCCTGGCTTCCATCCCTTCAAATGCATAGAATGCATATGTATTGCGCTAAGAAACTGTCAAGAATCAGCATAACCGAAAATCGCAGAATAGTCAATGGATTTTTGCCGTTATCCAACTATCTATGCGCTATTTGACATATAAAACTCAATTCGGAAGGGAAGAGTCCAGACGACTTTCCAGAGAAATGATAGAGAGAAAAACGGGGATCCCGTATTCCGGCATCCCCGTTGGTAGAGTGGCTAGATATTATCGTTCAGATCCCAGGAAGAAAAGTGCAAGTGTACCTGGACCGGAGTGCGCGCCGATTACCGGACCGACATAGGTGATCAGTTTGACACTGGCGTTGTATTCCTCTTTCAGGATTTCTGCGAGGTATTCCGCGTCCTCTCGGCAGTCGCCATGTGAGATGAAGATGGTTTTGTCTCCAAGATTGGTTTTGCCGTAGGCGTCTGCCATTGCTCGAATGGAATTCTTCCGGCCGCGGGCTTTGCTCATATTGATCAGATGACCTTCATCATCTACATGAAGGACCGGCTTGATACCAAGCATACCACCCAGGAGCGCCGTTGCCGCACTGACACGGCCGCCGCGTTTGAGATAAACAAGATCATCGACTGTAAACCAATGACAGAGTTTCAGACGCGTGTCCTCAGCATATTTTGCAACTTCTTCAATGGAGTATCCTGCCTGCTTTTTCTGCACACAAAAATAGAGGAGCAAGCCATATCCTGCGGATGCGGAAAGAGAGTCAACAGTCAGAATTTTCCGATCCGGATAGGAACTGCGAAGCTCATCCGCTGCAATGCATGCCGCCTGGTACGTTGCGCTGAGGCCAGTGGAGAATCCAAGATAAAAGATGTCGAGTCCTTCCTTCAGGGCAGGCTCGAAAGCGTGGACAAAGGAGTCCGAATTGACTGCGCTGGTGACAGCAACTTCACCGCTGCGCATTCTCTCATAGAACTGATGATAATCCAGCTCATAGTTTTGGTAGGTTTGTTCGGAGCCCTTGAACTGAACAGTCAGCTCCGCAAATCTGACACCCCACTCTTTTAGGGTATCTGGAAGAATGTCACAGGCTGAATCCGTAAAAATGACATATTCGCTCATTTGTTTGCACCTCATGTACCGGGATTTAATGAATTTGGTTTTGCAGAAATCTGCATTAAATCATCTAATTGCGCATATTAGATTAGCACATTACGAAAACAGTGTCAAGCGAGAAAGCGGGAAGATCCTGATTGCGTTTTATGGTATCCCATGGTAGAATTGTTCATGATACAGGAGACAATTGCAGAACAGGATCTGCCGTTCCTGGTCATGCAATATAATGAGAGAGGAGGCATCTATCTGATGGCATATGACAGCCGTCTGGTTGCGGCAAAGCTGCGGCGCTGGGAAAAGTATATCAACAATTACCGCCTTCCCAGCTGGGAACAGATTCCGGATCTTGGCCTTTATATGGAACAGGTAATTATGCTTCTGAAGCAGTATCTGGATTATCTTCCGCCGGAACTGAAGGAAGAGGAATTCATCACGGCTGCTACAATTAATAACTATGTACGTACAAAGGTAATGCCTGGCCCGGTGAAAAAGAAGTACTATCGGGTTCACATCGCGTACCTGATCGTGATCTGTACCATGAAACAGGGAATGAGCCTTGCGTTGATTCACCGTCTTATGCCCATGGATATTGATGAAGATCAGGTCCGGGCTATCTACGAAGCCTTTGTGACGAAACAGCAGGCTGCGGCCGCGTATTTCGTCGCTCAGGTTCGGAATGGCGCAGGCGCGATTCTGGAACATGAAGAGCCGTCTGTCCTTGGCATTGAGACAACGGAGGAACTGATTACGGCATGTGTTTTTGTCGGCTCTCTTTCCCGTCTGCTTGCTGAAAAGCTCATGCTTCTGGAGAACAGAACTCTGGAAGAGGGATTTGGGGAGAATGCAGACGTTTCTCCATAGTTAACATGAATGACTTACCTGAGGAGGGTTACAATGACAATTTCAAATGATATCCGTTACATTGGCGTTCATGATCATTCCATTGATCTATTTGAAGGCCAGTATAAAGTTCCCAACGGGATGTCCTATAACTCCTATGCGGTTATGGACAGCAAGACCGCTGTATTTGATACGGTGGACGCCAGATTCAAGCATCAGTGGCTTGATAATATCCAGCGGGAATTCGGAACCAGTCATCCGGATTACCTGATTGTACAACATATGGAGCCGGATCATTCCGCCAATATTTCCGCGTTCCTTTCCGCTTATCCGGATACGGTTGTCGTAGCGACCGAGAAGGCTTTCAACATGATGAAAAACTTCTTCGGTTCCGACTATGCCGATCGCCGGATCGTTGTAAAGGAAGGGGATACGCTGGAACTCGGAAAGCATGTTCTGACCTTTGTCATGGCGCCAATGGTACACTGGCCGGAAGTCATGGTCACTTATGATGCATATGACAAGGTGCTTTTCTCTGCGGACGGATTCGGCAAATTCGGCGCAGCGGATGTATCAGAACCCTGGGATGATGAAGCACGCCGGTATTACATCGGAATTGTCGGTAAATACGGCATGCAGGTGCAGAATCTTCTGAAGAAGGCGGCCAGCCTGGACATCCAGAAAATCTGCCCGCTCCATGGACCGGTGCTGGATCAGAATCTGGAGCACTATCTGTCTCTCTATCAGACCTGGTCCAGTTATACGCCCGAATCGGACGGTATCCTCATTGCATATACTTCTGTATATGGCAATACCAGAAAGGCTGTCGAACTTCTGGAAGAGAAGCTGAAGAACAAGGGCTGCCCCAAAGTGGTTGTCCGCGACCTTGCCCGCTGTGACATGTCTCTTGCGGTTGCGGATGCTTTCCGCTATGGCCGCATGGTATTCGCTACGACGACCTACAATGCCGATATCTTTCCGTTTATGCGGGAATTCCTGGAGCATCTGACAGAGCGCGGATTCAAAAACCGTACAGTCGCTCTGATTGAGAACGGAAGCTGGGCGCCCATGGCGGCAAAAACCATGCGCGGCATTCTGGAGAACTGTAAGAATCTTTCTTTCGCAGAGACATCTGTGAGAATCACCTCTGCAGTTAGCGAGGAGAATAAAGCTCAGATTGAGGCTCTTTCGGAAGAACTGTGCAGAGACTATATGGCGCAGAATGCCAATACTGCAAACAAGAATGATCTTACGGCACTCTTCAATATTGGATACGGCCTCTATGTTGTAACCTGCAATGATGGCCGCAAGGATAACGGTCTGATTGTCAATACAGTTTCTCAGGTGACCAGTTCTCCCAATCGTGTTGCGGTATGTATCAACAAACAGAACTACTCTCATCATATCATCCAGCAGACTGGGGTCATGAATATTAACTGCCTTTCAACAGATGCCCCGTTTTCCGTGTTTGAGAGCTATGGCTTCCGCTCCGGTCGTACCGAAGACAAGTTTGAAGGGCAGGAGGTACTACGCTCGGACAACGGACTTGTATTCCTGCCGCATTACATCAACTCTTTCATGTCCCTTAAGGTGGAGCAGTATCTGGATCTGGACACCCACGGAATGTTTATCTGCTCTGTTACTGAAGCCCGCGTACTGTCCAATGTTGATACCATGACCTATACCTATTACCAGAAATATGTAAAGCCGAAGCCCCAGACGGAGGGAAAGAAGGGATTCGTCTGCAAGGTGTGCGGATATATTTATGAGGGAGACGAACTCCCCGATGATTTTGTATGCCCGCTGTGCAAGCACGGCGCTGCAGATTTTGAACCAATCAGCTGACGTGTGAAAGGAGAAATATCATGAACAAACTTGCTGTTATTTCCATCATTGTCGAAAATGGCGAGATGGTCGAGAAGATCAACGCGCTCCTTCATGAGAATGCCGCTATGATTCTGGGGCGCATGGGCCTGCCCTGCAGAGACAGAAATCTGTCTGTGATATCTGTTGCAATGGATGCTCCAGAGGAGACAATCAATGCTCTCTGTGAAGCTGTCGGAGCTCTTCCCGGTGTGCGGACGAAGTCGATTGTTGCAGCGTAAAGAAGAGCGTATTGCTTGAATCGTCATAGATGAATGGATGCCCTGCCGTAACCCTGCGGAAATGCGGGGTAAGGGCAGGGTATTCCATTTGCCTGAAGAAGGAGTGTGCATAATTGTGAGAAAACTGATAAGTCTGTGCCTTGTTTTGTGCTTCGTTTTCAGCCTGACAGCCTGTGCATCAAAAACCGGCTCAGATGCGACTGTCAGCGCAGATACGGGAATGGAAGGAAAGTACATCGCTGTGGCTGGTGACATGCTGGGAATCTCTCTGTTCGGTGAGGATCTGGAAGGCTTTGTATTTGAATTGTCAAGAGGCGGAAAAGGTCAGGTAATCGTTGATGGAGAAGCCGAAAGTATTAAGTGGGAAAGCGATGACACGACCATTACCGTGACGGTGGAGGGTGAAACCCTTGTAGGAACGCGTGGCAAGGACTTTTTCACCTTGGAAAACCTGAAAGATATGGGCATTAACCTGACGTTCGCCAAGGAAGGAACAGATGCGGCGAATCCGGAACTTTATCTGCCGGAGGCGGATAAATTCATGCTCGGTACCTGGCGGTCAGCAGAGGTGAACGATATTCTGGGAGATCCATACGATGAGGTAGCCGCTGATGCACTCAGTCTGGTATTTTCCGGTGACCATAAGGTGTCGTTCTCTTTTGACGGAAAGGACATGGGCACTTACGACTGGTCTCTCCTTGGGGACTGGGGCAGTCTGGACAATACGGATGTCATTGATCTGAGCTGGGATATTTTTGAGGATCACATTGAGGTAGACTATACGGTTGATGATGAGTATCTCGTCTTTAAATGCTATCAGGGAGAGCCGCCAAAATCTGCTGCAGCAAGTTCTGACGATCAATCCGAACAGAAAGGCAGCACCGGAATCTCTGGTTCTTTGGGATCAGAGGCTTCAGAGCCTGAGGATACCGAAGAAGAAAACGGGCGGGGACCGACAGAGAAGGGTTCCGGCATCTACTCGGATTTCTGGTCAGGTGACTGGTATGGATGGTGGATGATTGATGACGGCAGCGACGAATATGAGTCCTATGACGGAATCTGGTTTGATGCATTTGCATGTATTGAGGTAAACGAGGATGAAGGCAGCTTTATTATGTGGGACGAAGATACAAGCAAGGACCTTTATGTATCATCTGTTTCTGTCAGTTTCCATCCAGGTACCACAGATGCCGGCTGCATGATGAGTGAGAGTGGTCAGTTCCTCAGTGAGGACCTTAATGTGCTTCATGCGGACTGGATTTCAGATCCTGGTGCCTCTGATGTCTCTGAATATGAGCATATGATTGAAATTGACGGATATTATGAAGATGATAAAGGCAGTTTCCGCTATTATATCTATCTTCGTCCGTGGGGCATGGACTGGGAGGATGTCAGAGAGGTAGACGAATCACTTCTGCCCGGCTATTATGACAGTTGGTATGTGGATATCATGGATCTGCCAATGCCTGAATCTATGGAAATTGAATAATCAAAAAAGAGTCCGTCAAGATGATTGTATAAGCAGAAAAACTGCGAGCAAGACAAAATGTCTCTGCACAGCCCTGATTCAGGCCGTGCAGAGACATTTCTTATATTCGTGCTCTTATTAGCAATACGCTGACCAGTCAGAAAACAGCTAGAAAGCCCAGTTGTGTTCGGAATCCCGATGAAGCGTGCTGGAATAAAATGCGCGCATGCCGCGAACCAGGTACTCCACGTCCTTTGCACCCGCTGTTTCCACTGCGGAATGCATGGCAAGCTGAGCAAGGCCGATGTCCAGTGTGCTGACAGGGACCATCGTATCTGCGATGCGTCCAAGTGTGGAACCGCCGCGCTTGTCTGAACGGTTTGCAAATACCTGTACCGGAACACCTGCATCGCTGCAGATGCGGCGGAATACGGCAGAAGAGATTCCATCCGTGGTATAACTCTGGCTTGCGGCCATCTTAATGACAATGCCTTCATTCATGTATGGGCAGTTGTTTGCATCCGAGTATTCAGGATGATTCGGATGCTTGGCGTGAGCATTGTCCGCTGACACTAGGAAGCTTCCAGACAAGAGCCTCTGATGATCCTGTTCGTTCATTTCAAGGCAGAGACTGATTCTTCGAAGCAGATCCCGTAGAAATGTAGAGCCGGCGCCCTGAATTGTGCCGCTGCCGACTTCCTCATTGTCGAAAACACACAGAACCGGAATGGAACTGGTCGGTTCCGCCTGAAGATAACCTTCCAGGCACCCGTAGACGCATTCCAGATCGTCCAGTTTTGGGGAAAGAATGAAAGAGTCCGCATAACCGATATGGCAGCCGTGCTGCCTGCAGAACAGGGAGAGATCATAGGAAAGAATATGCTCCGGATCTGTACCTGCTGCGTCAGCAATCTGCTTCAGGAAGGTATCCCTGGCATCCGATGTGCCATAAAGGGGGATGGTATCCACATTCGCAAGTATTTTCGTGCCGTCGTTTGCAGTATTGTTCATGTGAATGGCAACACTTGGTATTACAAGCAGATCACGGTCAATAAATACCAGCCGGGAGACAATCCGGTTTGTTTCCTGAATCAGCACGCGGCCGGCAACGGTGAGAGGCCGGTCAAACCAGGTTGAGAGAAGTGCACCGCCGTAAGGCTCTGTTTCGAGAGAGACGTACTGCGCACCGGAACGTTCCGGATTTGCCTTGATTTTAAATGTCGGACTGTCACTGTGCGCCGCGGACATCAGGAAACCGGTCGGCTTCTGAACTGGAATCCGGAAACTGATCAAGCTGGATCCATTTCTGCGAACAAAGTAGGAACCTCCTTTTTTCAGATCCCAGGAAGCGGATTCCAGCAGTTCCTCATAGCCTGACTCACGAAGACGGCACGCAATGGTTTCAGCTGCATGAAAAGGGCTCGGACAAGTTTGAATAAACTGAAGCAAAGACGTTGATTCGCTCATAATCTGAATCCTCCTTGAAATTCTGATGGTTTCCTTGATTAAGATAGCACGGTTGAAAGCAACAGACAAGCAGTTTTCAAAGAATGTCAGAATCATGCAATTCGCTTTTCTTTTCTGACAATATGTGTTAGAATTCTTGTACATGAAACATACAATGAGGGGGAAGCATTTACCATGAAAAAAACAATTCTGCGGAAATATGCTCAGCTCATCGCCCAAAAAGGAGCGAACGTTCAGAAAGGACAGGACGTTTTTATCCAGGCAGGGCTGGATCAGCCCGAATTTGTCCAGATGGTTGTGGAAGAATGCTACAAGCGCAAAGCGAGAAGAGTAGTTGTTGACTGGAACTATCAGCCTCTGGAAAAAGTCCACACCAGATATCAGTCCCTGACAACCATGTCGGCACTTCCTGAATATGAAAAGGCTCGCTGGGAATACTATGTCAAAAACATTCCATGCCGGATTTATATCGGCAGTATGGACCCAGATGGCAGCAAGGGAATTGATCAGGCAAAAGTCGCAAAAGCAAACCAGAAGCGTTATCCGCTTATCCGTCAGTATCGTGATGCGCTTGAGAATAAGTATCAGTGGTGCATTGCGACAGTTCCAGGTGCAAAATGGGCAAAGAAGATTTTCCCGGAACTCCGTGTCAGTCAGGCAATGGAGCGCCTTTGGGAGCTGATCCTCCAAGCGTCCCGTGTGGATGATGATCCGATTGCTGCATGGGAAGCACATGATCAGGACCTTATTGATCGCTGCAGCTATCTGAACAGTCTGAAAATCCGCAAGCTGCATTATTACAGTTCAAACGGGACGGACTTTACAGTCGGATTGATCCCGGAGGGCAGGTTCTGCGGCGGCGGTGAAACCAGCACACAGGGTATCTTCTTTAATCCCAATATTCCGACAGAGGAATGCTTTACTTCGCCAAGAAAGGGTGAAGCGGAGGGGATTGTCTACGGCACCATGCCGCTGTCCCACCAGGGTGAGCTGATTGAGAACTTCTGGATCCGGTTCCACGAAGGTAAGGCAGTAGAATGGGATGCGGAAGTAAACGCCGATTTGCTGACAACTCTGATTAATATGGATGAGAACAGCTGCTATCTTGGGGAATGCGCACTTGTTCCGTTTAACTCCCCGATTCATGAGACCGGTGTTCTGTTCTATAATACGCTGTTTGATGAGAATGCGGTTTGTCATCTTGCTCTGGGCAGGGGGTTCCCGGACTGCATTGAGAACTTCCAGGAGAAGACGCTTGAGGAATGCAGAGCGCTTGGCGTAAATGATTCTATGGTTCATTCTGACTTTATGATCGGATCTGCCGACATGAATATTGACGCAACGTGCGAGGATGGCAGAACGGTACCGATTTTCAAAAATGGCACCTGGGCGTTTTAATCCGGAGCGTATCTCATTTATGACGGAATAGAATTTGATGCCCGCACATGCTTAGGGATTTCCGTTCCTGTGCATGCGCGGGCATCTTCTCTACTGCTTTAGGCTACTTCTATGACAGTGAAATCCTGTGCTTCCACAGTTTCCTTCAGAACGCTGGCGTCAACCGGTGTCCGAAGCGTGACCACAGCGGTTCCGTTTTTGTGGCTGACCAGAGCGGATTCTACTTCAGGAAGTGCTTCCAGCGCCTTTTTTACACGTGCTTCACAGTGTTCGCACATCATTCCCTGAATTTTCATGTTCATTGTCATTGTTTTGATCTCCTTTTTCTGTGTTGATTTTTTAGAAACGGCTTTTTGTCCTGTGGAATTCGGATATAGCTTTACGGTGTTCAGACGAAGAGCATTGGTAACGACACAGAAACTGGAGAGGCTCATTGCCGCTGCGCCGAACATCGGATTCATCTCCCAGTGTAAAAGAGAGATGAAGACACCCGTTGCAAGAGGAATGCCGATTGCGTTGTAGAAGAATGCCTAGAATAGGTTCTCTTTGCTGTTTTTCAGCGTTGCCCGGCTCAGACGGATTGCGGCAGGAATTTCAGCAAGGGAGCTCTTCATCTGGACTACGTCTGCAGCATCGATGGTGATATCGGTACCAGCCACCTGATGAAGCGCCGCTATACCCGCAGGGGGCATTTTCGCCATTATCATATAAAACCCCCAGGGAGGTGTTTATCATGGCTTTTTACAGGACCACAGGCACCGGGCAATCGATCAGAATGGAATCCGGTGTTACCTGGCAGTCCATTGCGAGTATTTTTACGCCGGCTTCAGCTGCTTCCCGGAGAGCCTGACCGAATTCTGGGTCAGTTTTATCATTTGGAGAAAAAGAGCTGACACCTTTCATTTGAATGACAAACAGAATCGACGTTACATACCCGTCTCCTGACGCCCGTATGAGTTCATGAAGATGCTTAACGCCTCTTTTTGTCGGGGCATCCGGGAATCGAACGACCCCGCTTTCTTCCAGCGTGACGCCTTTGATCTCTAATAGAGTCTTTCTGCTTCCGGATACGAGAAGAAAATCAAACCGGGAATTTCTGTATGTGAACTCACGCCGTATCTGACAGTCGGAAGGGAGAATGGACTGAAGCCATTCTTCTGCACAGTCGTTTACAATCTGGGAATCCATATTGATCAGAAGGGTAGATCCGTTTTGGAGTCGTTTTTCAACCGCAATCAGGTCGTACGCAGTCTTTCTTCCCGGCCTTTGTCCTTCCGACAGGTAGACAGTTGCACCTGGTACAAGAAGTTCTCTGCATCTTCCTGTATTCTTGACATGTACAGTCATCTCAATTCCATCAGATTCCACGATTGCGATAAAGCGGTTCGGACGGCTGATGAAACGTCCAGATAAAATGTGCGGATACTTCATGATGAAACACTCCGTTCAGAAGAGAATGGCTGCAGAGTAAAAAGAATCAAAACTGATAATTGCAAGATTGGAGGATAGAACTTGCAATAATTACAAAATGTGATTATTTCAGTTGACTTGAAAGACAACATATTGTATAACAATGTTGGTTTCTTGGAAATAATTGCACTATTTCATTCTTGTTCAATGGAAAGGAGCCTCATATGGGCAAATACTTTGGAACAGATGGTTTTCGCGGCAAAGCCGGCGTAGATTTGACAGCCGACCATGCTTTTCGTATCGGACGATTCCTTGGATGGTATTATCGCAAACTGCATCCGGAAGGCGAAAGCGCCCGCATTGTAATCGGAAAAGATACCCGGCGGTCATCTTATATGTATGAAAGTGCACTTGCCGCTGGAATTACCTCTTCAGGATCTGATGCTTATCTTCTTCATGTAACCACAACTCCTTGCGTCAGCTTTATCACCCGAACGGATAATTTTGACTGTGGTGTCATGATCTCGGCCAGCCATAATCCTTTCTACGACAACGGCATAAAACTGATGAATGGTGAAGGCGAGAAAATGGATGATGACCTGCAGGATCTCCTCGAGCGTTATTTGGACGGAGAAGGGGAAAAGATCAGCTGGTGCTCTGGGGAAGACATTGGTAAAACAATTGACTATTACCAGGGCAGGAACCGTTATCTCGGATATCTCACCAGTATTGTAAGCCATTCCTTCGAGAATCACAAGATCGGTCTTGATTGCGCAAACGGCAGTACGTTCTCCCTGGGACGTGCACTTTTCGATGCCCTTGGCGCAAAGACCTATGCGATTCATACGGAACCCAACGGACTTAATATCAACGTTGCATGCGGTTCAACCCATATTGAGAGTCTTCAGCAGCACGTAAGGGAGAACCATCTGGATGTGGGATTTGCATTTGATGGTGACGCTGACCGCTGCCTAGCAGTGGATGAACGCGGTGAAGTTGTGAATGGCGATAAAATCATGTACATCTGCGCGAAATTCATGAAAGAGCGGGGACAGCTGCCGACGAACACAGTTGTTACAACCGTTATGTCCAACTTCGGTCTGTATAAAGCGCTTGACCGGATTGGAATCAGCTACGAAAAAACAGCCGTCGGAGACCGTTATGTCTATGAGAATATGAAGGAATTCCATCATTCTATCGGCGGTGAGCAGTCCGGTCACATTATCTTCCGGAAGTTTGCGCATACCGGCGACGGCTTGATCACTGCGCTGATGCTGATGGATGTACTCATTGAGACCCAGATGCCGCTGAGTGTTCTCGCATCTGAAGTCACGATGTATCCGCAGGTGTTGAAAAATGTCCGAGTGGATGACAAAGACGGAACCCTTCAGGATCCTGCTGTGATTGCGGCTGTAAATGCTGCGACAGAGCGCCTTGGCACCGAAGGCCGTGTACTTCTCCGAAAAAGCGGAACAGAACCTGTTCTCCGCGTGATGTCGGAAGCAGGTTCGGATGCGGAGTGCCTGGAGAATGTAGATGCGATTATTGCTGCAATGGAGCAGAGCGGACATTTGATTGAGGTGAAAAAATGAATCTGACCATTCAGGATCTTTACGATCTGAGCCATACCAAGGCAGGGGAGTATCTTTCCCAGTTCACCTATCCCTGGGAAGCGCTTGCTGGAATCTCAGATCTAATTCTTGCGATTGGAAAAACACTGCCGGCAGATGAATACGACCATCCGCAGGAAGATGTTTGGATCGCCAAAGATGCAACAGTTTTCGCAACCGCATATATCCATGGTCCCTGCATTATCGGGCACAACACGGAAGTCCGTCAGTGCGCGTTTATCCGGGGCAGTGCGCTCGTGGGAGAGAACTGTGTCGTTGGAAACTCTACGGAACTGAAAAATGTCATTCTATTCGACAATGTGCAGGTTCCGCATTACAATTACGTCGGCGATTCCATTCTTGGATATAAGGCACATATGGGTGCGGGTTCTATTACCAGTAATGTCAAGTCAGATAAACTCCCGGTTGTGATCAAGAACGAAGGAGAGCTGCTTGAGACCGGACGGAAGAAAGTAGGCGCACTGATAGGCGACAGAGTGGAAGTTGGCTGCAACACTGTTCTGAATCCGGGTACTGTGATCGGACGGGACTCCAATGTCTATCCCGTATCGTGCGTACGCGGAGTGATCCCGGAAAGATGCATTTATAAAGAATCCGGAAGAATTGTCCACAAGTATTGATTTGGAGGCATCATTTATGAAGATCATTATTGCGAAAGATTATCAGGAAGCCAGCTGCCTGGCAGCCGATATCATTGAAAAAGCTGTTCGAGAGAACCCGTCCTGCACACTGGGGCTTGCAACCGGCTCCAGTCCGGTAGGCATGTATCAGGAACTGGCTCGCCGCTGCGCGGAGGAAGGTCTGGACTTTTCCAAGATTCATTCTGTCAATCTGGATGAATACGTTGGCCTAGAGCCCACACATGATCAGAGCTACCGTTATTTTATGGACGATAATCTGTTCAACCACATCAATATCGAAAAGGCAAACACCTATGTCGCAAAAGGTGTCGGCGATGTGGAAGAGAATCTTCGTGAGTTCAACGCTGTTCTGGATCGGACAGAGATCGAAGTTCAGGTGCTCGGTGTCGGTCCGGATGGCCATCTCGGCTTCAACGAACCGGGTGATACCCTCTATGACGGAGCGCATAAAGAGGTCCTGGATGAAAGTACGATTGATGCAAACCAGCGGTTCTTCGCCAGTCGTGATGATGTGCCCCGTTATGCGGTAACTATGGGCATGGGTAATATCATGCGCGCAAAGAAGCTTTTAATGATTGTCAGCGGTAAGAAGCAGGATGCGATGAAAGCGCTTCTGCTTTCTGACAAGATCGATCCCAAATGTCCTGTAACCTTCCTCCGTCTGCACCGTGACGCAACGGTCATTCTGGAGAAGTCTTTGGCTGATGAGATCGGCTTTCAGATCTGATTGCCCTTGTGCCAGATGAAAACCACTCCCGGGAGGATTTACGCGATCGTATCTGACCGCTACCTACCGGGAGTGGCTTTTTAAGTCATCAGCCACCTGGGAGAAAATTCAATTGCAATTAATCCTGCATTTGATTATAATGTGGCAGTTGTAAAAAGGGAGGTGATACTCTTTGGCATATGTGATTGACGGAATTCTGATCGCGGTTGTAGTATATTCCATTGCAAACGGTGCAAGAAAAGGTCTTGTCAAAAGCCTGTTCGGCCTGTTTGGTGTTGTGATTGCACTCCTTGGCGCAATCTGGGCAACCAAACAGTTATCACCATATCTGGCAGAGTATCTCTCTCATAGCATTGAAGAAAACGTCGTTGAACAGTTTCAGGATAAGATTCAAAGTGTGCAGAATGCGGCTGAGTCCAGTGATGCAGTTCAGCAGGCAGTACCGGAAGTAATCCGAGGGTATGGGTTTTATGAGATGGCGGTCGATGAGCTGACAAGCCTGATCGAAAATGCCGTTTCTGCAGTAACAGAAGAGATTGTTCCAGCGCTGGCCAGGGAAACTGCACAGCAGATTTCCGCTTTAATTGCGAGAGTGATTGTTTTTATTATCATTTTTATTGGCATTTCGCTGATTCTGAGTCTTTTGAGCAAGGCTTTGGGAATCATGACGAAGCTGCCGGTTGTCAAGGAATTCAATGCTGCCGGAGGGGCAATACTTGGCGCGGTTAAGGCACTGATACTGATTGGAATTTTTGCCTGGACCGTGCGATATCTTGGGTTCCTGATTCCGCAGAGTCTAGTGGATAAGACCTTGATTCTGAAGTATTTTGTGGATCTGATCTAAACACAGTCATTTGAGTTCTTGCACATATGAGGGTTCACAGAGATAGGCAGGCCCGACCGCAATTTGTCCTACAGCGGGTATTCCTTGTCCGGTGTGAAACCCATGGTTTCTAGCAGTTCAATGTCCTTGGTTCTGGTATTGTGCAGTGTCCACTTGGTCCCTTCCTGGACCATCCTCTGTTGACACTTGAACTGAATCATATATTTTCATATGTGCAAAAAGCTAATGATCGTGTCTAAATGAGTAAAAAGGCTTCCCGGTATGCTGCATGGATTATCAGCATACCGGGAAGCTTTTTCTCATGTTATGCAAAACGAAATACTGCTTTTTCAAGAAAATCAGCAACAGCGTCATGATCATTATCAGCAACAATGCAATCTGCGACTGATTTTACGGCATCTGTTGCATTGGCAGGGGCGGCGCCGATATCCGCGGCCTCCACCATGGCAAGATCATTCCCGTAGTCACCAATTGCGAGTGTCTTTCGCACATCCGGAATGATTTGCGGAAGTTTCCGAAGAGTTTCTCCTTTGTTCGTCGGCAGAAACTCAAAATACTCAAGACCGGAACGGGTAACTGTCATGCCGATTGCTTCAAACGGAGCAGGATCGATAGCAGCCTGAATCCGGTCGATTTTTTCACCGTCGCCATCGCAGAATAGAAGTTTCAGCCAATTCTCCTGAATCTGGTCAGGGGTTGCCATGACGCGGTCAAACCATTCGAATTTCAGATAGGGATCTCCAGCGCCCTGATTCAGATTGCATTCATAGATAGCTTTTTCTGTGAAAACCTGAATGCAGACATCCGGGAGTATGGATAGGCCGGTGTCAATGACGGGCTGCATCATGGACTTATTAAGAGGAGCCTGATAAAGATACTGCTTTGTGTCAAAGTCATAGACTGCAGAACCATTAAACAGAATTGACGGTGCGTTGACGGTGAACAGGGAGTAATAATAGTCAATGTTATGAGGACTTCTTCCGCTTGCTATTCCGATTTTACCGCCTTCATCAATAAAGCGGCTCATAGCATCCAGATTGCCCTGCGTAATCTTTTTATCACTGTTGAGCAGTGTCCCGTCCATATCAACATAAAGATAGAATCCTTCAAATGGTTTCATAGTGAGACTCCTAAAGCAGTGTAATCAGCATGACCAGAGCATAACAGACCGGCTGATGCAGAAGATAAATCCATAATGAGTGACGGCCGCAGAACTGAAGCATCCGCAGGGGAGCGGCGCTGCTTGGTGCGTCAGGCAAAAGCGATTTTTTGCCGCTGTACAGGGTTCTTCCAAGTACAACGCCAATACAGAACCATCCAAAATGCGGGAGAAGAGGGAAATAATCACCGGCCGAATACATAGAAGTACGAAGGCCAAGAAAGAAAACCCAACTGCAGGAAACACGAAGCGAAAGAAAATAATACCCAGTAACAATGATCAATATACCAAGAATAGCGATTGCCCAGGTGGGAAGCCGCTTCACAAGTGCGTAAAGGACCATGCTGATGCTCAGCATATGAAGGATCCCGAAGCTGATCACAATATCCGAATCTGCCATGCCAAGCCGGACCATTCCGACGGTAACCAGCGTTATCAGCATGCCGCACGCGAATACAATCACCCCGCGGCGCACGCTCCTGCTTCCAAGTGTTGCACAGATGCCCGATAGAAGTATAAACAGGATTCCGCCGTTATCCTGTATAAAACGGTAGATTCCAGGCAGATGAATGTCTTTACCGAGGAAGTACTGAAGGTCAAAAATGAAGTGGATCAGAATGACACAGAGAATGCAAAGACCGCGCAGTGCGTCCAACTCCCAGATACGCTGCTTGTGCATTTAGTTGGGCTCCGATCCGTAAGGCCAGTACAGCCAGGCATTGGGGAGATATCTGCCGTCAGTCAGCGAGGAATTGGAGCAGAGCGTAATACTCCGGCCGTTGTAATACATGATTGAAGAGCTGCCGCCGTCCAGATTCATGGACTGAACGCAGCCATAGTCATACAGGATATTGGCACAGATGTAGGTGCTCAGACCAAGACTTCCGCCGGCACCGCGGCCTTCAATATCCAGGAACATGATATCTCCGTTCAGACCCTGACCGAGAACCGTTCTGGGCTGCTGCCCGTTCCAGTCCGTATACTCTGTGACGATTACTTTGCCGTCAACAATCAGAGCGGGCGTGAATTCAACCGCATCGGTGGTATCGTCATTTGTGGGGAGATAGGCATCCGTAATATAGAAACGGTTATCAGTGTGAAGTTCCAGACGCTTGAAGCCGCCGCCGGCGTGATAGCCTCTGGCGCTGCCGCCGCACATGGCATAACCGGCAAGCGTTCCGCCGTTTCCTGTCCCGTCCGGATCAATAAAGCCGGAACCGGAAACAGCCAGAATCGCTCCGTTCCGTTCTGCAATCTGCTTTGCGGTCTGACCATAGGAACCAATTCCAGCCGACCAGCACATTCCGACCCGGGACGGATCTTTCATAATTGCGAGAATACCGCGCCACGAATTGCCCTTCACGCGGATCAGCAGAATGCCGTCCACTGCGTTAACGGCAAGAACCTGATCCCCGTTTGTGGTATAGATCGTTGTTCCATCCTGATCCAGGCCTGCTTTGTCAATGTTGATGCCGGCCCAACCGTTATCCATAACTTCCGGATTGGCGTCAAGATAGTCCAGCATGGTAACCGGATCGATTTCACCAAATACTTCAAAGAATGTTTCTGCGCCTTCCCGGTCATAACGGATCCAGTAGGGAAGGGTCTCGACTTCCTGCTGTTCGTCCTCTTCTTCGGGCGGCTTGTACTGGTCAATGATGGTTTCAACAACATTCGGTTTGTCCACATGCTGTTCCGGAAGATCCCAGGAGGAGTTGACGTCAATCTGTTGCTTGCGTCCCGCTTCAATCCGTTCAATCGTAGCATTTACGACCTTGGCAGGCAGAAGATCCGTTGCCAGCCACTGATGGCTTAGCGTTGAAAGGGCGGTCTGGACATAAATATTCCGCCATCTGGAAATAAAGGAGTTATTTGTGTAGCAGAGGTAGAAGTAAAACCCCTCCAGAAGGACAATCAGCGTTAACAGTGTAATAAAGAAGTTTCGCAGCCGATGCGTTCTGACAGGACGGGCAGCAGTATGCGTTCCGGAGTTCTGCCGTTTTGGCTTAGCCCCGGGCTGTCTGGAACCCTGGTTGCCGAACAGTGTTATATTGGACAAATTAAACACATCCTATCGATTTTGATCACATGAAATGTGGAAATGCCATTATTCATTAGACGACGGGTCTGGGAGAAAGTTCTTTCCGGGAAGTACTTTCTTCCGGATAAGCTGAAAGGTTTCTTTTTCTCCGTGATCCCGAAGGTACTCTAAGAGGAACTCCAGTTCCTTTTTCGTTTGGGGATGAAGGTTAACATCCTCTTTCGCCCTGAGATGATATTCCAGCGGAGCACCGTCATGATAGTTTTTTCCGTTATATGTTTTGCATGCGGCAATTCGGTCGAGTAGCATCTCTACGAGATATTTGCGGGGCATTGGAAGCGGGACATAAGTGGAGGTTCCGGGAATCACATCAAACCAGTACTCAAAATGATGACGGTTCCGACCTTTGTGATGGAGCCAGGCGCTTGAATAGCCTTTCTCATTACGCTCCGCCCAGTTCGGACTTCTGTTGCCGAGATAGTACTTTGCACCTACAAGAAACTCAGTGGGTGAATATTTGGACAGATCATGGGTAAGGCCCTGCCATACCAGGCCTACGCGAAAGCATTCAAGCATCACAAGGTGCCTATGGTGTGTTATGGTTTTGAAATGCTGCCAGGGTTTCAAAACGTTGCCTCCCTAATTGAACAGACTTCTGCATCTGTTTTGGATCCTGCCCGAAATCTCAAGCTATTATAGCGTGTTTTTCCATGTTCGTCCAGTGTTTATCCGATTTTACAATATAGAATCTCGATCATCCGGCCTCAAAATGAAGAAAGTCCGAGAGGACAAGAAATCGCGCGGGACGCTGAATCCCGCGCGCTGGCAGTTATGGGATCTTTTCCTGAGCATGTTTGCAGTAAGGAGCGAGTGCACATGCTGCACAATTTGGCCTTCTCGCAATGCATACTGCACGACCGTGCAATACCATTCGATGGCAGAAATCACTGCTCTCCTCCGGAGGAATTACTTCCCGCAGCTGCATTTCCACTTTTAAAGGATCTTTACTTCCGTCAGTCAGGCCAAGCAGTCCGGTAATTCGTATACAGTGTGTATCACAGACATAGGCTTCTTTCCCGAATATGTCGCCGAGAATCAGATTCGCGGTTTTGCGGCCAACACCAGGAATCCGAAGCAGATCCTCCATTCGATCCGGTACAACGCCGTGGAATTCATCTCGAATCATTCTGCAGGCTGCAACGATATCCTTCGCTTTGTGATGGAAGAAACCACAGGAGTGAATCATCTTCTCAATATCAGCTGGATCAGCCTCTGCAAAAGCATCCAGAGAAGAGTACTTCGCAAATAGAGCAGGGGTGACCATGTTCACTCTCGCATCAGTACACTGGGCACTCAACCGTACGGAGATCAAAAGCTCGTAATCTCTTTGGTAATCCAGGGCGCAAAGTGCGTCCGGATAGAGTTCTTTCAGTTTGGAAATAATGCTTTGCACATCTGCCATATGAATTCACATCCGTTATCTGTGGTATCAGGGAAATTATATCAGAAACAGTTGATAATGCAAGGCTGCGTTGATTTTTTCGGGTAACCATGCTAGTATGGGACTGAAATCAGTTAAACAGGAGCTTTTTATGAACGAAATGTTTTTGCTGAAGCTTGGCGAGATGGTTCTGAAAGGGGCCAACCGCAGAAGCTTTGAAGACCGATTAAAATCGAATCTTCGCCGAAGACTGGCTGGATTCGGAAACTTTCATATCTATCTTACCCAGTCAACGGTATATGTGGAACCGGAAGACGACAACTGTGACATTGAATCTGCTTGGGAAGCCTGCGGCCGTGTGTTTGGCGTCAATTCCATGTGCAGATGCAGACCGTGCGAAAAAAATCTGGATGCAATTTTTGAGGCAGTCAGAAGCTATCTCTGGGAAGACCTATGCGCTGCAGGAAGCTTTAAGGTGGAATCCAAGCGAGCGGATAAGGCTTTTCCTCTCGGATCCATTCAGATTTCTCAGGAAATCGGAGGAAGAATTGCCGAAGCGGAACCGGCTTTAAAGGTCGATGTTCATCATCCGGCGTATACAGTCTATGTCGAAATACGTGATCATGCTGCATATGTTCATGGCCCGGCACAGCCCGGTGCCGGTGGTCTTCCGACTGGTGTCGGCGGAAAAGCTGCACTTCTTCTCTCAGGCGGTATCGACTCTCCTGTAGCCGGCTATATGATTGCGAAACGCGGGGCTGAACTGGAATGCATCCATTTCTTCTCCTATCCGTATACCTCGGAACTGGCGAAACAGAAAGTTTTGGATCTCGCTGCGATTATTGCAAGATACTGCGGCAGGATGACAGTGGATATTGTAAGCTTTACGCAGATCCAGGAGGCAATCCGGGATAACTGCCCTGAAGAGTATTTTACAATCATTATGCGCCGGTTTATGATGCGCATTTCAGAGAGAATTGCGCAGGATCATGGCGCACTGAGTCTTGTGACTGGGGAGAGCCTGGGCCAGGTTGCCAGTCAGACCATGCAGGCAATGGCTGTGACAGGTGCGGTTGTTTCCATGCCGATCTTCCAGCCGCTGATCGGAATGGATAAAGAAGAAGTTGTTACCATCGCGCGTAAAATCGAAACACTGGAAACATCCATTCTTCCATATGAGGACTGTTGTACGGTCTTTACGCCTAAGCACCCGAAAACAAAACCGACCCTCGAGGGCACTCTGAAAGCGGAATCAGGCTTGGATGTTGAACAGCTCGTGAATGACGCTCTGTCCCAGATCGAAAAGGTTACGGTATATCCGGATCGGTAATCGCATGCCTGCTTGAATGGAACAATTTACTTCAAATAACGTCATAGAAGTAGAAGGAGTGAGATGCTGTGACAAAATCCGTCTATCGGACCGGCTTGCTTTCAGCGGCGCACTTTGCGGTGGATTTTTCGTGTGCTTTTCTGATCTATCACTGTTTTCTCAGCTCGTCAGATCTTGCTCTGATCATTCTTCTGTATAATTTCTGCGCTTTTGCACTTCAGCTTCCAATTGGAATTCTTGCGGATTATTATGGAAGGCCAGAACGGTTTGCCTGCTTTGGCTGCCTGCTTTGTGCTGTATCATATTTGATACCGCTGGCGATCCCTGCAGCATTAATTGCAGGGATCGGGAACGCTCTGTTTCATGTCGGCGGCGGGTGCGAAGTGATGGCTTCCGCTCCGGATCGAGCCGCTACTCTTGGAGTTTTTGTTTCGCCTGGTGCTTTTGGAATCTATTTTGGAGCACTTCTAGGTACAAGAGCATTCCCTTTCTGGCTTCCCCCGATCTGCCTTATCGCTCTTTGTGTACTCTGCGTCTTACATGTGAGTGAGGTAAAGGAGAAGAAAGCCTCCAGTTCTAATCATTCAAACAAGTATTATCTTTTACCGAGTCTATTACTTTTCCTCGTTGTTGTTCTCCGTTCTTTCAGTGGTTTTGCTCAAGTATTTGAGTGGAAACAGGGGGTACTTGCTCTTGCAGCAGTCTGCGCAACAGTGTTTGGCAAAACAGCAGGAGGGTTTCTTTCTGATCGGATTGGCCTGCGTATCAGCGGTGTTATATCCCTTGGTGTTTCTGCTGCGTTGTTTCTATTATCCAGTCATGCCGCCGCCGGAATTGCAGCCATTTTTCTGTTTAATTTAACGATGCCAATGACATTGTTTGCACTTTCTCAGCAGATGCCTGAGCAGAAAGGCTGCAGTTTCGGCCTGCTGACCTTTGCACTTTTTCTGGGATTCCTGCCCAAATACTTCGGCATTCAGATACCGGTTTCGACCGGCTTGCTCCTGTGCGCGGTCAGCTTGATTTCTCTTGTGCTGTATCTGCCTGCAGTCAAGAGGTCGTAAAATGGAAGTTTTTCTGATTCTTACATATTGCCTGATTCTGACGCTGGCAATGGAACTCTTAATCGGACTGATTTGGAGAGTTTCCAATCGGGACTTTATCCTAATCGTTCTGGTGAATACTCTCACAAATCCTTCAGTAAACTATATTGTCATGCTTCTTGGCAGCAGACGGAATGCTTTCTGGATTATTCTTCTTGAATCTGCTGTGGTAGTTACAGAAGCATTCTGTTACAAAAATAGGGGAGAGAATATCCGACGTCCGCTGCTTTTTTCTCTTTCAGCAAATGCTGCATCCTACCTGTTCGGCGTGATATTATCAGCGGTTCTTTGAACCATTTTGGAGGTCTTCGTTATGAGACTTATGAGATGTATCAGGCATTCCGCAATGTTGATTCTATGCAGTCTTTTCCTTCCAATGAATGCTTTTGCCGATGAGATTGATGTTCCTGCGGTTACGCAGAAGAGTTCATGGGTTGTCCTGCTGATAATTGCATTGGCTGCGTTTTGCCTGGTGCTGAGTGTAATCCTGTATCGAAAGTATCGGAAGTGAGGTGCTTTACAATGAGAATCATCCAAATAACAATTACCGCACTTACTCTATGTGTCTTTCTCGCATGCACTGCATTTTGTGATGCAATTGCACCTCCTTTAGACACTGTAAGCTCAGAAATAAAGGGCATCCTGCCATTTGTTGTTCTTGGAGTGATTGCAGTTACAATCGTAATTGCACGAAAACTGAAAGATCGAAAGTGAGGAGCCTGCGATGAGGCGTCTGATTCAAATAATTGTAGCGTTCTGTTTTCTTGCCTGTCTGATCGGAACGGCATTTGCGGATGTGCTTTATGTCCCGGATGATGATTTTCTGAGATCGCATCCTTCCGACTATGAAGGACGCTCCTATATTGTGAACGCTGCTTCCGGCTATACCGGCATTTATCAGGATCCGGAGCAGCAAGAACCAATCGCTTATGCGGAGAATGATTCCGCTTTTTTCGTGAGTTATATCTATTTGAACGGATCTGCTGCATGGGGACTGGTTGACTGGACGGATCTTCCGGATGGGAAAGCTCAGCCAGGCTATGGTAAAACCGGATGGATTTTGCTGTCAGACTGTTATCGAAGGTATGACAGCCAATCGTTTCTGGAAGAATATGGCAGTCAGATGAAAACAGACTCGGCTGCAGTTCAGTCTTTTCAGGAATTTCTCGATGTAGGACAGGAACTTCAGTTTTATGCTTTTCCCGGTTCGGACCGGATTACAAGCACGCTCCCGGTTGATGAGAGCAGCATTGAAGAGATCCGGGACTATCTTGTTCCAGACCAGGTATTCACTGACGAAAACGGACTGGCCTGGTGTCATATCGGATATTTTTGGGGCAGGCGGGACTGGCTGTGCCTTTCTGATCCAACCAACAAGGAGCTTCCCGTAGTCAGCAGAGGAAGCATTCCTGTTCGTTACCCGGCAGAGACACCGAGTATGGAACCTGCCAGTCCTTCTACCGGTCAACACACTGGCATGATGTCACTTGCTGGGGTACTGGTAGCGGTATTAGCTGTCTTCAGCGGTGCACTGATTTATTTTCTTGGCCGCAAAAAACATACCTGATTTCTGAATCAACTGGCTTAGATATGAAAAAGCAAAAGAGAAGAAAGCCGGAGCCGGTTTTCTTCTCTTTTGCTTTTAATGAAATCATGGTGTCCTGTCACACATTTCCAGGACTTTCTTTTGAAGTGTTTTCAGATCATGGAAAGTCTCAGGCCGTTTTGAAGGATCCCGAAGCAGAGCGGAAGGATGGTACATTGCCATAATCGGAACACCGTTTCTTGAAAACCATTGTCCATGCTCTCTCGTGATACGGAAATCTGGACGGATCAGACGCATAGCTGAAATCCGTCCGAGACAGACAATGATTTTCGGATTTAGAAGGGCAATCTGTTGTTCCAGCCAAGGGTAACACGCATTCTGTTCTTCGTCAGAAGGATCACGATTTTGAGGCGGTCTGCATTTCACGATATTTGCAATGTAGCAGTTATCTCTGCCAAGATCAATGATGCACAGCATGTCGTCAAGTAGCTGTCCGGCAGCACCTACGAATGGCTCTCCGCTCAGATCCTCCTGCTGACCTGGTCCTTCGCCGACAAACAGTACTTCCGCGTCTTCCGGGCCAACACCGAAAACCAGTTTGGTACGAGTTTGGGACAGGGAACAGCCGGAACATCCTTCGCAACGTTCTCTCAGATCCGTCATCGTCATTGATCATCCAACTCCTCTCGAAGTTTCTGCCTGACCTGATCACGCTTATACTTGTCCGCTCTGCGCCGCCTGGCTTCGCGGACTCGATAGATACGCAGAAGATAAATCACAGCTATTATTATCAGGAGAAAGATCAGTATGAAAAGAATCCACTTCCAAAGCGAGGAGTGAAAGAATGTATTTGTCTGGTGGATGACTTGTTCAGCAGCTGAGCGTTCAACTTCAGAGATTGCAAGAAGATCCGAACGTCCGATCAGTTCATGATCGTAGTAAACTTCAACCGTTCCGAGCACCTGGTCTTTTCGAACAGGTGCGTCAATGCCTTCCGGGCTTTCCAGATTAATCACGGTGCGAAGAAGCAGTTCATCGTAATCAGTGGGAAGAATCGCAGAGACAGTACTTGCTGGGGCATAAACAACCGATTCTGAGTTGGAGGAAAGGCGGACAGGAAGCTTTCCAAGTGGATTCAACGGTGAAACTAACGTATACTCTCGATAGTGTGAAAAACCATATTCGAGGAGAGCTTTTGCCTCGGGGAAACTCTTCATCAGCCAGCTTCCATCCGCTTGCTGAACAGTGGCAGCACCCATAACAATGCTCAGAAGATTCAGACCGTTTCCGCTTGCCATTGTAACGAGACAGCGTCCTGCCGGTGTGGTAAAACCGGTTTTGATACCTTTGGCTTTTGGGTAATAATAGATTCCGGTTGTGTGATTGCTGATAAGATAGTTGGTAGTGTACAGTTCTCTCGGACCTGATAGATTGGTTGCCGGAACGGTGTGCTCTGCAGCAGTGCAGATTGTGACAAATACTTCATTTTTCAGTGCTGCCTGTGTGATAATGCTCAAATCCCGGGCAGTCGTATAGTGATTCTCATCATGAAGGCCGTGTGGATTGACGAAGTGTGTACCAGTGCATCCAAGCTCGGCTGCGCGCTGATTCATCAGATCCACAAAACTGGAAACAGATCCGGATACAGCTTCGGCAACCACATTGCAGGCTTCATTTGCAGAACTGATCATGACACAGTAAAGGAGCTCCCGCATACTCAGTTCCTCGCCGGCGAGAAGACCGGCGGAACTGCTGTCTTCGCCCAGCCCTTCCAGCGCTTCAGAAGAAACGGTTACAGTCTCATCCAGAAAAGAATTCTCGAGTGCTAGCATACAGGTCATGATTTTCGTCAAACTTGCCGGGTACAGTCTTTCATCGGCATTCTGTGAATACAGTACTCTGCCGGAATTCAGATCAAGAAGCAATGCCGCCTTTGCATCTACTGAAAAAGAGGGAGCATCATCGGCAAGCACGGGAAAACTCAGGCTGAATAGGATCAGAATACACAGAAGAATTCCGCAGAATCTGGAAATAATCTTCATAATAGTTACTCCAAATAAGCAAATAATGGTTGCTCAAAACGTGGATGATATGTTATAATTTTTAGGATTAAACTGAGGCAATTATATCGCAGAAAATTGTTTCTTGTCAACGTGGAAACAGCTGCGGATACCGTCCGGAATTCCTTGTGGAAACAGATTCGATGATTCCGCTATGACTGCCCGGCGCTGTCTTTGTTTCCATTGGACATTTGTAATTGCTTCTGTCAGGATGATTGTCTGCTGTGGTTAGAATTGTGAGGTACTTATGAAAATTCTTGTTGTTGACGATGAAGAACTGCTGGTAAAAGGCATACGTTTTAATTTAGAAAATGACGGATACGAAGTGATTTCGGGTTCTGATGGTCAGGAAGCGATTACGCTCGCGCAGGAGCAGAAACCGGATTTGATTATTCTGGATGTCATGATGCCGAGAGTTGACGGCCTTCAGGCTTGTCAGGAGATCCGTCAGTTTTCTGAAGTTCCAATTATCATGCTTACGGCAAAGAGCGAGGATATGGACAAACTGATGGGTTTTGAACAAGGCGCAGATGACTATCTCACAAAACCTTTCAATATTCTTGAGCTGAAAGCCAGAATCCGCGCATTGCTCCGCCGCAGTGCGATCAAGGAAGAGACAGCAAAGGCAGAGCGCATTACTTCCGGAATCCTAACCATAGATTCCACGGAACGCAATGCATATAAGAATGATGAGTGCATAGAACTCACTGCAAAAGAGTTTGACTTGATTGAACTGCTGATCCACAATCCCGGCCGTGTCTTCTCCCGCGAGAATCTGCTCGATCAGGTGTGGGGCTACGAGTTCCGCAGTGATATCCGTACTGTGGATGTTCATATCAGAAGACTTCGTGAAAAGCTGGAGCCGAATCCTTCGGAGCCCGAATATATCCTAACCAAGTGGGGAGTTGGCTATTATTTCAAAGCGTAGTGAATTGCTTCGGTCCCTTCGCAGAACGACACAATTCAAATATGCGGTGATCTATGTTCTGATCACCGCTGTCGCTTTAATTGGCTTGAATCTTTCCACCAATTCCACGATGCGGCAGTTGATGTATCAGAACAAGTACTCCTCTGTATTCGGCCGCGCACAGATCGTTGCTTCCTCCTTTGCTGGGTCCGAAATTCTGACTAGGGAATCCGTCGGTCAGGTCATGAGCCTCCTGGAGGACGTCGAATCTACGCGAGTCCTGATTACAGATAATGAGGGGATCTGCCTGTACGATAACTCCACGCGCTATAACGCAGTGGGGTCTGTTGTGCTGTTTCCGGAGATCGTTTCTGCGCTTTCCGGAAATGATGTTTTTTATTCCTTTTTTCAGAGATCTGTATTGGAAAGCCATGCTGCAATACCAATCATGTCACTCAACAACCCAATGGGGGCTGTTTATCTGATGGAATATGACACAACGCAGAGTGTACTTGTTTCTGCCTTGCGCAGCAATTTAATCAGTATCTCACTGATACTGGAAGCGCTGATCATCGTGTTCTCTGTTCTTTTTTCCATTGCTGTGACACGTCGTATTCATAAGATCATGAGCTCCATGGCGCAGGTGCAGGACGGAGATTACAGCCATGAGATCGATATGCGCGGAAATGATGAGCTTACGGACCTGAGCAGCGAATTCAACAAATTGACCCGACGCCTTCAGGAGGGCGAACAGGTTCGAAGGCAATTCGTTTCAGATGCTTCTCATGAACTGAAGACGCCCCTCGCTTCCATAAAGCTGCTGTCAGATTCAATCCTTCAGAATGAAATGCCGATGCAGACGATCCGGGAATTTGTGCTGGATATCGGCAATGAGGCAGACCGTCTGACGAGACTGAGCCAGAAACTGCTGTCGCTTTCAAAACTCGACAGCAATGTGGATGAAGCATTTGTTGTTGTTGACGCGGCGGATATTGCCTGGAAGGTCTGCAGAATGCTTCAGCCGCAGGCATCATTGAAGCATATTACTGTTGTCCCTGAAATGCAGCCAGAAAGCTACATGATGAATCAGGAGGATTCTCTCTATCAGATCATTTTTAATCTGACTGAAAACGCAATCAAGTATAATGTCGAGGAAGGAAGCGTATTTCTGACTGTAAAGCGGGATGAGGAATTTGTAACCATTGAAGTTGGAGATACTGGTGTCGGCATTCCGGAAAAAGAAATGGATCATGTGTTCGACCGTTTTTATCGTGTAGATAAAGCGAGAAGCCGCGCTATGGGCGGTTCGGGATTGGGCCTAAGTATCGTTCATGACCTAGTAGAGCATAATGACGGAACAATTTCAGTACGCGCAAGAGAAGGCGGAGGAACTGTTTTCACAGTCCAGTTTGCCTATGTTCATGCGTTAGATGAGGAGGACCTGCAATGAGAAGAGTCCTTTGCTTCCTTTTATGCGCTGCCATGGTTTTTGGACTGTCTGCCTGTCATCAGCAGCCTTCTGAGAGAATCAATCCGATTACTTTTTATTACCGCAACGCTCAAATGCAGTACGGATCAGATGCAAGCGCATTGTACGGCCTGGATGTGGATCTGGAAAATCTTGAAATACCGATTTCAGAAATCGTTTCCCTTTATCTGGAAGGACCGGACGAACCTTTTTTGGAGTCGCCTTTTCCGCCAGGTATCCATCTTGTCTCTTATGACTGGCATGATAACCTTTTGACGCTTGTCTTATCTGATTCCTTTAATTCACTGATAGGCCTGGATCGAAGCTATGCTATGGCCTGCTTGACTCTGACTTTGACACAGGTAAATGGTATAGACGGCATTCTTGTGCATACAGAAGACGGCGCGTTCTCATATCTGAATGACCGCATCCTGACCAGGGAAGACTTTATCCTGCACGATCTGGGCGGCGCATCCAGTGAAATCTCCATCAATCTATATTTTGCGGATCAATCAGGGACATTCCTGCTTCTTGATTCAAGAAATACTGTCCGAATGGAGGCAGAAGACGAAGCAAGATTTATTGTAGAAGAGTTGATCATGGGCCCTGAAAAATCCGAGATGTATTCCGTATTGCCGAACGGAATTAAACTTCGCTCAGTATCCATTGATAGTGGGATTTGCACGGTTGATTATTCCTATGATTTTCTTGAGATGCTTCCGCAGAATGCGAGAGAAGAAAGAATCGCGATCTTTTCCGTTGTCAATTCGCTGACGGAAATGGAGGAGATCGATTCTGTCCAGTTCACGGTCAACGGCCAGCGACTTGGTTATTACCTGTATTACGATCTTTCAGCTCCAATTGAAAGGGATGAATCAGCTATTGGTCCCATCCGTCCCGGCCTGAATGAATTCCAGGCAACTCTTTTCGGGAGTTCTGATAAAGCGGGCAGACTTGTTAGACAGACCATGCGTTTGCGCAGACCGGCCAGTCAGACGATGGCGGAAGTTGCTCTGGCAGCTCAGCTTGCATGGTCACCTCCCTCGGGACTAACAAACCCGATTCCTTCCGGGACACGATTGATTTCAGTATCCGAAAATGATGGTGTTTGCTATGTTGATCTAAGCAGTGATTTCCTGGCTGTTCAAGGCAATGAAAATGCTGAGAAGGCGGCTGTCCGTGCCATTGTCAGCTGCCTGTGCCAGTTATCCACTATCCGAAGAGTCAGTATCACCATAGAAGGAAAACCAGAAGGTCTTGATTTTGTAGACCTTACGCAGAAAATATCCGTTCAGTCTCGGTGGAGTGCGGAGTAGGAGCGTTGTCATTTTATACTTTGAAAGAAGGTTGTTCATATGAATCAGTATCGTCAAGGCACCTTGTGTGTTCATGCAGGCTATCGTCCTGAGAACGGTCAACCGAGAAGTGTTCCCATTATCCAGACGACAACATACCGTTATGACTCATCCGAACAGATGGGAAGGCTCTTTGATCTGGAAGAGAGTGGATACTTCTACACCCGTCTTCAGAACCCGACCAATGATTATATTGCGGCAAGGATTACGGCTTTGGAAGGCGGCGTCGCCGGTATGCTTACTTCTTCCGGCCAGGCTGCGAACTTCTTTGCCATTCTGAATCTCTGCGGATCTGGGGATCATATTGTTGCTTCAACAGCAATCTACGGCGGAACCTTCAACCTGTTCTCCGTATCCATGAAGAAGCTTGGCATTGATTTCACGTTTGTGGATCCGGATGCGGATGAAGAGACACTTTCCGCCGCTTTCCGTGATAATACAAAAGCGCTGTTCGGTGAAACAATTGCAAATCCGTCCTGCGCTGTTCTGGATATCGAGAAATTCGCGAGAGTGGCACATGCACACGGGGTTCCTCTGATCGTTGACAACACATTTGCTACGCCTGTTAACTGCCGCCCATTTGAATGGGGTGCAGATATTGTGACGCATTCCACCACCAAGTATCTGGAAGGTCACGCTTCTACTGTTGGCGGTGCATTGATTGACAGCGGTAATTTCGACTGGCTTGCACATGCCGACAAATTCCCCGGGCTGACGACGCCGGATGAAAGCTACCATGGCAAGAATTATGCCAAGGATTTTGGAAAGGCTGCGTATATCACCAAAGCTACCGCACAGTTGATGCGTGATTACGGTTCTATTCCGGCGCCAATGAACGCATTCCTTCTTGGCCTTGGAATAGAGACCCTTGAACTTCGCATGCAGAGACACTGCGAGAATGCACAGAAAGTTGCGGAATATCTTGCTGGTCATCCTAAGGTGGCCTGGATCAGTTACTGCGGCCTTCCGAATGATAAGTATCATGCTCTTGCGGAAAAATATCTGCCCAACGGCAGCTGCGGTGTATTGTCTTTCGGCCCTGTTGGAGGACGGGAAGCAGCTACCAAGTTGATGGATTCTCTGAAACTTGCGAATGTCGTTACGCATGTTGCAGATGCGCAGACATGTGTGCTTCATCCAGCGAGCACAACGCATCGTCAGTTGAGCGAGGAGCCGGAGCTGATTGCTTCCGGAGTAGCTCCGGATCTGCTTCGCCTGAGCGTAGGCATTGAGGATGTTCGAGATATTATTGAAGATCTGGAACAGGCTTTGGCGCAGATCTGAAAACAGAAAACCCAGCTCCACACACGGAGTTGGGTTTTCTGTTTTCAGATCCAAGGACTACTGAATATTTGAATCAAGCTGTGCAAGCCGTCTGAAGTAATCCGAGTGAACGTGATTGAATTCTGCATTATAATCAGGATCATTTCCCTGATGCAGAGAACGTACATAGTCATGTTGCTGCTCTGCAGCGTTGGTATCATGGAGCATGATGGTATGCATCCCCATATTGGAGCAATGATCGGATATACGCTCAAGATTGACAAGCACATCCTGATAGATATACCCAGCTTCTGCGTTGCAAATGCCTTTCCTGAGTCTTCTCACGTGATTGGATCGGAAAGCAGAAACAAGATCATCGATAGTCTCTTCCAGGGGTTCGATATGCCTTGCGTTTATATAATCATATTCTGAGAAGGAAGAATATGCATAATCGAGTATGTTCGATACTGCTTCTGTGATGAGTCTCAGTTCTTTTACGGCAGCTGGGGAGAAACTGCGGCTCTTTTCAATCAGATCCGTCACATTTTCTGATAGATTTACTGCATGATCGCCGATTCGTTCGAATTCGGAAACAGATTTGATCAGATAATTCAAACGGTCATTTCCCGGTCCCTCAAGGACACGCGGAGAAAGATGAATCAGATATTCGCTCACATGATCAGCAAATACATCGATTTCAGATTCATTTCTCTGGATTGCCTGTAGAGTATCGCTGTCATATGATTCAAAGAGTGACAATGCGTTTTTTACGCCGGAAGTGGATAGTTCAGCCATTTTCTCGATTACGCCGTGAGCGGCAGAAATAGCAAGCTCCGGAGAAGCATAGAAAGCGGGTTCCAGCGTTTCAAGTGTTTTCTCGCGAAGTGAGTCCTCACTGCTCTGCAAATCATCCTTGATAATGATCCGGCTCAATTTCTCATACAGGCTGCAGAATGGAAGCATGGCAATTGTTCCGCAGAACTTGAAGAGTGTATGGGTATTGGCAATGCCGCCGGAGGAGATGGGGCTGTTCCAATAACTTCCAAGGACACTGGTGGAATGGAGAATATTCACAACAACAAAGATCATGACAGCCATGCTGAGATTGAACAGGATATGGATGGTACCGGTACGCTTCGCATCTGCTTTTGCACCGATTGAGCAGACGATAGCGGTCGTAATACAGTCACCAAGATAAATGCCAATCAGGACAGAATAGATCCCGCCAAAGGATAGCTGGCCGGTCATAGCCAGAGCCTGCAGAATACCAACGGAAGCAGAGGAACTCTGAATCAGACAGGCAACGCCGGCACCAGCGATAAAGCCCAACAATGGACGCCCGAGAATGCTGGTAAACAGATCAGAGATGATTGTAGACTGTGAAAGAGGCTGTACAGCGGCTGTCATATTCAGAAGACCTGTAAAAAGGATGCCAAAGCCAATCAGGATGCCGCCAACTGTGTCTGAATTACGGAAGTGGAACGCCATTAAAAGGAGAATACCAATAATGAGAGCGACAGGGGCAAGGGTTGAGGGCTGAAATACACGCAGCCATGAGCCGGATGCTGTGTTCAGATCAAGAAGGCGGATGATCTGACCGGTAACCGTTGTACCGACGTTTGCGCCAAGAATAATGCCAAGGGATTGGTGAAGCGTCAGTATTCCGGCACCGACAAGGCCGGAGGTCAAAACGATGGTTGCCGTGGAGCTTTGGATAACAGCAGTGACAGCCAGTCCGAGGCCAAAACCAACCAGTGGATTGTTTGTTACTTTTTCCATGGCGGCCTTCAAAGCAGCAGAAGATCCGCGCGTTAAGCCGTCTCCCATAATGCGCATGCCATATAGGAATAAAGCGAGACCGCCAAGCAAAGAGATCAAGTCAAAGACATTCATAACCGATTCCGCCTGTTCTATAAATAGGCCAAACAAGCCTAAGATAAATACTATCAAATCACATTCAGTATACCAGAAATTGAGAATAAAAAATAGGCTTGAAGCATCAGGATATCGGAAAAATAATCTTGGTTTTTTCAGATAAAATGACGAAAGACCCGGCGCCGCCGCAGTGGCAGAGCCGGGTATCATCGGATCTTTAGACTCTAATATAATCTTGTCTTCCGGATTGGAATAGATTACCTCCGTGACAGTCAATTGCAACCGTGAGAGGAAGATTCCGGATCGTCATCCTCTTGATGCTTTCACAGCCAAGCTCCGGAAAGGCAATCTCCTCAGCAGAAGTAATACAGCTTGAGATCAAGGCGCCTGCACCGCCGACAGCACAGAAATAAACACCTTTATTGCGGCAGATGGCGTCGCAGACTGCTTTGTTTCGTTCGCCTTTTCCAATCATACCACCCAATCCAAGATCCAGAAGACGGGGTGCATAGGGATCCATTCTTCCGGAGGTAGTTGGGCCGCAGCTCCCGACTGCATCACCTGGTTTTGCAGGTGTGGGACCAGCGTAATAGATCAGTGCATCCTGCAGTGGAAATGGAAGAGGTTCTCCGGCGTTCAGAAGTGCAAACAGGCGCTTATGTGCAGCGTCTCTTGCAGTATAGACTGTACCGGAAAGAGAAACCCTGTCTCCGGCGTGAAGTGTTTCTGCCCACTGCCGCAGATCCGTTGTTAGCAGATTAATCATCGTCTTCCAGCTTAGAACCGAGGCTCTTAAGCTCCTCCTGAAGCGACTGGACAAGAGTGACCGCCCTTTCTGACAATAGGTTCAGTGCATTCATCTGTTCCTGCAGTTCCGATTTCGCAGTGTCAAGGTCAGCATTCAGAGCATTGGCGGATTCACTGGTTCTCGAGAGCAGCTCCTGAGCCGAAAGTTTCAATTTGTCAGAACGTTCTTTCGCGGAACGGGCAGCTGCTTCCGCACGGCGATATGCAGCGAGTTCCATGGAATCCAGATCCGGGCTTTCCTCTACGGGAAGCTCATTCGAAACGGACTCATTCTGAACTGCTGTACGGAGTTCATCAAGTTCCTGAACGAGCTGGCTTTTCTCTTCTTCCAGACTGTTCAGTTTCTGTTTCAGCTGTTCTTTTTCTTTCTCTAACGCTTTTAATGCGGATTTATGCTCCTGTGTCATCTGTTCTATGTAAGCATAAACATCAGCGCGCCGAAAACCGCCTATACTGGAGTGAAAATTTGCAATATCCATGATAACACATCCTTCTATTATAAGTTAATGGAGACAAGGCAATCGGTCAATCCGACATGGATGAAGCACCGAATCCGTGGGGAAGAAGCTCTGAAATTGAATAACGCTCTGATCTACCGTCAGAAGAACAGCATAGAATAATCATCTGATCAGAAAACTCATAGAACAATTGACGGCATATCCCGCAGGGGTAGCAGATTTCGTTGTGATCAGAGATAACAGCAGCCATAATAAACTGACGGCAGCCTGCAGAAACTGCCTGCGCGATCGCAGAACGTTCAGCACAGATTGTGGCACCGTAAGAGGCAGACTCCACATTGCACCCAGTATAAACCTTTCCGTCATTTCCCAGAATTGCACATCCTACATGGTAACCGGAATACGGCGCATAGGACCGAAGCGTCATCTCTTTTGCACTGGAGATAAGATCCTGTTCATTCATTATTTTGCCTCCGATCCCGGGAAATCAGAATCCGTAGTGCGTTAACTGCGGTTTGTATGGCTGGCGTTGTGTCGTGGAATTCCGGTTCACCGGTAAATCCTGCTTTTTCACGTTCCTGATTCCATACAGTCAAAAAGACACTTCCGCAGCGAACGCCCAATGCAGCTGCGCAGGTAAACAGAGCGGCTGACTCCATCTCTGAGCAGAGTACTCCAAGACGTTTCCAGGATTCCCATTTGCTGAGCAGTTCATCGGAAACAGGCATGCGTTCCGGGGAATGCTGACCGTAGAAAGAGTCTTTGCACTGCGCAACGCCAATATGGAAGGGGAGACCAAGGGCAATTGCACTCTCACGCAGAGCAAGCGTGATGTCAAAGTTGCTCACGGCAGGAAACTCAATTGGAGCATACTCTCTGCTTGTGCCTTCATGTCGGACTGCAGCAGAGGCGATAACCAAATCACCAGGGTGAACATCCAGATGGATACCGCCGCAGGTCCCAACGCGGATAAAAGTGGTAACCCCGACAGCTGCAAGTTCCTCCATTGCAATGCTGGCAGAAGGACCGCCGATACCGGTGGAAGTGACACAGACAGGCTCACCATCAAGATAACCTGTCCAGGTGTTGAACTCTCGATTCTGCGTCAGATGAGCGGGTTCATCAAAACAGCGTGCAATCGACTCACATCTTCCAGGATCACCAGGCAGAATACAGTATTTTCCGATCTCGCCCTTTGCAATATCAATGTGGTACTGCCTTTCCATTGACCGCATGATTATCCCCCGCAATCATGTATTATTGCTATTATTATACGCTTTGGGAAAGCCGGTCGCAAGACCAATCTGGTTCAAATTTCGTTGCCAAAGATGGGGGATTATGCTAAAATAGCCTAGATTGGAGTGAGTTTATGCAGATAGGTACCGTCTCCATAGATGGCCCGATTCTTGCGCCTATGGCTGGTGTAACGGATTTGGCGTTCCGGACAATTTGTGCTCAAATGGGAGCAGGCCTGACAGTCACGGAAATGGTTTCATCCCGCGCTTTGGTATATCAGGACAGAAAATCACAAGGCTTACTCAAAAAAACGCCATCCGGACCAATGGCGGTTCAGCTTTTTGGGAATGATCCCGAAGTTATGTCCAGAGCAGCAGTGATTGCTTACGAACGCTCTGGATGCGAGATTCTGGATATCAATATGGGATGTCCCGTTCCAAAAGTTGCCGGAAATGGTGACGGCAGCGCCCTTATGCTGGATCCGGATCGAGCTGCTTCGATTGTAGAGGCAATGAAAAAGGCGGTCCCGATTCCAATCACGGTAAAAACAAGAATCGGATGGGATCGCGGAAATATCAATATTCTCTCCTTTGCCAAGACCTTGGAATCTGCAGGTGCTGATGCACTAACGATTCATGGAAGGACCAAAACCATGCAGTATTCCGGTCTTGCTGACTGGGATATTATCGGGAAAACCAGAAAACTACTATCCATTCCTGTGATTGCCAACGGAGATGTCTTCGGCCCGAAGGAAGCCCTCAGCTGCAAAGCACGTACAGGCTGTGAGTTATTGATGATCGGGAGAGCTTCCTTTGGAAATCCGTGGGTTTTTCAACAGGTTGCAGCGGCATTGAAAGGGGAGACGGTCCCGGAACTCCCTGCACTCCGAAAGCGCATGGAGACTGCGGCTGAACAATTTGCACTGTCTGTAGTGGACAAGGGTGAGTATATCGCATGCCTGGAGTCCAGAAAGTATCTTTCCTGGTATCTGCACGGTGTTGCATACAGCGGATATTACAAGGAACAGATATCCAAGATAAAGACTGCTGAGGATGTATCGGCAGTGATTCGCGGCATTCAGAAGGATTTGAGGTGAAGGATATGCCGGAAGAGCTGGAACTGATCAAGCGAGCTGCAGGAGGGGATGATACAGCCTTTGAGCAGCTGGTGAATCAGTATCAAAAGCCTGTATATAATCTTGCGTACCGAATGTGCGGGAATGCGGATGATGCATTTGACCTTTCGCAGGAAGCGTTCCTGAATGCCTGGAAAGGATTGAAAGGATTTCAATTTCAATCTTCTTTCTCCACATGGCTGTATCGACTGACCAGCAACGTATGCCTAAGCTATCTTAGATCAAAAAAGAGAAAAAGTGCAGTTTCTCTCGTATTTCTGGATGATGAGGAGGAAGAACAGGAGTGGGAAATCGCTGATTCTGCCCCGTTACCGGAAGAGCAGACTATCAGCAAAGAGGAGCGAAGACAGGTGGAGTCAGCTTTGAACAGCCTGGAAGTTGAGTATAGGGAAGCACTTACTCTGAGTGTATATTCCGGACTCAGTTATCAGCAGATTGCTGAGATACAGGGCGTGCAGGAAGGAACGGTAAAATCCAGGATTTTTAGAGCAAGAGAGAAGATCCGGAGAATCATCCAATCCGGGAACAATTCCAGTCCTTCTGCGTCTAATTCAGCGAAAGACTAACTATTAAAAGTCAAGCTTCAGATGCAAGGAAATGAGGATTGGAAGTAGGAGCAAAGACGGCATAACAAACCAGAGCGTCATGCGGCGCTCAAGGCTGTATAAAAAGGAAAAGAGTTAGGCTGCTGTTCGG
>JAFWDU010000015.1 GCA_017516005.1 Oscillospiraceae bacterium | reverse complement strand
TGACGGACTCCTGTGCGGGCGTGTCAGCCCAAGGTCTTAACTGTCAGGCCATTTACTCTCTCATTCTAACAGCTTCGGCTTTGAGATGGAAAAAGACGCGGCTGGCTGCCGCGCCTTAAACCGTAATTATTATTGTAGGAGATCAGAATTCCATCCAGGCCAGAAACAGTGTGCTTTCACTGTTTGCAAGACGGTAAGTGACAGCGTTTTGCTGCTTCCTGCACTGAAATGTGATGTTCTCACCCTCATAACAGGGGGTGCGGAAATGCACTTCAATCTTTCGGAAAGGCAGCTGTGCCCAGTCATCACAGGAATGGCTTCCGGCTAAAGCTCGAATATACGAGGTGTTGTTCATATGGTGGCCGACGTCAATATCTGTAGACCGCACAGTATAAGATGCGTATGGTGCGATCTCGGAGAAGTCGTCCGGGATTCGGCGGAATGCCTCGTCATAGGCGGTTCCGTTCTGGAAGGTGAGCTCTTGCGGAAAGATCCCGGCAGAGGAGGTCACTCTGTTTTCTTTGAAATCAAAGACGGCCCATTCCGTTTTCCCACAGATCAGACGTTTGCCGTTCCGGAGAAGTTCATAGCTCCGCACACAGCGAAATGTACCTGGTTTCTCCGGCCAGGTGCGCAATGTGATTATCTCACCCATTCTCGGCCGCTCATCGATCTGCAGTTTGGTTTTCACGGTAAGCCAGAACAGACCTTTTGCCCGCATGACATCATATCCGCAGCCAAGGTGCTCCGCATGCTCCGAGGCGATATCCATAAACAGACCGAAAGTATCCGGGATACTCAGCATTCCGGATACATCGGCAAGACTGGGCGTGATCATCCTGCTGATTTCATATACTTCTTTCATTCCGCATTTCCTTCCAGCAGATTATTGAAGCTGAATGCTTCCGTATTTCGCAGTTCATCCGGATCTGCAGCAAGGGAGTTTCATTAGCAAATGCAGAATCCTGATGGAACAATACCTGATGCCGTTCGGAGAGCCAAAAAAACCGCTCAGGGTTCAGCCGGCTTTCCATTGATCCAGAGAATGGACGGCTCAAGGTCAGAGAGTGTTTTACAGCCGGTATAGGCTATAAGCATGGACAGCTGGTCATTCATGCCCCGGATATAGTTTTCAACACCTGCCTGGCCGTCTTTCCTCAGCGGCTCCATCAGTGCACGGCCGGGTGAGGCAGCGTCAGCGCCGAGCGCAAGTGCCTTGAGTACGTCAGCTCCCGTACTGATGCTGCAGTCCACAAAGATACGTATGCTGTTGCCGACCGCTTTTCTGATTTCCGGCAGAATCATCAGCGGAGGAATTGCAAAGGGAACACGTCCGTGGTGATGGCTGAGGAAAATGGCCTGAACGCCGGCTTCTACACACTGAACGGCATCGCGGACACTGAGCACACCTTTAGCCACAAAGGGAAGCTTTGTTGACCGGACGTATTCTTTCAGATCAGCGGTACTCTGGGGCGCAAGGAGATTGCCGTGAACCGTATCCGGACTTCCATTTCGCCCGAAAATGTGATCGATATCCATTCCGACTGCCAGAGCGCCGGTCTTCTCAGCCTGTTCAAATCTTGCAAAAATCTGGTCCTTGTCAGCATACGGCTTGACAATCCGAACAGTCGTAGCACCGATTGCGGCAAGACGATCATACTCTTCCAGTGTTGTCATTCCCACGAAGTTTACGGCATTGAGTGCCTTTGCGGCACGGAAATACTCACCCATTCCGTCCTCGCGTTCCTTCACGAAGAGATGAAGATGGGAAAATGCCGGCATCATGATGGGCGTGTCAAAAGTCTTTCCAAACAGATCGAAGGAGATGGACGGCGTGACAGCATTGATGATTCGCATTTCAAGGAGAATGGAATCCAGGTAGCGACGTGTAATTGCACTTGCATCCGAAGGGCGGAAAGTCTCTTCATTCGGCATATTTGTGAGCTCCTTTCTGACTGCTGTATTGAAATGTTGGAAAATCCGTGGGGACCGTGAAGCTGGAAGAGAATAACCTGCATGCGGGCTGTAATGCCGGGGAGCTCGAACGCCCCTATACATCACAGCCCGCTGCAGCTTCGTTTTATTCCGCAGATTCTTCCTGAGGACGGGTCAGATTCTTGATCCAGTTGAAGGAATTGATTTTCCAGAAAGCAACCGGCCATTTCAGAATCTCATCGGATCGCAGAACAGTATACACAATCCAGGGTTCAAGATGCCAAACATAGCGGCACAGAGCCGAGGCGGGAATCACGAAGCAGAAGACGAAAATGGTATCATTGATAAAGACGAATTTGGTATCTCCGCCGGGCTTGACCAGACTGCCAAGCGCGTGGCCCTGGATACAGGTTCCGATGAACAGGAAGGAGAAGGAGGTCATGATCTGCCGAGCGATGACGCCGGTTTCTTCCGTAATGTTAAACAGCCCGATAAACCAGCCTTTAATCAGATTGAGAATAATGCATCCGCAGATTCCGATGACCAGAAGCATCAACTGAACCACACGCGCATGATTCTTTACACGTTCCACTTCGCCGGCTCCAACCAGCTGGCCGGTGATGATGCCGACAGCACTGGAGACACCGGAAAGAACCACGTTGAGCATGGAGTAGACATTGGAGTAGATACTGACTGCAGCCGTGACGTTTGCGCCCATGGAACCCACCACAGCGCCCTGGAATGCGTTGTTAATGGCCCAGACAATCCAGCCGGCGATCACAGGCGCACCATAGCGGATGAAGTCTTTGAGCAGTGTCTTGCTGGAATGGAGCAGATCCGGGAAGCGGAAACAGAGCCGGCGGTCAATGAAGAAGACATAGATGAAGGCAATGCAGAACTCCACCATGCGGGAGACCATTGTGGCAAGACCGGCACCGGCAATGCCCATGGCGGGCAGCCCGAGCTTGCCGAAGATGAAGATGTAGTTCAGGACTACGTTGACGCCCAGAGAAATGAAGGAACTGTACATGCCGATCCGGACCTTCTCCACACTCCGCATGCCGGTCAGAAGAATCTGGGAAGCGGCAAAGAAGAGGTAGGTCCACCGGATATACCGCAGATAGCCCATAGCCTCTTCCACGACAGCCTCATCCGGCGTAAACAGCCGGAGAATGAAGCGGGGAGCTGCAAATACAAGAACCGTGAGAATCAGGGCAAGACTCAAGGCAATCCGCAGGGCGATGACCTGTAGCTTTTTGATGCTGTCAGTGTTCCGGGCGCCCCAGTACTGCGCAGCCAGAATCAGCATGGAGGAGTCTACACCGATAATGATCGTCTGCAGCAGGGTTTGAACCTGGTTTCCAATGTAGACGCCTGAGATGGCGACCTCACCAAGAGTTCCAACCATCAGGTTATCGGCGAATCCAACGGCGAATGTGATCAGATTCTGCAGAATCATAGGAATCGCCAGAGTCAGAAGGTGCTTGAAAAACCCTTCTTCAGGCCGAGGCAGACGCATGATAAACATCCTCTCCAAATAGATTTCTATATTTAGTATAACTGAACAACCAAAGAAATACAAGATCGAGGGGATCGTTTTTGGTAAAAATGACTCTGGCTGCATTCCAGCCAGAGTCATTTCAGATGGATTCAATTCAGCAGACGGATTCAGGGCTTGTAACTGTCTTTCAGGCTGACGGCACGATTGAAAACGGGATGCTCCGGAGTGGAGTCCTTGCTGTCTGCGCAGAAATAACCCTGGCGCATGAACTGGAATCGGTCGGAAGGTTCTGCATAGATCAGACTCTTCTCCACCTTGCAGTGGGAGAGTACTGTGAGGGAATCCGGATTCAGGCAGTCGAGGAAGTTCTTGTCTCCCGCGTCGGGATCCGCATCTGTAAAGAGATTGTCATACAGACGGACTTCGGCATCTGCACAGCTCTCCGCGTCAACCCAGTGAATCGTACCTTTAATCTTGCGTCCGTCCGCAGGATCGCCGCCTCTGGAGTTGGGATCGTATTCACAGAGCACTTCAACGACCTGACCGTTTTCATCCTTCACACAGCCGGTGCACTTTACGACATAAGCACCTTTCAGGCGAACCTCGTTTCCGGGGAAAAGCCGGAAATACTTCTTGGCAGGTTCTTCCATGAAATCTTCCGCCTCAATCCAGAGATTGCGGGAGAAGGGGACAATGCGCTCGCCGTCCTCCGGCTTGTTCGGGTTGTTCTCCACGGAGAACTCCTCACTCTTGTTTTCTGGATAATTCGTGACTGTCAGTTTCAAAGGATTCAACACGGCCATTACCCGGCGTGCAGATTCATTGAGATCTTCCCGGAGGCAGTGCTCCAGGAACGCATATTCCACGACGGAAGGATTCTTTGCAACACCGATCCGCTCACAGAAGTTGCGGATGGATGCCGGGGTGTAACCGCGCCGGCGCATACCGCACAATGTGGGCATACGGGGATCATCCCAACCGGAAACATAGCCCTGCTCAACCAGCTGGCGAAGCTTGCGCTTGCTCATAACCGTATGGTCAATACTAAGGCGGGCAAACTCGATCTGTCTCGGTCTGGACGGAACGGAAACATTGTTTACAACCCAGTCATAGAGCGGGCGATGCTCTTCATATTCCAGAGAGCAGAGAGAGTGGGTAATACCCTCCAGCGCATCCTGAATGGGATGTGCAAAATCATACATGGGGAAGATGCACCATTTGGTTCCCTGGCGATGATGCTCGATATAGCGAATGCGGTAGAGTACCGGGTCGCGCATATTGAAATTGCCGGACGCAAGATCAATCTTTGCACGGAGGGTTTTGCTTCCCTCTGGGAATTCGCCGGCGCGCATGCGGCGGAACAGATCCAGGCTTTCCTCAATCGGACGGTCGCGGTAGGGACTCTTTGCTGGGACGCCGATATCACCGCGGTTTGCCTTGAATTCTTCCGGACTCATTTCGCAGACGTAGGCAAGACCCTTCTGAATCAGCTCTTCGGCAAGCTCATAGGTTTTCTCAAAATAGTCAGAACCATAGAAGAAACGGTCGCCCCAGTCAAAACCGAGCCAGTGGATATCCTCCTGGATCGCTTCGACGTACTCTGTATCTTCTTTAGCCGGATTGGTGTCGTCCATGCGGAGATTGCAGATACCGCCAAACTTTTCGGCTGTTCCAAAATCAATAATCAGTGCCTTGCAGTGGCCAATGTGCAGATACCCGTTTGGTTCTGGCGGGAAACGGGTGTGCACCTGCATGCCTTCGAACCGCCCTCCGGGAGCGATATCCTCCGCCACAAAACTGTGTATAAAATTCTTATTTTCGTTCAGCTTGGCTTCTTCTGCCATGATCATATCCTCCTGCTGAGAGAAATCGGGAGAATTATACAACAAAAACAAGGAATAATCAACGGAGAAAAGCCATGTTTCCACAAATAAACGAAAGGATCTGAGATGGAACAGCCCACGTTCGAGAGAATGTCCAATTCGTGAATTTTTTGAAAAAAACGCTTTTTGCTCTTTCCAACAGCGTAAACTTATATTAGAATAAGAACAGTAACAGGAGGGGGAGATTGCCATGAGTGAAGTCAAATATCAGCGCGTTCTGCTGAAAATCTCCGGCGAAGCACTGGCGGGCGACGCACATCGGGGCCTGGATTTTGAAGTGATCGGAAAGGTCTGTGATGCGGTCAAGCAGTGTGCTGAGATGGGGGTACAGGTCGGGATCGTTGTTGGCGGCGGCAATTTCTGGCGCGGTTTGAAGGACGGCGGAGACAGAATGGAGCGAACTCGTGCCGACCACATGGGGATGCTTGCAACCGTCATTAACGCACTTGCGGTAGCTGACTGCCTGGAGCAGCGAGGTGTAGATGTGCGTGTACAGACTGCGATTGAGATGCGCGCCATCGCAGAGCCGTATATCCGGGGAAAAGCCGTCAGACATCTGGAAAAAGGACGCGTTGTGGTGTTTGGCTGCGGAACTGGCAACCCGTATTTCTCAACAGATACCGGAGCCGTGCTTCGGGCGGCGGAAATCAATGCAGACGCCATTCTCCTGGCAAAGAACATCGACGGTGTTTATGACGCGGACCCGGCAAAGGTTCCGGACGCAAAAAAGTTCGATGAAATCAGTTACGATGAGGTGCTCTCCAGGCACCTGGCGGTGATGGATTCAACGGCGACAAGCCTGTCCATGGACAATCATATTCCCATTGTTGTGTTCGCACTGAAGGACCCGGATAACATTGTCCGCGCCGTAAAGGGCGAAAAAATCGGTACACTCGTGAAGGAGGAAGTTTAAATGGCAGACTATCAGGAATTTACTTATAAGATGGACAGAACCATAGAAGTTCTGGCAAGCCAGTTTGCAGCTGTTCGGGCAGGCCGTGCGAATGCACAGGTCCTCGACAATATTACTGTGGACTATTACGATGTGCCGACCCCGATCGGACAGGTTGCCACCATCTCTTCACCGGATCCCCGTTCTTTGGTCATTCAGCCGTGGGACAGTTCTCTGCTCAAAAAAATCGAGAAGGCAATTCAGGTGTCGGATCTGGGCATCAATCCGCAGAACGACGGAAGAATTATCCGTCTGGTATTCCCGCAGCTTACCGAGGAACGCCGCAAGGATCTGACCAAGCAGTGCCGCAAGTATGCGGAAGAAAGCAAAGTTGCCATCCGCAATATCCGCAGAGATGCGATGGATACCTACAAAAAGAAACTCAAGAGCTCCGAGATCACAGAAGATGATCACAAGAAGGCGGAGAAAGAGCTTCAGGATCTGACGGATAAATTCATCAAGAAAATCGATGAACTCTGTGCAGCCAAGGAGAAGGAACTCCTGGTAATCTGAATAATTCTGCAAAGGCCGCCGGTGGCGGCTTTTGCTTTGAACTGTGGTGCTGAAAATGAGACTGTTTTCCAAAAGGAAGCAAGAACACAGAGAACTTTCCAGGCCTGTCCCGAGGCATATCGCGATTATTATGGACGGCAACGGCCGCTGGGCGGCCAAACGGGGTCTCCCCAGAACAGCGGGGCATGTGGCAGGCGCGGAGACGTTCCGGCGTGTCGCAACCTACTGTAAGGAGATCGGCGTGGAGTATCTGACTGTCTATGCCTTCTCAACAGAGAACTGGAAGAGATCTTCTGAGGAAATCGAAGCAATTATGGGGCTTTTCGGCAAATATCTGGAAGAGGCAATCCGGGATATGGAGAAAAACCGTGTCCGCATTCACTTTTTCGGTGATCTGAGCCCGCTTTCGGAACCGCTTCGAGATCTTTGCGCGCAGGTTGAGGAGAAGTCCAAGACCTTCGAGGGCGTTCAGCTGAATATGTGCATCAACTACGGCGGACGGGATGAAATTCTCCGCGCGGTACGCGCGTGGGGAGAGAATATCGCCGCAGGAGAATGCAGCCCTTCAGATCTGACGGAAGAGCGCTTCTCAGGGCTGCTGGATTCAGCCGGCGTTCCGGATCCGGATCTGATTATCCGCCCCAGCGGAGAGCAGCGCCTTTCGAATTTCCTGCTCTGGCAGGCGGCATATTCCGAACTGTATTACACAGATGTGCTCTGGCCGGATTTCAATGAAGAGGAACTGGAAAAGGCCATCACAGCGTTTCACAGCCGGTCCCGGCGCTACGGAGGTACAAAATGAAATCCAGAATTCTGGTTGCGGTGATTGGTGTTCCGGTCCTGTTTGCCGCGCTGCTGCTCTGCCCGCCGTGGGCAACGCTGCTGGTGACCTGCGGTATGACTGCGGTTGCCGCTTATGAAATGATTCATACCGCGGCTGTGGACACTCCGGCAGCAGCATATATTATCACCATTTCCGCAGCGGTTCTCTCCCTGGCTGCCAGGTTTCTGAATCTTCCTGCGCTCAAAGACGTGGACGCGGTAACACTGATCCGGTTTGCGCTGGTGATCTGTCTGTTCTGCACGGCTGTTTTTACCTATGGAAAAGGACATCCGCTGCACTTTAAAAGCCTGGCGGTCTGTGCGCTGTCCGGCGTGATGATTCCCGCTTTTTACGGCTGCCTGTTTCTACTTCGCCAGGACGCGCAATACGGAAAGTGCTATGTACTGGCGCCTTTCTTTGTTGCATTTCTTGGAGATACGCTGTCCATGTTTGCCGGCATGCTGTTTGGCAAACGGAAACTGGCGCCTCACGTCAGTCCAAAGAAGACCATTGCCGGTGGAATCGGCGGCCTGGCAGGCGGTGCGCTCGGAATGGTGATTCTGGGCCTGATTGCCGGCCGCTTCTGGCAGTATCCCGCGAATTATCTGCTTCTGGCCACTGTTGGAGCAGGCGCGAATGTATTCGGCCAGCTGGGTGACCTCTCCATGTCCGTGATTAAGCGGGAAGTGGACATCAAGGACTACAGCCATCTGTTTCTTGATCACGGCGGTATGCTGGATCGGTTTGATTCCACGCTGCTGATCGCGCCGGTGATCTGGCTGTGTGTATGTGGAGGCATTCTATGATACAGAGCATTTCCGTGCTGGGTTCGACTGGATCCATTGGAAGACAGACCCTTGAAGTCGCCCGGCACCTTGGAATCCAGATTGCAGCGCTGACTGCAAACCGGAATATCGACCTTCTTGCGGAGCAGTGCAGAGTGTTCCATCCGGCGCTTGCAGTGATTGGAAGCGAAGCCGACGCAGAAATCCTGAGAGAAAGACTGCACGGAACCGGTACCCGTGTCCTCTGGGGCATGGAGGGCCTGATTGCGGCAGCTGCCATGCCTGAGACGGAATGTGTCGTGACAGCCGTAATGGGTATGGTCGGTCTGCGCCCCACGCTGGCCGCAATTGATGCTGGCAAACGCATCGCTCTGGCAAACAAGGAGACGCTGGTTTGCGCTGGAGAACTGGTTATGGCTCGTGCCGAAGAGCGGCATGCGGAAATTATTCCGGTGGATTCCGAGCATTCTGCCATATTTCAGTGTCTTGCCGGATGCAGCGACCGAAAGCAGGTCCGGAAACTGATCCTGACGGCTTCCGGCGGACCGTTTTTCGGCTGGAGCAGGGAAGACCTTGCACAGGTGAAGGCGGAACAGGCACTGAAACATCCCAACTGGACGATGGGAGCAAAGATTACGATCGATTCCGCGACCATGATGAACAAGGGACTGGAACTGATCGAAGCAATGCGCCTTTATCATCTGCCGATGGAGCAGGTACAAATTGTAGTCCATCGCCAGAGCATTATCCATTCTCTGGTGGAATACTGCGACGGGGCGGTGCTTGCCCAGCTCGGTGCTCCGGACATGCGCATTCCCATACAGCTGGCTCTGACATGGCCGGATCGGCAGGATTCTCCCGCCAAGGATCTGGATCTGCTCTCCTGCGGGGCACTGACGTTCGCGGCTGCTGATGAGGAGACATTCCCGTGTCTGAAACTTGCCAGGCAGGCTGTACAGGCAGGCGGTACCGCATGCGCTGTGCTGAACGGCGCCAACGAAGCTGCCGTATCACGGTACCTGCGGGGTGATCTGGGCTTCTACGGTGTTTCAGACGCTGTAGATGCCGCATTGGAACAGATCCCTGTGATCTCCAATCCGGACCTGGATACCATTTTGGAAGCAGATGCCAGAGCAAGACAGATTGCATCTGCGTTTGGAGGATAAGCATCTTGTATATCATTCTCGCGATACTGATTTTCGGCCTTTTGATTCTGGTTCATGAATTCGGCCATTTTATTGCTGCCAAACTTCTGGGTGTGCAGGTGAACGAGTTTGCGCTCTGTATGGGCCCGGCACTCTGGCAGCACACCTGGGGAGAAACCAAATATTCTCTTCGCCTGATTCCCATCGGCGGATACTGCGCCATGGAGGGGGAAGATGAGGAGAGCGCTAACCCGAGAGCGTTTACCTCCAAGCCCGTATGGGTCAGAGCAGTCATCCTGGTTGCGGGCGTCTTCATGAATTTCCTGACCGGGCTCCTGATTCTTGCCATCCTGCTTTCCACCTCTGCCGGCTTTTACAGCCCGGTGATTACGGACTTCGCGGACGGCTGTCCCTATGAGGGCGAGGATGCCCTTCAGGTGGGTGATGAGATTCTTTCCGTAGACGGCGAACGTGTCTATATTTATTCAGATCTGTCACTGCTCTGGGAACGCAACAGTTCGGGCGTGTATGATATGGTTGTCCGCAGAAATGGGGAAAAGGTCAAACTGGACGACTTCCGCTTTGTGAAAGTGGAATATGAAGATGAAGGGGAGACGGTTCTCCGCTACGGCCTGAATTTCGGGAATATTATACCGAAAACCTTCAGAAATGTGCTGAACATGGCCTGGCGAAACGCACTGGATTTCATCCGGCTGACCCGGATGGGGCTGATGGATCTGATCTCCGGACTTGTGAGCATCAACGAGATGTCAGGACCGGTAGGAATCGTATCTGTCATTTCGGAGACAGGCAGACAGTCGGAGTCTACCAGAATCGCAATCAGCAATATTACCTATCTTGCGGCATTCCTTGCCGTGGATCTTGCGTTTATGAATCTGCTGCCGATCCCCGCTCTGGACGGCGGGAGACTGTTCCTGCTGCTGGTGACGGCGCTGATAGAGAAAATTACAAGAAAGAAAATCAATCCCAAGTACGAGGGATACATTCATGCCGCCGGCATGGTGGTGCTCCTCGGATTCATGGCGTTTATTACATTCAAGGATATATTGAAACTGTTTGGAAGATGAGTGATTATGACAAGACAGATACATGCCGGCAATGTCCTGATTGGAGGCGGCGCACCGGTCTCGATCCAGTCCATGCTGAATACGGCGACGACAGATGTTGAAGGGTCTCTTAAGCAGATTCGTGAACTGCAGAAGGCAGGATGTCAGATTGCGCGTCTTGCGGTGCCCGACCGGGATGCTGCGCGGGGATTTGCGGAGATCGCTTCTGAATCGCCGTTGCCTCTGGTAGCAGATATCCATTTTGACCACCGGCTTGCAATTCTTGCAGCGGAAGGCGGCGCAAGCAAGATCCGAATCAATCCGGGCAATATCGGAGATGCCGGGAAAGTCCGGGAAGTTGCAGACGCCTGCAAAGAGCGGGGCATTCCCATTCGGATCGGTGTCAACGGCGGCTCCCTGGAAAAGCCTCTTCTTGAGAAATACGGACATCCGACTGCGGATGCGCTGGTAGAGAGTGCGTTCGGCCATCTGGAACTGCTGGAGAAGTGCGGTTTTTACGATATGTGCGTCTCCATGAAGTCATCCGGAGTTCCGACTACCATTGCAGCGTACCGCCTTTTCTCGGAGAAAAGTGATTATCCGCTTCATCTTGGCGTAACGGAGACAGGTTCTGTTTATATGGGAACCATCAAATCTGCCATGGGAATCGGCGGGCTGCTCTGCCTGGGAATCGGCGATACCCTTCGCGTGTCTCTGACTGCAGATCCAGTGGAGGAAGTTCATGCTGCAAAAGCCATTCTGAAGGCAGCAGGCCTTCGAAAGGACGGCGTCAACCTGATATCCTGTCCCACCTGCGGAAGAACGAAGATTGACCTGATCGGACTGGTCGGACAGGTGGAGAAGGCATTGGAAGACTGTGATAAACCGATTACCGTCGCTGTAATGGGCTGTGTCGTAAACGGACCCGGTGAAGCAAGAGAGGCGGATGTCGGCATTGCCGGCGGTGATGGCTGCGGCCTTCTGTTTGCAAAAGGAGAGCTCATTCAGAAGTATTCCTACGACGAGCTGCTTCCGGCACTTCTTGCATACATTGAAAAACTCTGAATAGAACGGTGCCTGTTCTGCCCCGCTGCTGTATGCCATCTGACAGATCATCATAAATGGAGACAATATGGAAGAAAAAATCCCACTGATTCGACTGTTTTCCCGGTATAAGCCGGATTCTGTCCGACAGCCTTTTTTTGAGGCTGCCGGCGTTCTGCATGCGGGAATTGACGCGGAAAACAGATCCATGAATGTGACGTTGGAATCAGATGTCTACCTTCCCCAGAAGCAGCTGGAGGAAGCTGCGAAGGATATTGCCTCTTTATATGCTGTTCGGGAGATCCGGTTTGAACCGCACTATTCACCGGAATGTCTTCAGGATTTTGATTACGATGAACTGCGCAGCCTGATTATCAGCCGATTCTCCTTTGCAGCTGGCATTCTGGCGGGATGCGAGTGGGTGCTGGAAGGGGAGAACCTTCATCTGAATCTCCGGGCAAATGGAGTGGATCAGCTGCGTGACCATCTTCACGCCGCTGAGCAGTATCTGTTTGACCGGTTCGGCAGAAAGATAGCCATTACCGCGCATGCCGGCCTCGAGGCGACCAAGAAGGCGGAACTGTTTGCGGAAACGGAAAAAATCCGCGCGGAAGCGTTTTCGCAGATTCCGGCGGTTAATCTGGATACCCGGCAGAAACCGGCTGAAAAGAAGCCGGAAGCCATTTTCGGGCGCCCGTTCAAGGGCGACACCGTTCCCATGTCCGATCTGTCTCTGGATATGGGTAAAGTGATTGTTGAGGGCGAAGTGTTTTCCGTTGATCACAGAGAACTGAAAAAACGGAACGCATGGGTAATCAATTTCGATCTCACAGATTACAAGGGTTCCGTCCGGGTCAATCAGTTTATGGAGGCAGACAAAGCCAAGCCGATTCTGGACGGCGTGAAAAAGGGCATGTGGCTTCGTGTCATGGGCAGAATGAACTATGATCGGTATGACAACGAGAATGTGCTTCAGCCGCAGGCAATTGTGGAAGGAGACAAACCGGTTCGAAAGGATACGGCAGCTGAAAAGCGGGTGGAACTGCATCTGCATACCACAATGTCCGCAATGGATGCGCTGACTTCCACAGCGGCGGCGGTCAAGCAGGCAGCTGCGTGGGGGCACAAAGCAATCGCCATTACAGATCACGGCGTACTCCAGTCGTTCCCGGACGCCATGAATGCCGGCGCCAAGGCAAAAGTCGCCGGAACGGATGAGAATATAAAAATCCTCTATGGCTGTGAAGCATACTATATCAACGACGTGGATGACCGCATCAGTGTCCACGGAGATCAGGATCTGCCGCTCAGCGGGGAGTTTGTCTGTTTCGATCTGGAAACGACCGGCCTGTCTGCTGAAAATGATGAAATCACGGAGATCGGCGCTGTAATCATGCGGAACGGCGAGCTTTGCGAACGTTATCAGACCTTTGTGAATCCAGGCAGGAAACTCAGCCGAAACATTATTGACCTGACCGGCATTACAGATGAAATGCTCAAAGACGCGCCGACGCTGGAGCAGGTTCTGCCGGAATTCCTCGCGTTCTGCGGAGGACGGCCATTTGCGGCACACAATGCGGATTTTGACATCGGTTTTCTGCAGACTGGCTGCCATCGGCTCGGTCTGGACTTCCAGCCGACCTATCTGGACACCCTGATTATGGCGCAGAATCTCATGCCGAAACTGGGAAAATACAAGCTGGATATCGTGGCGGATGCATTGAGTCTGCCCGCTTTTCAGCATCACCGCGCATCGGACGACGGTGCGACCGTTGCCTATATGCTCCAGCGTTTCTTCCAGATGCTTTCTGAACGGGGCGTGGAACGCATTCAGCAGATCAATCCGGTAATGGAGCAGCTGCGTGCGGGCGGGAAACTGGACGGCCGTTCCACCAGACATATGATTCTGATTGCGAAGAATCAGACAGGCCTTCGGAATCTGTACCGGCTTGTTTCCTATGCGCATCTGAAATACTTCTATCGGACGCCCAGAATCCCGAAATCCGAGCTCATGCGGTGGCGTGAAGGACTGATCATTGGTTCTGCGTGTGAAGCGGGAGAACTGTTCCGCGCGGTGGTAGCGGGGAAAAGCAGGGCAGAGCTGAAGCGGATCGCGTCCTTCTATGATTTTCTCGAAATCCAGCCGATCTGCAATAACATGTTCATGCTTCGGGATGGAACTGCCCGGGATGTGGAACAGCTGCGCGACTTCAACCGCACAGTTGTGGAACTTGGCAGGGAACTCGGGAAACCGGTGGTCGCCACGGGGGACGTCCATTTCCTCAACCCGCAGGATGAGATTTTCCGGCACCTGCTCCTCGCATCCAAAGGATTCTCAGACGCAGATCAGGAGCTGCCGCTGTATTTCAAGACGACGGACGAGATGCTGGAGGAGTTCTCCTATCTTGGCGAGGAGACCGCCTACGATGTAGTTGTCCGTGCTCCCAACCAGATCGCGGACATGTGCGACCGCTATCGTCCGCTCCCGAGAAACCTGTTTGCTCCGTCCATTGAGAACTCCAAGGGACAGCTGGAGGATCTGGTTTACGGACGGCTGAGAGAACTTTACGGCGATAACCCGCCGGAACTGATTACAAAACGTGTAGAGACGGAAATGCATGACATCATCAGCCGGCATTATGATGTCATCTACATGTCGGCGCAGAAACTGGTTCAGAACTCCCTGGATCACGGTTATCTGGTTGGATCCAGAGGATCCGTCGGGTCGTCCATTGTGGCTTTTTTGTCCGGAATTACGGAGGTCAACAGCTTTCCGCCCCATTACCGCTGCCCGAAGTGCCACTATACCAGCTTTGACGTTCCGCAGGAATGCAAATGCGGAGCAGACCTTCCGGACGCAGTCTGTCCGGAGTGCGGTGAGGCTCTTGCAAAGGACGGCTTCGACATTCCCTTTGAGACATTCCTGGGATTCGGCGGTGACAAGGTCCCGGATATCGACCTGAATTTCTCAGGAGAATATCAGGCAAAGGCGCACAGGTATACCTTTGAACTGTTTGGGGAGTCTCACGTGTTCCGGGCGGGAACCATCGGCACGGTCGCCGAAAATACTGCTTTCGGTTACGCAAAAAAATATCTGGATGAACGGAATCTGATTGTTTCCAAAGCCGAGGAAGCGCGGCTGGCAGCCGGATGTGTCGGCGTGAAGCGGACGACCGGGCAGCATCCGGGCGGACTGGTTGTTATTCCGGCGGAGAATGAGATCTATGATTTCTGTCCCGTGCAGCATCCGGCTGACGCTACGGATTCAGATATTATTACGACCCATTTTGAATATCACTGCATGGTGGAAAATCTGCTCAAGCTGGATATGCTGGGACATGATGATCCGACCATGATCCGCATGCTGGAGGATATGACCGGCGTCAATGCAAGAAAAATTCCCCTTGACGACCGGGACACCATGTCGATCTTCACTTCCTCCAAAGTGCTTGGCTATGAGCACGACAAGATTCTGGGAGAAACCGGCGCGGTGGCAATTCCGGAATTCGGAACCGCTTTTACCCGTCAGATGCTGATGAATACCCAGCCAACGCAGTTTGATACGCTGGTACGGCTTTCCGGCTTCTCTCACGGAACGGATGTCTGGCTCGGAAACGCCAAGGATCTGATTCTCAGCGGCACAGCGGGCGTTAACGAAACGATCGGCTGCCGTGACGATATAATGCTGTATCTGATCTCCATGGGAATTGATGAGCGCAAAGCGTTCAAGTTTATGGAGGCGGTTCGAAAGGGCGCCATACACAAGGGAAAGTCGTGGCCGGATGGCATTGTCGAGGAGATGCAGCAGCATGGCATTCCGGAGTGGTATATCGAATCCTGCCGGAAAATCCAGTATCTGTTCCCTAAAGCGCACGCGGTCGCCTATGTTATGATGGCGTTCCGGATTGCCTGGTTCAAGGTTCATGAGCCTCTGGCATTCTATAGTGCCTATTTTTACCGCAGAAGCCAGAAAGGCAACTTTGATGCTGCGATGATGACGCAGGGAATGCAGGCAGTAATCGATGAGATGGACCGGATCCGGAGCAGTCAGGATGCAACTGCAAAAGATGAGGACCTTCTCACAACGCTGGAAGTATGCTATGAGTTCTATCTGCGTGGTTTTTCCTTTGCGTCTATGGATCTGTATGAGTCGGATCCGTTGAAATTCAATCTGAAGGATGGAAAACTGCTGCCGCCCTTTGTTTCCGTGTCCGGACTTGGGGAAACAGCAGCCCTGGATATTGCCGAGGGAAGGAAGGGAAAGAAGTTCCTTTCCATCGAGGAGTTTTCTGCTGCGTGTCCGAAAGTATCAAAGACACATATAGAGAATTTGAAGAAAGCAGGCGTTTTCGGGGACCTTCCGGAGACGAGCCAGATCTCTCTGTTCTGAAAACCTGTCAGAAAGCATAATAGGGTAGAGAGGGGTTAGGCCCCTCCCTCCCGTTGCACCGTACGTACCGGTCAGGTATACGGCGCTACATCAAAACAGATATTCAAGTACATCTTGCGAGATAGTACGACAAGGGATCGACCAAACCCGGTCGGTCCT
>JAFWDU010000014.1 GCA_017516005.1 Oscillospiraceae bacterium | reverse complement strand
CGCCAGAAAGAAGAATAAGCATCTGATTCCGCACAGGACATTTGTTCCTGTGCGGAAACCAGTTTAAGGGGCCGTGCCCCGGAAAGGAGTAATCATGCCGGAAGAGAAGAAAAGCAACAAAGAACGGCTCAAAGAAATAACCGACAGCATCGAAGCCGGAATCAAAGAGCTGTTTGAATCGGAGAAATATCAACAGTACCTTCAGACGATGAGCCGGTTCCATCGTTACAGCGTAAACAATACCATGCTGATCTACATGCAGAAACCGGACGCTACGCTGGTTGCCGGTTTCAACAAATGGCGGGATCAGTTTGAGCGCAACGTCAACAAGGGCGAACACGGCATCAAGATCATTGCGCCCACCCCTTACAAAAAGAAGATTGAGGAACAGAAGCTGGACCCCGACACCAGGCTCCCCATGTTGGATGCGGATGGGAAGGTCATCATGGAGGAAAAAGAAATCAAGATCCCCATGTATAAGCCTGTTACGGTGTTCGATGTGAGCCAGACCAGCGGAAAGCCTTTGCCGCAGCTTGCCAATGATCTTTCAGGGAATGTTCAGGATTACGAGGCTTTTATAGAGGCAATCCGGCGAGCCTCTCCGGTTCCCATCAAGATCAAGCCCATTGCCCGCGGCATGGACGGTTTCTTCAGCCCGGAGGATCAGTCCATTACGCTGCGGGAAGGAATGAGCGAAGTACAGACGGTATGCGCAGCCATCCATGAGATCGCCCATTCCAAGCTGCACAATTATGAGAAGCAGAAGGAAGCTGCGGCTGCCGCAAGCGAGAATGCCGAGCCGATTAAGAAAAAAGACCGGCGCACGGAGGAAGTGGAGGCAGAGAGCATTTCCTATTCCGTTTGTGCTTACTATGGGATCGCCACCGGCGAAAACAGCTTCGGCTACATCGCCACATGGTCAAAGGACAAGGAGCTGCCGGAGCTCCGGGCCAGTCTGGAAACCATCAACAAAACCGCCTCCGAACTCATTACGGACATCGACAGAAGCTATGCGCAGCTTATGAAGGAACGGGAAGCCGAAAAAGGAAGTCAGGAGCAGGCCGCCCCTGCCAGCGAGCCGGAGGTGACGATGGGCGTTCAGGAGAAAACGCAGACGCAGGAACATAAAATTGATCCAGCAATCAGTGTGGATGCCATGAACGCCTACGGCTACACCGATGAGAATATGCAGCCACTCTCCAAGGAGCAGGCGCTGGAGCTCTATGAACGGGATGTGCCGGTTTATATGCTCTACACCGACAATACCGAGTCCATGGCTTTCGACGCGGAAGAAATCCGAAGCCATGACGGTTTTTTCGGTGTTTCCCGTGAGGATTGGGAAGCGGCCAAGATGGGCTTTGAGCCGGAAGTTGACCGGCCGGACTACGAAAAATCCTTCCTTGACGGCAAGGAGGACGGTTTTCTGCTCCTCCAGCTCAATGATGTTCCGGAGACAAGAGATTTTCATTTTATGGATATGGAATACCTGCGGCAGAGGGAAATGCAGGTCAGCCACGATAACTATGGCGCTGTCTATTCTGGCTCCCTGCCGCCCGGAACGGACAGCAGAGACGCTCTGGATAACATCTATACCCGTTTCAATATTGATCGGCCGCAGGACTTCACAGGGCACAGACTGTCCGTCAGCGACATCATTGTGCTAAGGCAGCAGGGGCGTGTATCCTGTCATTACGTTGATTCCTGGGGATTTAAGGAACTGCCTCAGTTCCTGCCGGAAAACTATCTGAAAAACGCGGAAATGGCGATGGAGGATGATTACGGCATGATCGACGGGATTATCAACAACGGGAAAAGTCCCGCAAGGGTCGAACAGGAAAGGCAGACCGACGAGCGGCCGTCTGTACTGGAAAAGCTCAGAAGCTACAGTACGCAGGAAAGGACAGAAGCTCCGAAGAAGAACGCGCCCAGCAGAGGCGCAGAAAGGGAGATCTGAATATGAGCAATCTTACATTTGAGGAAATCAATCTTCTCTGCATCTATGACGGAGGAAGCAGGCAGAAAACCGTTGCCGCTCTCAAAGAGATGCGCGGTGTCCTGACGGATGAGGATCAGGAGCTGCGCGAGCTGACGGATTCTGCGCTGAAAAAACTTGGCTCCATGACGGAGGACGAGTATTCAAAGCTGGAGCTCTACCCGGACTTTGATGAGTAAAATCAGTTGAATGGCGGGCGGCTCTATACGGGCTGCCCGCTTTTCTTTTGTGCGAAAGGAGGTTCACACATGCCAAGTAAACTTCAACTCTATTCTCAGATGGCCGATGACGCCGCGCGGCAGGTCGCCGGCAGCTATCGAAGCTGGACCGGCTTTCTGGAGACGGCGGCACGGCTCTACAAGTATCCGTTCAATGAACAGCTCATGATCTATGCCCAGCGTCCCGATGCCGTTGCCTGTGCGGAATACGGCTTCTGGAATGACCGCATGCGGCGCTATGTGCGCCGTGGTTCCAAAGGAATTGCCCTGATCGACACCAGCGGCGACAATCCACGCCTGCGGTACGTCTTTGATGTGTCCGACACCGGGGGCCGGGAAAACTCGATCCCCGTGTGGCGCTGGCACTACCGGGAGGAATATGCCGATACGGTATCTGCGGCCTTGGAACGTGCCTACGACGTTTCCGGTGAAAACGGCCTTGCGACGCAGCTTGAACAAGTCGCTTCCCGACTTGCAGGTGAGTATTGGGATGCCAATGCAAGGGACATCATCGACATCATTGATGATTCGTTTCTCGAAGAGTATGATGATTTCAACATCGGAGCGGCATTTCGGAACGCCGCAACGGTCAGTATCACCTACTCCCTCCTGTCTCGCTGTGAGCTGGAACCGGGAGACTATTTTGAACATGAGGACTTTCTGAGTGTTTTCGATTTCAATACGCCCGCTACGGTTTGTGCCCTGGGCACGGCGGTCAGTGAGATCAACCAGCAGGTTCTCCGTGAAATTGAAGCAACCATACGAAACTATGAGCGCGCCCGCCGCGCAGAAAGGATGGAAAGCCATGAGCGAACTGACTTACACGAAGAACGGGGATTATCAGATTCCCGACCTGAGCCTGACGGAGCAGCCGCAAATGCCCCTAAGCAAGTACGGCAGGATGCGGAAGAATTATCTGAAGGAGCAGCGCCCGGTGCTCTGGAACCGGATGCTCCTGTCCGAGACACTTTATCCCCATCTGAGGGAGATCGACGAGACGGCGAACCGGAGGCTGGAGCAGCTCATGCCGGAGCTGATGAAGCAGAACGGCGTGACGGAGGAGCTGAAGGCCAGCGACCCGATGAAGTGGACGGGCCTGATGAACAACCTGAAGGTGCAGGCAGAGGAAACGATCCTTACGGAGCTGGTGTTCAGCTAAGCCTGTTTCCCACAGAAGCAGAACAGATCGCACAAATCGAACGAGCGGAGAGCTTTGATGAAAAGCCCTTCGCTTTTTCTTTTGCCGATGAGGACATCGACAATCTGCTCCGTTTCGGAAGCAATGCAGACAATGCCCACATGGTAATTGCCGCAGAGTTTTCCAAGGATAAGCCGGTGCCTGAAAAGGCTGCGTTTCTGCGGCGAACCTATCGCGGCGGTTACGGGCTGAATACCGACGCCGGAAAACTGGCTGTCTGGTATGCCGATGACGGTCTGCACCTTTCTAACGGGCCTGCGGCGCGGTACAGCAGAACTGCACAGGTAATCTCCTGGGAGGATGCCGCTGCACGAATTGACGCCATGCTGACGGATGGCAGCTTTATGACCAACGTGGAGCTTGCAGAGACGCTCGGTTTTGAGCGTTCCCAGCTCGCGCAGTCCTTGTGGTATCTCTTTCATGACATGAGCGAGCAGACCCGTAATGCCGGTTATCTGCCTTCCATGGCAGAACTGAGCGGCGGTGGTTATCCGGATGAGATCGCACGGTTGTCGGAAAGGCTTGAAAACGAGGATTTCCGCAACGGTCTGACAGCGGAATTTGAATCTTTTACGGAAGCCTATTCACAGGATCGGGAGCTCCTTCGGTTTCACTATCATAAGCCGGATGAAATGCTTCGTGCTCTGCAGGACTTAAATCTCCCAAGGCGGGAGCTTTCCGCAAGCATGGCGACGCTTCCGGAAATATCCGCCTTTATTACGGAAGATGAAATCGACGCCGCGATTTCCGGCGGCAGCAGCTTTGCCGGAGGCAAGCAGCGTATCTATGACTTCTTCCTTGCTCCTCATACCACGAAAGAGAAAGCCGCTTTCCTGAAAAAAGAATACGGCACAGGCGGCAGAAGCCATGCACTCTCCGGGTCGTCCGGAAGCGATGAATCTCACGAAGCCCGTGG
>JAFWDU010000013.1 GCA_017516005.1 Oscillospiraceae bacterium | reverse complement strand
TGCTTGACAAGTATGTTCATTACTATAATCACGAGCGACCTGCGGCCGCTTTGGGCTATAAAAGCCCAGTTCAGTACAAGACCGAACTGGGCTTTTAATACTATGGTGTTTTTGGGTGTCTACTTTTCCTTGACAGATGCAACATACGCGATGGTGTTTTCTCCGTGATAGTACGGTACAGACATCACTGACCAGCATTCCAAAGGCTTCCATCGAGGAGAACGCCTTCTCTGGGAAGCGGCAGGGCTGCGGATAGCTGCAGGACTTACAGACTGTGCATCCGCCGGCACCAAGACAGAGTGCAGAGGGATATTCCTCCCTTATTCTCTCTGCAAGCCTCCGGAAACGTTCCCCGTGAATCTTGCCGGTATCCATCATTGTCTCGTAGTCCATGGGGTCTTCCAGCTGACCTACGGTCTGCACAATGATTCCGACTCCTTCTTTATAAGATTCCACAACGCTGCGACATTCGTCCAGATCTCCGCAGGCGGGAGGGCATGTCCAGTTTTTTCCGTATGCGTGGCACTTCCCTTCCGCACACATGGCACGTACGTCCTCTCGCTGAACTATGGTCTTTGGATCCAGTTCAGCAACCACTTCAAAACCTATTTCTCTGGCCTGGGAGATTACACGGTCTATTGGGGTCATAGTTCTTCCTCCGGAAAATTTAATGCATCTACAAAGCGATCTTGAAAATCGGGATTTGATGCCAGTTCAAGGAATTCTGTCTTTTTGGCCATGTCGTCCGTCCGTTCCAGACTCTTTTCATTGAGCGCGCAGAGAAGCGCTCCGCTGCCTGCAGCATTTCCTACAGCCTGAATTCTTCCGAGAAGCTCTTTCGGGATCAGGCCGATGGCACAGGCGCTTTCAGGTGACATGTAGTTGCCAAATGCGCCGGCAATCAGCACCTCTTCAATCTCTTCAACTTTTCTGTTCAAATGATCCAGCATCAATCCGATACCTGCAGCCATCGCGGCCTTGGCCAGCTGAACCTCCCGGATATCTCGCTGAGTCAGGTAGACATCAGGACCATCCGACTCAAACTCCGATATCACAAAGGCTCGCTGTGAATGAACCATTTTCATTCGGCAGGCTAGTTCTTCCGCCTCTGAAGGGATCTCATTGTCATCCGCGAAGCGTCCCGTCTCATCAAGCAGCCCTGCGCTGAGCAGTACTGAAGTCAAATCAAGCAGGCCGGATCCGCAAATCCCTTTCGGTGCTCCGCCGCCGATAACACTGAATGTGAAATGTCCGTCTTTCCAGGCGGCATGATCTATGGCCCCTTCCGCTCCTCGCATGCCGCATGTGATTTTTGCGCCTTCAAAGGCAGGACCGGCGGCAGTCGAGCAGGCCACGGTTCTGCGACGGTCTCCCAAAACAAGTTCTCCGTTCGTGCCAATATCAATGGCAAGCGTCAGATGTTCCCGTCGGTCAAATTCGCAAGAAAGCATAACGGCGGCGGTGTCCGCGCCGACAAAACCCGCAATGCAGGGAAGCACAATCAGTTTCCCGCTGGGATGGATGTTATTACAGTAGTCTGCTGCGTTTAAGAACAGCATTTCAGAGATGGTTGGTACATAAGGGGAAAGGACCAGACTGGATGGATCCAATCCCAGGAGCAGATGATGCATGCAGGTGTTCCCTGCCACAATCAGAGAAAAAACGTCCTCCGCTTTTCCCCCTGCATATTGAACGGCCTTCTCAAGCAACTCCTGAATAGCGTTCCAAATTGAATGTGAAAGAGCTTCCGTGCCATGCTGTATAGCATAGTTTGCACGGCTGATGACATCCGCCCCGAATTCCGTCTGCGGATTGAGTCTGCTTACGGTAGCCAACATTTCCCCTGTCTCACTGTCGGCAAGATAGAGTACCACGGTCGTGGTACCGATATCCACAGCGGCTGTCAGCACCCGTCCTCCCTGCCTGAGGCAGAGAAGCTCATTGCGGAAATATACCGCCTGCGGGAAATAATCAAGTTCTTCTAAGATTTTCCGCAATCCAGATGCGATGACCAGATTCGGTTCGGGCTGGATACCGCAGGCTTTTTCCATAGCGTGGCTGATCCGCTCCCAGTAAGCGCTGGGGTCCTCCAAAGTTGGCCTTTCCACCTGAAGCCGTACAGCACGTACCGGCGGAGCGATTACGTTCACGTTACTGATCCCTTCGGTCAGGATGTGATGGCTGCCGTCTTTCCGAATAGTCCGGATGCACATATCCTGATTAGCCATCGTTGTGCACGCTTTTACCGTAATCCAGCTTCCCGTTTCAGTCAGCAGTTCTACTAGGCATTTTCCACATATGCCCATGCCACCGCAGGGTGCGTCAGGCCGAAGTCCGGCGGCAATCTGCGCTGCCAAAAGCGTGGTACCTAGCTCCACGGATACCGTGATATTTTCATTCAGAAAGTTTACAGTTACCATGTCACATTCCCATTTCAGGTCTTGGAGAGACTCCAGATATAGATGTCCCCGATTTAAGCCAAGTCTTCTGCGCTGAAAGCATAAGAGAAATCATCAGAAAAGAGGATCTGATTTATTGTTTTTAATCTGTGTCTTTCTTAATCTGGAGTTATTCTCGCCTACATTTCATTGATAAATTCACCAGGTACGTGGTTTTACATTAACAGCCGACATGAAACAGTTGAGATTTCAAGTTTATTTCGTGCTGCATAGTCCCAATCAGATCCATACTCGGGACTGAATAAACTGCTGACATTAATCGTTTCTAAGGACGATTCTCCTCTATTCGTTCTTAAATTGCTCCATCAGGATTGGATACTGATTCTTCAAACTCAGCATCCCCAGATAATTTCCGCAGTTTGGATATAACTCCTGAACGATTTTCAATGTCTCAAAAGGATCGTAGGGATATTCCTCCGGAATCTCCCTTCCGATAATATCAGAGAGCAGACTCAGCTTCTTTGACATCCACACTTCTGTCACTACCGGCAAATCAGGATAGTCCTGCAGCAGCCGGTCTACCATTTCATCCCTTCCAAGAATCGGCTGTGTAATGACGAAACTCGCACCGGCAGCCACTTTCCGGTCCAACTTTTCAAATTCGCTCTCCGGCGGCTCGTAGTTGTTGAACGCAACGCCAGTTGATTGCTCAATTCAAACTGTCAAAGAAAATACTCAATGCAACAATGTGGGCCTGTTTCCATGCTTTTGCTATCTATTCTTCGGATTTTCAGCAAGAAACCTTGCAGCGATAGGTTATGATAGGAGAACGTGCCTGATTGAATTATAAACGCCATTTTCTGTTTTGCCTATTGTAATCATTAAAATATTATGCTAATTCCTGCATCTCAGTTTTGAAGATATGGCACAAATGTTATTATAATTTATTATACGCGATTAAAAGAACAAAGGCAATTCTGACTTATATCAATTTTTTGATGAAAATTAATTCGATCAAAGTCCCTTTCATGCATTGCTCCATCAAATCAAGAATACCGCTTTACACTCTAGAGATCGCTGAATGCACCAAGGATCGAAGAACCGCATAGTATTGCATTCCAAGCACTTCTTTCTGGCTGTGGATACACAACAGCATTCGGTTATATCAGGTTTTTATGGTGCCTTTTTGCCAATTGAAATCTGATGTGCTATACTGTGTATTGATTGGGGGTTGCTATCTGGAGTTTTAGGAATTCCTGATTACGCATAGCAGCGACAGGCCTGTTAGTCGGATATGGCCTTACAAGAAGCCCTTTCTCAACCGTCCTTCCGCTTATCACGCCATGGTATTGTATATAGAATCATGCTTGATTGGGGATCCTTCTTCAAATATGAATAACGCAGCAGCTTCCAACAACGCGGCCCGGCAGGAAGTCTCTCTGATGATACAACCGCTTTGAAACGCGAAACGATCCGACGACAATTCATGCATGAATTCAGCATGAAATCCGGTCGTTAACTTGAAAAACGAACGTAAAACCAGTTACTACGGGTTCTGGGAATTATATAGCCAGTGAGGGATAGATTATGATGAAACTGGATCGGGCAATTCAATTCGCCGTGAAAGCCCATGAAGGAATGACTCGAAAAGGAAAATCGCGCCCGTATATTCTGCATCCGCTTGAAGTAATGACGATTGTCAGCGCTTTGACGGATGATGAGGATGTTCTCTGCGCCGCAGTGCTTCATGACACAGTAGAAGATACTGATACTTCCCTTGAGATCATTGAGCAGCAGTTCGGCCAAAGGGTTAGAGAACTCGTGAGCTCGGAAAGTGAGAATAAACGGGAGGACTTGCCAGCTTCTGAAACCTGGAGAACCCGAAAGCAGGAGACTATTAATCATCTGAAGTATGCGGATTCCGATGTGCAGATGATCTGCCTGGGAGACAAGCTGTCCAATCTGCGGGAAATCGCACGGGATTACGCACAGCTCGGTGAGGAGCTATGGAATCGCTTCAATCAGAAGCGCAAATCCGAACATGCCTGGTATTACAGCACGATCTATCAGGTGCTGAAAGAGCAACTGTTCCCGTGTTCTGCTTTGGATGAATATCTGGTTCTGCTTCGTCAGGTGTTTGAAGGCAATTCCTCTCCCTCAAGCAAAACCTGCTGTCTGTTCTCGGAAGACGATGCGACAGACGCAGTCAACAGCGGCCGGCTGTCGATTGTTTCTGTGTGCTCTGAGGACAAACGGAACAAGATTTATCTCTGTCAGTGCAAACGCTGTGGCGGTTTTGTCTGCTACAGCTATGAAGCGGTCGCTGATCTGAATGGCAGCTGGGATAACGCAGATGTGTTTGAGCGTTTCATTCCGGTTGACGACTCTTTTGTAGGAAGCGGGACGGCCAGTCTGACGGAGATTCAGGAAGCACTCCGAAAGGCAAGAATTCCGGGAAGATATATCTATGGTCACAACATGGAACTGGATCCGTTCAGCTCACGGATTTACGATTACCAGGAGGATTAAGGATGCCGTGTTAAAAAGTGCACCGCAACAGGAAAAGCAAAAAGCGCCAGCATGGTTCTTGCTGTACAAGCGGTAAAGCATAGGTCTTTGAAGATGGGAATGCTTGTCTGATTTTGGAATACACTAGGGGCGCGTATCATTTGATCCAGGCGATGCGCAAATATCGGGTCAAACACACGAAGATGACCTGCAGCCGCAGCTGCAGGTCATCCTCTTTTTTCTTGCTTTTTCGCTTATGAAATGATATAGTGTGCCCGTAAACAAGTGATAGACGTACTGTTCCGCCCAGTTTTTCACATTTCTGCACTTCTGTTTAATGTCATGCTGGAATACTATGAACAATAGCGGAATTCAGGCGTCTATATCCGCACTCGTTTACGATAGAATACCGCGTAATTACTGCATCAATATGCACTCAGAGGACTGCAACGGACATGTTCAGGACCAAGACTCCTAAGCGGTAGACCGGAGGTTCGAGTCCTCTCCAGTGTGCCAGGAAACGTCGTAATCCCGAAGAATTGCGGCGTTTTTCTTTTTCCAGAATCACATTCAACATTTTGGGAAGGATGGAAGTATTATGAACACCCGTCAGGTTCACACAATTCTGAAAGAAACAGACTTCGTTCACGAAAGCGGAACTGCGGAAGAGCTCCGCGTTGCAGAATACCTGAAAGCACAATGCGAAGCAATGGGCGTTCAGGCCGCGCTTGAACCATTTGATGTAGAGATGTCTTCTGTAAAATTCTCCCTGCTTACCGCGGACGGCATCTCTTATCCCTGCCACGGATATCGTCTGTGCGGAAGCGGCTCTGTGGAAGCTCCCTTCCAGTATCTCCCGAGTATGGATCCGTTATCTCTTGCACAGGTCAGAGGTAAAATTGTCCTTCTGGATTCCGGTCTGTCGCACTTTGCATATCAGGATCTTTTTGAAGCTGGTGCTGTTGGATTTATTACATACACCGGGAATGTCTTCTATCGGGATCATGACATTGACCAGAAAGAACTGCGCAGCTATGTCAGTCTTGGAAAGAAGATGCTCGGTGTGAACCTCAACGCAAAGGATGCTGCAAAACTCGCACGGCAAAATCCCGCCACCGTCCGAATTGAGGTGGATCAGGAGGAATACGCCGGCCAGAGTCATAATGTGGTTGCGATGCTCCCGGGAAGCTGCGATGAGTATTTGGTCCTGAGTGCTCATTATGATACCACATCTCTTTCTCACGGAAGCTATGACAACATGACCGGATGTATCGGCCTTCTCTGTGTGATGGACGAGCTCAGAAACAAGGATCTTCACTACGGCATCCGCTTCGTTTTCTGCGGCAGTGAAGAACGTGGTCTGCTCGGTTCAAAAGCTTATGTGGCAGCACACGAGGACGAGCTCAGCAAATGCGTCCTGAACGTGAATCTTGATATGATCGGGTCAGCTATGGGCAAGTTTATCGCCTGCGTCAGCGCAGAAGAGGGACTGGTTCATTATCTCCGCTATCTTGGTTCTGAGATCGGCTGGAGTATTGAATCCAAAACTGGTGTCTATTCCAGTGACTCCACTCCTTTTGCCGATAAAGGTGTCCCGGCTCTTTCGTTTGCCCGCACTTCTCCCAGAAATCAGGCGGAGATTCATTCCCGCAATGACACGATTTCTCTTCTGTCTGACAAGCAGATTATCCAGGACGGCAGATTTGTTGCAGAATTTACACGCCGTATGGCTCAGTCTGCAAAGTGCCCGGTCACACGGACCATTCCGGACAAAGTCAAAAATGAGCTGGATGAGTACCTCAACCGCAAGCGCAGAGGGTAAGCGCTTACCTGTGTATTGATACTTCTTCCTAAGAAAGTGACGGAACAACTATGATTGACATGAACGAACTGAAAGTGAAGCTCACGGATCTAAGGCCCCGCCTGCAAGAGCTTCAGGCAAATCTAGGCGTTGAAGCCGCAAAAGACGAACTGGAGCGTCTTCATGCTCAGGCTTCTGCCGATGGATTCTGGGACAATCTGGAATTGTCCAAATCTGTTCTTCAAAGAACAAAGCAGCTGGAAAACAAAGTAAACTCCTACGAAAAAATGTGTTCCGATCTTGAAGATCTGATTGCTGTGTGTGAAATGGCTATTGAGGAGAAAGATGACTCCATGGCTGAAGATATTCAGAGCGGTTATGATGATCTGGATGAGCGAATGCAGAATGCAAGAATGCAGACACTTCTTTCCGGAGAATATGACCGCAACAATGCGCTTGTCAGTTTCCATGCCGGTGCCGGCGGAACAGAGGCTCAGGACTGGTGTGAGATGCTTTACCGGATGTATACCAGATGGGCGGAACGGCATGGCTTCAAATATACTATTCTGGATTACCAGGATGGCGATGAAGCTGGTCTGAAGAGCGCTGATATTCAGATTGAAGGTGAAAACGCCTACGGGCTTCTCAAAAGTGAGAACGGCGTGCACCGTTTGGTCCGAATCTCCCCCTTTGACTCCTCTGGCAGACGCCATACCAGTTTCTCCGCTGTGGAAGTCATTCCGGAAATTGAAGACGATGTGGATGTCGAGATCCGTCCGGAAGATATTGAAATGCAGGTCTACCGTTCGTCCGGTGCAGGCGGCCAGCATATCAACAAGACTTCCTCTGCCGTTCGTCTGATTCATAAACCCACAGGAATCGTGGTAGCATCCCAGCAGGAGCGCAGCCAGTTCCAGAACAAGGAATGGTGTATGAAAATGCTTCGCTCCAAGCTGGTGGAAATCAAGGAGCGTGAGCACCTGGACAAGATTTCGGATATCAAAGGTGTTCAGCAGAAAATTGAATGGGGCAGCCAGATCCGATCCTATGTTTTCATGCCTTATACGCTCGCGAAAGATACCCGCACGGGATTTGAAAACACCAACATCAATGCTGTTATGGATGGAGATCTGGATGGCTTCATCAACGCTTTCCTTACAAGCCTTGCAAACAGAGAGAACGCATAGACACAGGCCGAGGATGACAGTCTTTCACTTTCTCTTCTCTGCTCCGCTCAGGAAAGAGAATTGCCTGGAAACGGATTGATTTTCCTGGAAAATGCAGAAACTAATGCTTGAAATTCGTTTCTTTATATGCTATCATATGCAGGCATCGAAAAAAGTGCCCGATCCGGGCTGAATCTGGAGGATTATACATGGAAACCCTGAAAATCATTCTGACAATTGTTGAAGTACTTGCTTCTGTTTTTCTGATTGCTGTTGTTCTGCTTCAGTCCGGCAAATCCGCCGGCCTCTCTGGTGCAATCGCCGGTGCTGCTGACTCCTTTATGAGCAAAACGAAAGCCAGATCCTTTGATGCCACACTTGCCCGTATGACAAAGTGGGTTGCTCTTGTTTTCATCATTCTGGTCTTTGTCTTGAACCTTCTGTAAATTGTCATTTCAACAGTCCTGACGAGATTTCGTCGGGACTGTTTTTTTATACATTCACAAGAGATTGCCTCATTCAAGTCTTTTTCATTGAGCTTTTGAATCAATTTGCAAGATTTCCGTCGTGAACATTCATATTATTTTTTCAAATCGCATAATTATTCTATAATTCGCCTTTATTTTTTTATTTTTCTTTTCAATTGACGAACCGTTTTGGCAGTGCTATAATCCAATTATTCATTTCTTCGGAGGTGTATCAATTGCCGAATTCTGCTCTTGTTCATGATTTCATTCTTTCTCTTTCAGATAATTATTCAAAAACATATGAGCTGATTCAGGATCCCAGAGAAAATGATCTTGTAAAACGGGGTCTCCGTAACGCAGATGGTACCGGTGTTATGGCCGGTTATACGCAAATCGGCAATGTCACCGGTTATGCAATGATGGACGGCGAACGTGTGCCCCTGGAAGGACGTCTCACCTACCGCAGTTATAATATTCTTTCTCTGATCAACGGTTTTACCAGCGACAACCGTTTTGGATTTGAAGAGATCGCCTATCTGCTTCTCCTCGGCGAGCTTCCCAACCGAGAGCAACTGAAAACGTTTCAGGACATTCTGTTTGAAAATATGGAGCTCCCTCCGAATTTTACAGAGGACATGATTCTGAAGCACCCGAGCAATGACGTGATGAATAAGCTCTCACGCAGCGTTCTTACCCTTTACTCATCCGATGACGATCCGGATTCTCTGGAAACTGCAAATCTTCTTCGACAGGCTTTTCAACTGATTGCCCGTTTTCCGCCGATTGTTGCTTATGCCTATGCAGTCAAACGTCATTATTTTGATAATGACGGTCTGTATCTGAACCGCCAGCAGCCCGGCCTGAGCCTTGCCGAGAACTTCCTTCATCTGATCCGCGGCAATGCCGGTTTCACCGAACAGGAAGCGAAGCTCCTTGATCTGTGCCTCGTTCTCCATGCAGAACACGGCGGCGGCAACAACTCCACCTTTACCTGCCGCGTACTCTCCTCCACTGGTACGGACACCTATTCTGCCATCGGCGCTGCCATCGGCTCCCTGAAAGGCCCGAAGCACGGAGGTGCAAACCGTGCCGTCATGCGTCAGTTCACGGAAGCGCAGAGTCTCATCTCCGACTGGAACGATGATGACGCAGTCCGTGATTATCTGCGGAAGGTGCTCCGTAAAGAGGCCGGCGACGGCTCCGGCTTGATCTATGGCATGGGTCACGCAATCTACACCTTATCTGATCCACGTGCGGTTGCTCTGAAATCCGCGGCGCGGAGCCTGGCGGCTGAAACCGGTTTCCTGGACGATCTGGAACTGATGGAATCCATTGAGCGCCTCACTCCGTCTGTATTTGCTGAAGTCACCGGCAACAGCAAGGTTATGTGTGCCAATGTGGATATGTATTCCGGACTTGTTTACCGGATGCTCGGTATCCCCGATGAATTGTTTACTCCTCTGTTTGCCATTTCACGCATTACCGGCTGGTGTGCACACCGGATTGAGGAAGTGATTACCGGCGGCAGAATTATCCGTCCGGCATACAAGGCGATTATGCCCGCAAGACCTTACCACACAATCGACGACCGCTGATCAGAACAATCAGATATTTCAGGCCAGAAAGCGCATCCCGCTTTCTGGCCTTTCTCTGCAAACTGCAGCAGAACATGCATTCAGGCACTTCTGAACAATTCCATTTCTTCTGAACGAATGAAGTTCAGAGCACCGGAAAATGCCTGCTTGACAGGTATTTTCACCACGAATATAATGAAGCGTAATAGTCCGAAAGGTTGTGGGCAAATGAAACGTGCCTTGAAAATAATCATTCCTCTGATTCTTGTCATTTTACTTCTGGCTGGTTCTGTCTGGTTTTTCTTTGTCTATCGAAAAGACGATACGACGGCGTTTTTTCTGAATCAGGCAAAGCGATGTGTCAGAAACGGAAACTACAGCCGTGCGATCCAGTACTATTCTCAGGTTGACCGTCTCTCCCCTCAGAACCCCGAGATACCGGTTGCCATCTCAGACTGCTATATTGCAATGGGCAACTTTACAAGAGCTGAGTATACACTTGTCAGTGCGATCTCAGAAAACCCGGCTGATTCCGAATTATACGCTACGCTCTCCCGTGTCTATGTTCAGCAGAGCAAATTCATGGATGCGGAGCAGATGCTAAGCCGGATCACCAACCCGGAAGTTGCAGCTGAGATGGAGAAGCGGCGCCCGGCACCTCCTGCTTTTTCCGATCCAAGCGGCATCTACAATTCAAATCTGGAGCTTGGACTTATATTTGATGAGAACGTTGCCGCATTCTGGAGACGGGACGGTTCCTATCCGTGCGAAGGAGACCGTTATCGCGGACCGGTCGCTCTGGATGCGGGTGACACCTCTGTGATTGCTCTTACCATCTCTCCTGACGGGCTGGTCAGTCATGCCGTTTCCGCCAGTTACACTGTCGGGCGCATTATCGCGGAAGCGGAATTCACTGACCCTGTTATGGAATCCTGGGCCAGATACATTCTTGAACTCGATGACAGCGAACCGATTATGACAGACGCGCTGTGGACCATTCAGGCGCTCTACCTGCCGGAAGGCATACAGAGTTTTGAAGATCTGAAGTATTATGAGGATCTGGCAATTCTCTCCGTTCAGAATCTGAGCGGTGTTGACTTCTCACCTCTCCTCTATCTGAAAAACCTCAAGTATCTGAATCTGGATGGATGCAGCCTGCAGAGCAGCGATCTTCAGACGATTGGCACATTGACTTCTCTTACGGAACTTCATCTTTCCAACTGCAGTATTTCCAACATTGCCGCTCTGGAGAATCTGGTTAATCTGCAGATACTGGATCTGTCCGGAAACAGTATCGTATCCATTGATCCTGTCAAGAACATGACGCAGATGCGCTCCCTGCTTCTCAGTTCCAATGCCATCTCGGATATCTCTCCGATTGACCAGATGGAAGATCTTGAAGTACTGGATTTGAATTACAACAGTTTTGCAAACGGAAATGTTCTGGCGCGCAAACGAAATCTGACGGAGCTGTATCTTGCAGGTTGTTCTGTAGAAAACCTGAACTTTCTTCGCTATCTGCATTCCCTTCAGAAACTGAATCTCTCCGACAACGGACTTCGGGATATTGAAATGATCTCCGGATGCACACAGCTAAGCTGGCTCGACATTGCAAACAACGAGATCACGGATCTGACTCCGGCTGCAAGTCTGACGCAGCTCACGGAGCTTTACGCAGATCACAATCAGCTGGAAACGCTGCCTCTGTTTGATGAGAACGGACAGCTTCACCGGCTGACCGCCAGCTACAACATGCTTGAGGATATTGCTGGGGTATGTGTTCTCCCGCAGCTGAACTATCTCAACGTGGACTACAACAATCTCCGCAACATTGATGATCTTGCTCTCTGCGTCAATCTGATTGAAGTCCACGCGTTTGGAAATCCCATACGAGATGTACAGGCGCTCCTTGACTGCTCCATCCTGGTTCACTACGATCCAACATACGCCTTGGATCATGAAGGCGAAGAGGAAGACGCAGAAAATGAAAGCAGCAGCTCTGACTCCTGAGTGATGACGCTGTTGACGGCTGATTCCGTGTATATAACTAATGAAAGACGAGTCTGGAAACCGAAGTTTCCCAGACTCGTCTTTCATTAGTGTCTGTAATCAGGAGAGAAAATCCTTCAGTTTTTTTGCTCTCGACGGATGACGGAGTTTTCGCAGCGCCTTCGCTTCAATCTGACGAATCCGCTCACGCGTAACCGTGAATTCTTTTCCGACTTCCTCCAACGTACGGGGTTTACCGTCATCAAGTCCATAGCGAAGCCTGATTACCTCAGCCTCTCGTGGCGTCAGGGTACTCATCACCTCTTCCAGCTGCTCTGAAAGAATAGTGCGGGTTGCCATTTCCACGGGCTCGTCATCTTCGCCGTCTGGAATAAAGTCACCAAGATGACTGTCATCCTCTTCTCCGACAGGTGTCTCCAGAGAGACCGGCTCCATGGAAAGCTTCTGAATCTCTTCGACGCGTTCCGCGGTCATATTCAGCTTCTCTGCAATCTCCTGGGATGTCGGATCTCTTCCCAATTCCTGTGTGAGCTGACGCTGCATACGGGTCACACGGTTGATGGTCTCGACCATATGGACAGGAATACGGATCGTCCTCGCTTGATCCGCGATTGCCCGTGAGATCGCCTGTCGGATCCACCATGTGGCATATGTGGAGAATTTATAGCCCTTCGTGTAATCAAACTTTTCCACTGCCTTAATCAGGCCCACGTTCCCTTCCTGAATCAGATCCAGGAAAAGCAGTCCTCTTCCCACATAGTGCTTTGCAACTGAAACAACCAGACGGAGATTCGCTTCAACCATCCGATCTCTGGCGGCTTCATCTCCTTCTGACATTCTCTTAGCAACCTGCTGCTCCTCTTCCGATGTCAGCAGCGGGAATCGTCCAATCTCTTTGAGATATGTCCGAACCGGGTCTCCTGTGGGGAAACTATCACTCAGAGCCTCTGGATCCACCGCTTCAGGCTCTTCATTCTTCTGCAGTTCTTCAGCGGGAATATCCTGTTCTCCAATGACGTCCAGAATATCTTCGACGTCAATTTCAACACCGGCAGACTCCAGTTTTTCATAGAATGCCGAAGTCTCTTCCTCGGTTGCTTCCGAGGCATCCAGCGTTTCAATGAGTTTTTTTGAACTTACCTTTCCGGCGGCAACGGATTCCTCCAACAGTTTCTCGAGCAGTTCCTTTCCGCCGTTTTCTTTCTCACTCACTGGTTATCCCCCCATTCCTTTTGTTCTCTGATATCTAGCCCGTGCGGCAAGCAGATCCGGCACTGACTGTGACTGCTGTTTTTCATATTCGCTACGGATTACCTGAAGGCAATCCATCAGTTCCTTTTCCTTGACCGGTCCGATATCCTTGGAGATCACATAACTCAGATGTGAAGCCTCCTCCGGAGAAAATTCTTCTCCCATGGAAGACAGGCTCGGCGCCTGTCCTTCAAGATGCAGGCGATTCAGATGATCAAACGCTCTCCCCAGAAGCGGAGAAGAAAACATGCCGCCAGTCAGTCCGGAGGTCTTTGCGAACAGGCTTGGTTCGGCTACCAAAATACGCAGAAGCTGTTCTTCCGCAGCTGCAGACCGGATATTGGAATAACGAATGGAACGGGAACGGGGTTGAATTTCGGTAGCCGGCTGCAGATCAATGCGCTCCTGCCTCTTTTTCTGCTGTGCCTTCAGGCGCTGAAAAGCACGGTTGATCTCATGCTTAACCACATCAGTGCTGATCCCGGCTGTTTCTGCAATACGTCCGCCGAAAACCTCACGTTCAACAGAACTGTTTCTGGTTGCAATCAAGTCCGCTGCCGCCTTGATATATTCTACTTTTCCTTCATCCTGTGAAAGATCAAACTGAGACTTCAGGCGCTGGAGCTGATACTCTACGTGGTTCTCAGAACGTTCCAGCAGAAGGCGGAAGCGGTCTGCACCGTATTTTTTCAGGAATTCATCCGGATCCTTGGCACCCTCCACGCGAAGCACCTTAACCTGAAGGCCGGCTTTTTCCAGAATTGCGATTGCCCTCTGCGTTGCATTCTGACCTGCTGCATCTGCGTCATACGTGAGGACAACTTTATCCGTATATTTTGCCATGAGCGTTACATGCTCTGCGGTCAAAGAAGTCCCCAGAGAAGCAACTGCACAGTCAAATCCATACTGATGGAGTGAAATCGCGTCCATATACCCTTCCGTCAGAATCAGGAAACCCTGTTTGCTCTTCCGTGCGATATTGAGCGCGAACAGGTTCTTTCTCTTGTTGAAAACAATTGTTTCCGGTGAATTGAGGTATTTCGGTGTGCTGTCATCCATAACTCGTCCGCCGAACCCGATTACATTGCCGCGCAGATCAATAATGGGGAACATCAGCCGATTGCGGAATCGGTCATAGATGGATCCCTTTTCCGTCTTGACCGCCAGCCCCGCATCCAGAAGATCCTGCTTCTGATAACCCAGCTTTGCCATTGCATCGATGAGATTTGTCCAGCCTTCCGGTGCAAAACCAAGTCCGAAACGTGTAACAGTTCCCTTGCTCAGACCGCGTCGCTCGATATAGCTCTGGACCTGTTCCGCATTCTGTCCGGAAAGGGCGTCATGGAAATATCTTGCCGCCTCTCTGTTCAGCTTCCAGAGCCGTTCCTGCCGTTGATAGGTGGAAGACCGTCCCTCATCTTCAGGAACTGTCATACCGGCACGTTTTGCCAGGAACCGGACAGCATCGGCATAATCCAGACTTTCCTGTTCCATGATAAAATTGATGACTCCTCCGCCTTTCTGACAGCCGAAGCAGTAAAACATTCCCTTATCCGGAACGACAGAGAAAGAAGGCGTTTTTTCAGAGTGGAACGGACACAGGCCAAAAAGATTGCTTCCATGCCGCTTGAGTGTGACGTACTGTCCTACAACATCGTCAATCGGGTTTTTCTGTATGAGCTCATCAATAAATGCAGCCGGAAATGCCATGTGTTCCACCCCCTCTTAACGTTTTTGCGGTCTGTAATAAATGACCGGATGAACGACAGAAATACCGTCTAATCAGTCCACAACGGACCAGGCATTCGGAATATACAGTTCAGAGAACTTCGCGACAGCATAATTATCGGTCATGCCCGCTATATAATCACAGATGGCTCGTTCCTTGCCATCACGCTCCATGATCTTCAGAAACTCGGCAGGGAGCTGATCCGGATGCTCGGAATAATAAGAAAACAGGATCCGGATAATCTCCTTTGCTTTGGATTCTTCCCCTTTTGCAACCGGATTCCGGTATACACGTTCAAACATGAACGAATGAAGTTCCTCCATAGCATCGGCAACGGCCGGATGCATCTGCACCGTGGAACCGGTGCCGGTCGCAAGAACCGTATCAAGTACCAGGGTATTGATTCTCTGGGAATGTGTTGTCCCTAGGATCTCGGAGATGTGTGCGGGGATGTCCTCATTTGAGAGGATCCCTGCTCTGCAGGCGTCATCAATATCGTGATTGATATAGGCAATCCGATCAGAAAGCCGCACAACTGCGGCTTCCATCGTTTCAGGCTGCATCGTTCCGGAGTGCGTCAGAATACCGCTTCTTACCTCATAGGTAAGGTTCAGTCCCCTGCCGTTCTGCTCCAGCTGATCCACAACACGGAGCGACTGCTCATTGTGGTTAAAACCTGTTCCAAGAATATCCCTAAGCGCATATTCACCTGCATGTCCGAATGCGGTATGTCCCAGGTCATGTCCCAGCGCAATGGCTTCAGTCAGATCCTCATTCAACCGGAGACTTCTGGAGATCGTTCGGGCAATTCGGGACACCTCAATGGTATGGGTCATTCGGGTTCTGTAATGATCTCCTTCCGGTTGGAGAAAAACCTGGGTTTTGTGCATCAGCCGGCGAAAAGACTTGGAATGCACAATCCTGTCTGTGTCTCTCTGAAATACGGTCCGAAGATCATCCGACCGCTCAGGCACCATTCTTCCTTTGCTGTTGACAGCCTTCTGTGCCACTGGAGACAAAAGCTCAATCTCCATCTGTTCTGTATGCTCCCGAATGGTCACTGCACCCACTCCTTTGCGTTTACCATTTATTATAAAGAATCAGTATACAGAATTCACTAATTTTTTATGAACTTTTCACAGGAACTGCCATACGTTCCTGACCCATCAGCACCGGCTGAAGGATACCGCCGGAAAGATCTGTCATCCGTTCCTGAAAAGCAGGCGTCTCTTCCGACGGAACCAGGAATGTGAGCAGAACTTCTGCCCCGTATTCTTTCTCTTCCGTGACCGCTCCAAGCCGTTCAGCTGCGGAGAGCACGGTCTCATACAGCCGGTACGGGCATTCAAGCAGAATCCGGTTCCAAAGACGAAGCACGCTGATTCCTGCCGCATCCAGTGCAAGTTTTGCCGACTTCGAATAGGCGCGCACCAGGCCGCCGGTCCCCAGCAGAACTCCGCCGAAATAACGTGTTACAACACAGGTAACATTAAAGACTTCCTCATGTCGGAGAACATCAAGCACCGGCATACCGGCGGTTCCCTGTGGTTCTGAATCATCGGAATATCTGGTCTGACCGCCGGCAATGATATAGGCAAATACATTATGGCGTGCGTCCCAGAAAGTCTCTCGCATCTCCTTGATTCGCGCAAGCGCCTCTTCTTCCGTATCCGTACGCCAGATATGACCGATAAAGCGGCTTTTTCGGTCTGTATATTCCGCCTCGCCGTAAGCGGAAGGCACTTTCATCTCATCCATGTATACGATACTCCCGGAGGCGGCCGTAGAGAACCGGATCGCAGACGGCACGGATCCGGATACCATCCGCCTCGTACTCGCATCCGAGAACCTTCGCCCGGTTATGAATTGTTTCCACCATCCCAGCTGCAGAATATGGCAGCAGGAATTCTGCCGTTACCTGTCCGCGATTGAGGCATTGTTCGATCTTCATCAGCAGCACATCCAGCCCGTCTCCTGTTTTTGCGGAAACTGCGACAAGATCCTCTCCCAGCGGGATTTCAAAACCCAGGTCCTTCTTGTTATAACAGTTGATTACCGGCACGCCAGGTGCTGCAAGTTCCGAGATCAGGCGTTCCACGACTTTGATATGATCTTCCATCTCCGGGTCCGCGGAATCAATGACATGAACCAGTACATCTGCAAAGGACAACTCTTCCAGAGTCGCCTTAAACGCCTCAACAAGATGATGCGGCAGTTTTGCGATAAATCCAACCGTATCCGACAAAAGCACCTCCTGGTTTTCGGAGATGCGCAGACGTCTGGTCGTAGTGTCCAGCGTGTCGAACAGTCTGTTGTTTGCAGGAATATCCGCCCCGGTCAGTGTATTCAGCAATGAGGATTTTCCCGCATTGGTGTATCCTACCAGAGCAACAACGGGCACCCTGTTTTTGATGCGGCGCTCCCGCTGTACGGATCTCACCTTCCGAACCTGCTGGAGCTCTTCCCGAAGTCGGTCAATTCTAGCGCGAATGTGGCGCCGGTCTGTCTCAAGCTTGGTTTCACCGGGGCCGCGGGTACCAATGCCGCCTCCCAGGCGGGAAAGAGATTTTCCCATGCCCGAAAGGCGCGGAAGAAGATACTGGTATTGTGCAAGTTCCACCTGCAGACGTCCTTCCTTCGTCTGAGCACGCTGTGCAAAAATATCCAGGATCAGCGCGCTGCGGTCAAGGACGGTTGTTCCGGTGATCTCTTCCAGAGCACTGATCTGCGAGGGAGACAAATCATTGTCAAAAATCACCATATTGGCTTCTTCCTGCTGAGCGATCTGCCGGATTTCCTCCGCTTTTCCTGTTCCGACAAAGCTGTGTGGATCAGGAGTATGTCGATTCTGCAGGATCTTGGCCGCACAAACGCCTCCTGCCGTTTCGAGAAGGGCTTCCAGTTCGTCCAGTGTGGAATCCGTGGCTGTCTCTTCCTTCGAGAAAACATCCGCATTCAGTCCGACAAGAACTGCTCTCTCGATTTGTTGTTCCATATTGACGGTCCTCCTGGAAATACAAAAACCCCGCACCAATAGGGTGCAGGGTTTTTTGAGCACTTATTTGAGTCCGTACTTCTTGTTGAAGCGATCGACTCGTCCACCGGTGTCTACCAGCTTCTGCTTGCCGGTATAGAAGGGGTGACACTTGGAGCAGATTTCGACGCGAATGTCCTTCTTAGTCGAACCAGTCTCAAACACCGCACCGCAGGCACAACGAACTGTGGTCTGCTCATATTTCGGGTGGATACCTTCCTTCATCATGTTCACCTCTTCCATAGTATAAGTAAAAAGGGCATTGCCCTCACTTCCCAGATTGCTGATGTATTGTAGCACAGGTTTCCGTAATTTGCAAGCACTTTTTTTCTTCCGGTTTTTGTGCTTTTATGACAATTCAGAAGATCCTCTTCTGTTAATCTTGCCCGATAATCAGGGTTCGCCAGCGGCGCACTGAACCATATTCCGGTTTCTGTCTTCCACATAATTCATACAGATCCGCACACCGTTCCTCCAGTTTCAGATACTCTCTGTCAGGAGGAATCGCTCCTGCATTGACCAGCGGAATCCTGCTTCTCTGCTTCAGAGAATGAAGCAGTTCCCTGCCCCGTTCGGAAAATCCGAGCACACGCACATAGGGCGCTTCCTGCTTAAGCAATTTTTCCTCTATCTGCAGAAACGCACATGTCAGGAGTCGCTGCACCCTGGTTCTGGTATAGCGTTTCGCTTTGACCTGAGAAAGGATTCCTTCAATATCCGGTGATTCTCGGGAAATGCGGGCAATCCTGCTCCACAGGCCTTCTTCCCCGTGTGCAGTTTTCTGAAAGGATTCCCTTTTCATTGTTCGCAGAACAGCGAGAACCGCACGCTCCCCATATCGCCAGGCGTGAAGATTCGCCTCATGGTACAACCCCACTGCACTTTCCGGCACAAAAGGATCGAACTGCTCATTTTCCAACATGCTGTTTCTGACGGCGGTCGCTGAAGGGGCTTCCGCTCGAAGCACCGAATCATGATAGTCTCCAGGCCGGTATATCACCATGGGGCGTATGGTACTGCCCGTCTCAAGGAGCGCTTTGCAGTATTCGATTCCGAGAATGCAGTTCGGCTTCTCCAGAAGGCTTCCATCGTAGCCGAGCTTCTCCACCGCACGCTGGCGGGCAGCCGGGAAGGAAATTCCAAGATCCAGCTGAGGCCGCAGCGCCTGAGAAAACGCTTCCGAACGCAGAAGCGCAGCAAGATTCAGAAATGCTTCCGCGCTTCCTGATTCTGCGCCGAAACTGAGCCAATCAATTCCGCCAAGCGCCTCAAGTAATTTCACGCTTCCAAGTGCATACTGTTCCGCACTCCGAAGCACGTTGGTAATCGGATTCTCCAACACAAGATCCGCCCCGGAGCGGAGCGCCGCCTCTGCGCGGAGCATTGGAGCGATGACAGCCGGCTCTCCCCGCTGGACAAAACAGCCGCTCATCAGACAGAGAATTGCCGTATCAGCCCCGGCTTTTTCCCGGATGTGCAGAAACTGCGCCGAGTGTCCGTTATGGAAAGGATTATACTCACAAATGACGGCAGCTGCTTCCATAAGAACCCCCATAATCTGAAAAATCAGCGATTTTTCCCTTGTATTAGACCGGAAAATATCATACAATAGTTTCGATCTTGTGTAAAGCACAAAGCAACTGAAGATTAGGAGATGTTGTACTTGAAGATTTTGGTCATCAACGCAGGCAGTTCTTCCCTGAAGTACCAGCTTATGGATCCGGATTCCGGTGAAGTGTTTGCCAAGGGTCAGTGCGAACGCATTGGACTGGACGGCAAACTGACGCACAGAGTTCCCGGAAAGGATAATTATGCGGAAGAGATCGCTATGCCGACCCACTCTGAGGCCATTGAGGCTGTTCTGAAGATTCTTGTGGATCCTCAGCTCGGCGTCATTTCCTCCACGGACGAGATCGACGCTGTCGGTCATCGTGTTCTGCACGGCGGCATGGAATTCACGGAAAGCTGCATCATTGACGACGCCTGTATCGCCGCGATTGAACGCTGCATTCCTCTCGGCCCCCTGCACAACCCTGCAAACCTCATGGGAATCCGCGCCTGCCAGAACGTCATGCCTGACAAGCCGCAGGTCGCCGTGTTTGACACTGCATTCCATATGACCATGCCTCCGAAGGCATATATGTATGCACTTCCCTACGAGTATTACGAAAAGGACTCTGTCCGCCGCTACGGCTTCCACGGAACCAGCCACCGCTATGTTACCGCACGCGCCATTGAGATGATGGGAAAAGATCCCAAAGAATTGAAGATCATCAACTGCCACCTTGGCAACGGTTCTTCTCTTTCTGCTGTTGTAGACGGCAAATGCCAGGATACCTCGATGGGTCTGTCCCCACTTGCCGGCGTGCCCATGGGAACCCGCTCCGGAGATATCGACCCCTGCGTCGTACAGTACCTGTGCAACCGTTACGAGCTGAGCGTGGACGAGATGCTGAACATCCTCAACAAGAAGTCCGGTATGGCCGGTATGTCCGGTGTTTCCTCTGACTTCCGCGATCTGGAAGAAGCAGCAGCCGCAGGCAATGAGCGTGCCGCGCTTGCCCTTGACAAATTCGCCTATGAAGTCCGCAAGTACATCGGTGCATATGCAGCTGCTCTCGGCGGACTCGATGTGCTCGTATTCACCGCCGGTGTCGGCGAAAACTCCGGCCAGATGCGTGAACGTATCTGCAACGGCCTGGAATTCCTGGGCGTGAAGCTCTGCCCCTACCGCAACAAGAAGCGCGGTGAAGAGGCCGTTATTTCAACAGATGACTCCAAGGTCACTGTTCTGCTGATTCCCACCAATGAGGAACTCATGATTGCAAAGGACACCCAGGCACTCGTTCAGGGCTGATCTATCTTTCACACCACAAAAGGCGCTGCCCGCATCTTTCGCAGGCAGCGCCTTTTTATGTGGTAAAGCGGCATGTCTTGAGAATCAGGATATGCGCTCCACAGATACCGCGTCACGGATCTCTCCATCAGACGGAATATACTCAATTGCGACCGAATCACCTGCAGAGAGAATGACCGTAATGATCTCATCCTTTGCACTGATCCGGTAGTACGCATCGTACCCTTCGATCCGGATAAAGAACACGGTGTTGCCATCTATGGTCACGGCTCTGATCTCTCCGATAACACCTTCCACAGAGTCATATTCCTCCTGCACGAGAACTTCTTCCGACACCTGCGTGCGGATTCCATTCTGCGCCAGCAGGGAGAGATAATTCTGCTCGCATGAGGCAACGGTATTCCCTGTTGCAACAACCTGATACTGCTGTACATTTACCATCGCATACTGCTTTACCAGGTTGGAGTAGTCTTTGAGTGCCATGAAATAGGTCGGCTGGCCGCCGATGTTCAGAAGCAGCGGGAAGGTTGCATCATAGTGATACTGCTGCACCGCGCCTTCCGCAGAGTTCATGGCTGAGTACTCTTCTGCTCCGGCGCAGGAATAGTATCTTGCTTCTTTCGTTCTCTGGTTGACGAGGATAAAGCCGATGTTTCCCTCATCCGTACCGACGGAGGTAATGCCCGTATACAGCCACACGTCATCCGACTGGGCTATGTAGTTGTAGCCATCGGTTGTAACTGTTACGTCGCGCTGCCCGAACAGGGAATTCCAGTAGCCGTTATGATAACGTCCGTAATAGTCATACTGCTGGATGATCAGCTCCGCGTTAAAGACCCGGTCGCACCACTCTGGAATGTCCTTCAGGGAATAATATGTGCTCTCTCCTGTTACGGCATTGACAAGAACAGCGCCAATTGTGTCCTCGCCGCCAAAGAGACCGATTGTCTTGGTACACACGGATGCAAGCCACCAGGGAGCACCTTCGTCGTCAACTTCAAAGGTGATATCATTAAAGATGAGCGTTGGATAATGGAAGCGAAGATGCCGCTCCAGTTTTCTTCCAAACCGCTCGGACGGTGTATACCGCATTCCTTCCTTCAGCCGGACAACCGTAACCTCCTGCGTGACCATATCCGTGATCAAGTAGGCCGGAATACCTTCCGAGCGGTTGTTGATCCATTTGAAGAAGTCTCCGTAATTGAGATACGCGACCCGAACAGGACGATCCCGGTAATTGATCTGAACAGAGGAGGAATCCACCTCGAACTGGCTGACCAGATCCGCCAGCTCACCCAGTTTCCGATTGGCCAGCACATTGGCTGAGGCGGAATCCAGCATGGGAATCTGATCAAAGGAGATCTGCTCCACCTCCGCCGCAAAATCGCCTGTCTCGATGGGAAGCAGCTTTGCGTAGCTCTTGCTCCGGAACAGAACCCAGCCGGTGATGGAGCCGATCAGGACGAATGCAATGAGTGCAATGGCAATCCAGAACGGAACCTGCAGACGCTTCCGGATATACCTCACATACTGCACGGGGCCGCCGCTCCGGAACGGCACCATACAGACGCAGAAGACCACAAGCAGCAGGAGAATAAATCTGTAGATATCTCCGGAGTGAAGATTCAGTGCCGGTAGAGACAGATAGAAATGCACAGCGCCGAACACAAGGGTAATGACCAGGCTGACAATCAGACGTTTGACGCTCCATTTTGGCAGCGGCGCGTTGCTGTGCTGCTCCTGATTCTGACCGGAAGCCTGTTGAAAAGCACGTAGGATTTCTTCCATAGATAGCGCTCCTTTTTCATCGTATTCCATAATATTTTACCCGCAAAGCCTGCTTCCGTCAACTAATTTGGTCCATTGCGGAATGATGGGATTTGCGGTAAGATAAGAATCAGCTAGGAGGGATCACATGCAGACGATTGTAATCGGGGCCGGCGCTTCCGGCATGGCCGCAGCTATCACCGCATCCAGACGACCCGGCAACCGGGTGCGTCTTCTTGAACGTCAGAACAGGGTCGGACGAAAACTGTCTGCAACCGGAAACGGAAGATGCAATCTGACCAATCTGAGCGCACTTCCGTCCTCATATCACTCCGATACCGGAGCGGATTGTTTCGCTCTTGAAGCCTTTCCCGTTTCCAGTACACTCTCCTTTTTTGAAAAGCTCGGACTGGTATGGGTCTCAGAGGAGGATGGCCGATGCTATCCGCTTTCGGATCAGGCCAACAGTGTTGTTGACGTACTTCGTTTTGCCCTGGATGCTTCCGGCGTACAGACCGTTCTTGGATGTGAAGTTCAATCTGTACAAATCGGAAAGCACGGATTCCACCTGGAAACATCCAGCGGTGATTTCTCATGCGACAAGCTCATTATTGCATGCGGCGGTCCTGCATCTGAAAAGCTCGGCGCAACCAGTGACGGAGCAAGATTTCTTCGAATGCTCGGCCACAGCGTTACACCTCTCTCCCCGGGACTTGTGCAGCTTCGCTCTCCGGAACCTCTCCTGAAAAGCCTGAAAGGGATCCGTGCGCAGGCTTCCATGCAGCTTCTGCATCACGGCGATCTGCTCTTAACCCATTCGGGGGAAGTACAGTTCGTGGACGGCGGCGTCAGCGGACCTGCCATTTTTGATCTTTCCAGAGTCGCGGATAAACAGTATCCCTGCCAGCTGTTACTGGACTTTCTCCCGCAGTTCTCCCATAATGCGCTGCTTTCCGCGATGAAGAACCGCGTTCAAACTCTGCCGGAACTCACTGCAGAGGATCTTTTCACAGGCATGATCCACAACCGTCTGGGCCGTGTACTTGTCCGTAAAGCCGGCATTGAGGCATCTGTCTCCCTTGGATCGCTCCTGCCGGCGCAGCTGGAGAAATGCTGTACGCAGGCCAAAGCTTTTTCGCTGGAACTGACAGGAAGCTTCGGTATGGAGAACGCTCAGATTACCATCGGCGGCGCGGATGCTTCCCAGTTTCATCCGAAGACTCTGGAAAGTCTGCTTGTCCCCGGCCTGTATGCCTGCGGAGAAGTGCTGGATGTTGACGGTCCTTGCGGCGGTTTCAATCTGCAGTGGGCATGGTCATCCGGCATGCTGGCCGGAAGTCTCTGCCATGAGGTGACGCCATGATCCGATTGAGCAATCTGAGTCTCGCTCCCGGTCAGGAAACAAAGCTGAAATCCGCGGCGGCCGCAATGCTGCGAATCCCGGAATCCCGCATTCTCTCTTTTGCGCTGCGCAGGCGGAGTATCGATGCGCGAAAGCGTCCCGATGTTCGGATCATCTATACGGTTGATGTTGCCGTTCAGGGAAATGAATCCGCCGCACTTGCCCGCGCGAACTGTCCCAACGCCGCTCTGGCGCTCCCGGAGGAGCCGTATCGGATTCCCGATCTCATCAATGAGCCCGCATTGCGTCCCGTGGTAGTCGGTTTCGGTCCGGCAGGTATGTTCGCATCTCTTGCGCTTGCCCGGGCGGGTCTGCGCCCGATCGTGCTGGAACGCGGATCGTGCATCGAAAAGCGGAGCGAGAAAGTACAGGCATTTTTCTCAGGCGGATCTCTGGATCCGGAATGCAACGTTCAGTTTGGCGAAGGCGGTGCAGGAACTTTCTCAGACGGAAAACTGAACACGGGAACACATGATCCCAGAATTCGATATGTCTTGGAACAGTTCGCCGCTTTCGGTGCAGGCCAGGATGTCTGCATTGATGCCCGTCCTCATGTCGGTACAGACGTCCTGCGGGACGTGGTGCGCAATCTCCGCAGTGAGGTTCTTTCCCTCGGCGGTGAGGTATTCTTTGACACCCGAATGGATGCGCTTCATGTGGAAGGAGGCCGTCTTACCGGCATTGAGGCCTCCGGAAGGCTATTTCCCTGCAGTCACGCGATCCTTGCCCTGGGACATTCCGCCAGAGACAGCTTCAGAATGCTCCAGAGATCCGGACTGCCCATGGAGCCCAAAGCGTTTTCTCTCGGTGTCCGGATCGAGCATCTTCAGTCCGCTGTGGATCTTGCGCAGTACGGCAGGCCGAGAGGAAAGGACCTCCCGCCCGCTGACTACCGGCTGTCCGTCCACCTGCCTGACGGCTCGAGCGCCTATACCTTCTGTATGTGTCCTGGCGGCTATGTCGTTGCCGCCGCATCGGAGGAAGGCGGTGTCGTGACAAACGGAATGAGTTATTCCGGCAGAGCCGGAAAGAATGCCAATTCCGCGCTTCTGGTTTCCGTTACGCCGGCCGATTTCCCTCCCGGAGAAGATCCGCTCCGCGGTATGGAATGGCAGCGCTCCATTGAACAGCGTGCCTTTCTGGCTGCAGGCGGCACATACCGCGCGCCGGCTCAGACGGTTGGAGATTTTCTTTCCGTTCCCGCAGTCTCCCCCGTTGTTGAAACAACGTATCTTCCCGGAACGGTCCCAGCAGATCTGCATGAGATTCTTCCCGAACAGGTATGTTCCGTTCTGGAACAGGCGCTGCCGCTTCTGGGCCGGAAACTGAAAGGATTCGATGCGCCTGAGGCGGTGATGACTGCCCCGGAAACCAGGTCCAGTTCCCCTGTCCGCATTCTCCGTGACAAGCTGCTTCAGAGTCCCGCGGCATTCGGGCTCTACCCTTGCGGAGAAGGTGCCGGCTATGCAGGCGGCATTGTTTCCTCCGCAGTTGACGGACTCCGCTGCGCAGAAGCATTGATTCAATCTGTAAACAGTACGGATATTTCCTCCTGAAAACAAGTATAGAAAACCCATCCGCACTCAAAAAATGCGGATGGGTTTTCTCTCTGTCTGATTCAGTTTTCCGGACCGAAATACCAGTTTAAATCCACACTGCCGGGGAATCCGTCCACCTCTCCGGCATTGGTATACTGCCACATATCTACATGATAGTCCAGTCCAAGCTCTGACTTATACCGGGCATACCAGAGTGTCTCGTTCTGCAGATCTGACAGGCGGTAGCAGCTGTCAATCATATGCTTGTAAAGATATACCATGCTGCTGTATCCGTCCCGTTCCACACGCCTGCAAAATGCCTTCATGCATGAAGTGATGACATCCGCATCCAGGTCTTTTGTTCTGGATCTTTCATAGTTCATGGGTTCATAGTCATACACAACGGGAAGCGCAAGCGGCATGCCGTCAAGCGCATCAAGCAGCAGTTCCGCCTCCTCGACTGCTTCTTCCCTGCTGACTGCCTGGGAGAAGAAGTAAACGCCGACTTTCAGTCCTGCATTGATGGCTCCGCGCAGGTTCTCAAGGAAGCGGTCATCCAAATAGAGTTTTCCCTCCGTATATCCCCGGTATCCGACACGGATCATCGCGAACTCAACACCGGAGTCCGCTGCTTTTCGCCAGTTAATCTCACCGTTATGGGAAGATACATCGACGCCAAACAGCGCATTTTCCGGACGTTCCGCCAGTCCGGAGTCCTCCGTGTCCTGCTCCGCTTTTTCCGGTTCTTTCGCGCGGTTCTCGACATATTCAAACACATGGTAGATCACGCTGCTCATCTCCGAACGGATGATGGTCTGGGAGGGGTAGAATTTCCGAAGTCCCTTCGGATCAAAGCTTCCCGCAAGGATACCCACGTCGTAAAGAGCCTGTACAAAAGGATCATCCGTATCCGCAAACGGAGAAGCGGTATCCAGCACTGGATCCAGGCCAAGGGCGCAGGCGGTCACCTGTGCAATCAGTCGTCTGGAAATGCCGCCGGACAGGTCTGTCAGATCAGTCGGGGAAAGATAACCGTTCCGGTAGCAGTACCAGAGGTATCCGCTTGCCCAGTGGGAATCAACCGGTTCCAGAATGCCAACGCCTGCAGCACCGAGAATCAGGCGCAGGGCTTCACCGGCAGTGGTAGTTCTTCCCGGAAGAAAAGTACCGTCCGGGTATCCGGACACCACGCCGGCATCAGCCAGAACCGTAACATAGGGCTCAAACCAGTCTCCCTTTTTCACGTCTGAGAATGTCTTGGCCGCGCTGACCGTGCAAGTCAGCATCACAGCCAGCAGAAGAACTGTAACCACACGTAGAAGATTCAGATAATGTTTTCCTTTTCTCATATAACGCCTCTATCTGCCCTGCAGCCGCAGTCAGGCCTGTTTCAGCCGGCGCTCCATGGAATCATGTGCATTCCGCTCCAGCACATCATCCAGAGATTCCAGCGAAACAGTTCCGTATCTGCGTTCCAGCGCATTCTTCAGAATCAGGTCGGCCAGCTCCGGGTTTTTCGGGAGTAGGCATCCATGGGAATAGGTTGCGAATACGTTCCTGTATCTGGCGCCTTCCGTTTTATCACGCCCGTTGTTTCCGCCGCCGTAGAGTATGGTACCCAAAGGCTTCACACCGGACCCCAGATAGGTTCTTCCTGAGTGATTCTCAAAGCCGACAACATTCAGTCCGTTGAGTTCCGGACAGGAGAACATGAAATTGCCGATCAGGCGCTCCTGTTCCCCTTCCGTATACAGATCCAGTGCCCCGATGAAGTCGCACTGTTGTCCGTCCCACGTTTTATAATACGAGCCCAGCATCTGATAGCCGCCGCAGATCGCAAGGAAGGTTTTCCCGTCTTCCACTGCCGCGCGGATTTCATCCGCTTTTCCTCCGGCAAGATCCTCCAGAAGGACTTCCTGCTCAAAATCCTGTCCGCCGCCGATAAAGAAGAGGTCAAAATCATCCGCTTTCAGGGGCTGTCCGACACTGACGCCGGTTACCGTTGCCTCCATGCCGCGCCAGCGGAGTCTGTGCTGCAGGCACATGACATTGCCGCGGTCACCGTACAGATTCAGCACATCGGGGTAAAGATGGCAGATTCTCAATTCCATATCTTCACACCTCATTCCCAGAACTGCTTAAACCCGTAGGTCTTGCTGAGATAGTTTCTCAAATTCAGCATAGCCGTATAAGTGGGCATAATATATGCAGGTTCATTCTGCGCCAGAATTGCATCAATCAGGCTCTTATTGTCCCGGAACACATGAATTTTCTCCACAGGAATATCCGCATATTTGAAGCGGAGAGCCATGTCATCCGCGCGTACGCCGGAAACATAGACCGCTGTCAGCCTGTCTCCCATCTCCGTCAGCTGCTCAAAGTCCACATCCCAGATCCACGACACGTCCGTGCCGTCCTGCGCCCGGTCGTTCAGACACGCAGTGAACAGCACATTGGTATTGGTATTCCGGAGGAAGTTCAGCACCTGGTTGCAGCCTGCGGGGTTCTTGATGAGAATCATCCGGAGCTTTTTCCCGGCAATCTCAAACTGTTCCATCCGGCCGAACCCGCACTCAAACCGGCTTAAGGACAAGGCAGTCACTTCCGGATTCAGTCCAAGGACCTGTCCGGCCGCCATGCACGCGCAGGCGTTGTAGATATTATAGCCGCCGGGAAGATTCACCAGCGCATCCAGTTCCTTCCCGTCTGGAAGCCGGAATCGAAGCTGGCTGGACTCAGCATCAGACCGGCTGACCTCACAGACCGCAACCTTCGGGGATGGCCTGGAATAGCCGCAGTTGGGGCAGCGGTATCCGCCGAGATGGCCGTAAGTCACATAGTCATAGGTGTACTCATGCTTGCAGCGGATGCAGTACGGCGCATCAGATACTTCCTGGACTCTGGCGGCATAAACAGGAACATTGACCCCGTAAAAGCAGATCTCATTTGATACCTCATCTGCCAGTGACGCGCAGAGAGAATCATCCGCATTGATGCAAAGAACCGCATTCGGGCTGTTTTCCACACCGATGCGGAGATTATCCAGCGTATGAGTTACCTCGCCATACCGGTCCAGCTGGTCCCGGAACACGTTTGTAAGGACGATTGCTTTCGCGTCGACAAAGCGGGAAATCGCCTTGAACGCTGCTTCGTCGGACTCAATAAGCGCATAATCATAGCGGCAGCGACCGAACAGCGTCGAATGCATGGCGAATTCAGCAGTCACGCCAGACAGCAGGTTTGCGCCGGACTTGTTGGCAAAGTAAGAGATTCCAGAATCAGCAAGAGCCTGCTCAATCATGCGGGATGTCGTGGTCTTGCCGTTGGTGCCCGTGACAATCACTGTTGTCACGTTCTTTGCCAGAATTCCAAGCAGATTCGGGCAGAGTTTCAGAGCAACTCTGCCGGGGAAATCGGTGCCTCCGCGGCCAAGCAGACGCAGTCCGAGACGGGCTGCCCTGCAGGCAAGCAGTGCACAAAATACACGTAATTTCATCATGTTCGGCATTATAGCAGAAACCGCCGAACTTTACAACACCCCGTCAGACTGGTACAATATACAAAAAACAACGCGGAGGGATTTATTTGCGTTTTGTCTCATGGAATGTCAACGGGCTTCGCGCCTGTTTGCAGAAAGGATTTCTTGATTTCTTCAATCAGGCGGATGCGGATTTTTTCTGTCTGCAGGAGACCAAGCTTCAGCCGGACCAGATCAGTCTGGAGCTGCCTGGCTATGAACAGTTCTGGAACAGTGCAGAAAAGAAGGGCTATTCCGGAACCGCCATTTTCACAAAGCACGCACCTTTAAACGTCCGTTACGGGATCGGCGTTGAGGAACTGGACCATGAAGGAAGGCTGATCACGCTGGAGTATCCGGCATTTTATCTTGTAACATGCTATACGCCAAATGCGCAGGACGGTCTCAAGCGTCTTGATTTCCGCATACAGTGGGAAGACGCCTTCCGGAATTATCTGCAGGATCTGGATCGTACGAAGCCAGTTATCGCATGCGGCGATCTCAACGTGGCACATGAGGAAATTGATCTGAAGAATCCCGCAACGAATCATGGAAATCCTGGATTTTCCGATGAAGAGCGGGGTAAATTCACGGAGCTTCTTGCTGCCGGTTTTCTGGATTCTTTCCGAGATCAGCACCCGGACCAGGTTGCCTATTCCTGGTGGAGCTATCGGATGCGTGCCCGGGAGCGGGATGTCGGCTGGCGCATCGACTATTTTGTCGCCTCCAGTCGTCTCAGAGATCAGATCCTTTCAACGACCATTCATTCGGATATCTTCGGCTCCGATCACTGCCCGGTCGGCCTTGAAATGGACCTTTCCGTATGACCGGCACGGTGTTATAAAATACGCCTTTTATATATCAGTAATGTTTCCTTCTGCCGTTTTCAACACCCAATTCAAAGCATTTCCGTAGGAAAAAGATTTTCGGGAAAATGCTGAAAATCGCATGCTTTTTCCCTCCGAATCTGCCGGATTAATCAGTTGACATGCGCCCTCAGCGCAATGTATACTGATGTTGACAATTGAAGATTCGGATGACGAAGTCGGGAGAGACCGCTGACGCTGGAAACGGGCGGCGCCGAAGGGGCTGCAATCACTCTCAGGCAAAAGGACCGGCTTCTGACGAAACTCTGGAGAGCGCAATCGCGCACCGAAGAAGCAAACTGCAGTTCCGGAATTCCAGTTCCATGAGAGAACCGCAGGGAATCTTTCAGGTTCAGCACAGGGGCACAAAACAATCAGATGTTTTGTGCCCCTGTTTTGCATCTATTATTAAGGAGGAAATGAATTGGAAAAGAAAACACCGCTCTATGACATTCATGTGGAGGAAGGCGGAAAAATCGTCCCGTTTGCCGGTTATCTTCTTCCGGTCCAGTACGGCACCGGTGTAATTGCGGAGCATATGGCTGTCCGACAGGCCTGTGGCCTGTTCGATGTCTCACACATGGGCGAAATACTCTTCACCGGAAAAACCGCGCTTGACTCCCTGCACCACATTATGACCAATCGTTTTACCGATATGCCTGTCGGGAAGGTCCGCTATACCGTCATGTGCAATGAGCACGGCGGCTGTGTGGATGATCTGATTGTCTACAAGTTCGGCGAGGAATGCTATCTTGCCGTTGTCAACGCATCCAATCGTGACAAAGACTATGCACACATTCTTGCCAATCTCCTCCCCGGCACCAAAGCGGAAGATCTGTCTGATAACGTAGCGGAAATCGCACTGCAGGGCCCTAAAGCACCTGAGATTCTCGCACAGCTTCTTCCTCCTGAAAGCATCCCCAAGGGATATTACACCGCTGTCCAGTCTGCGGACATTGACGGCATGAACTGCATGATCTCCCGCACCGGCTATACTGGTGAACTGGGTTATGAGATCTTCACCGCCAACGAAAATGCAGAGAAGCTCTGGCGTCTGCTTCGGAAAACCGGAGAACCCTATGGCCTGATTCCCTGCGGCCTCGGAGCCCGCGACACGCTGCGTCTGGAAGCTGGCATGCCTCTTTACGGCCATGAGATGGACGAAGATATCACTCCGCTGGAAGCGGATCTCGGTTTCGGTGTCAAGCTGGACAAACCCGAATTCATCGGCAGAGACGCGCTGCTTGCTGCCGGAGAACCCAAGCGGATCCGCGTAGGACTGGAAATCACCGGCCGCGGCATCGTTCGGGAGCATCAGCCTCTCTTCTCCGGAGACCGCGAGATCGGCGCCAGCACTTCCGGTACGCATTGCCCATATCTCGGAAAGCCCGTTGCTATGGCACTTGTGGAACGCGAATTCGCGGCTCCTGGCACGGAGTTGGAAGCAGATGTCCGCGGCCGCCGCGTTGCCTGCCGCGTCATTCCTTATGTCTTTTATAAACGTTCAAAATAAGTTTTTTGATACAAACATGATTGGAGGAAAATTATAATGAGTATGATTCCTGAGAACCTGCGGTATACGAAAACCCACGAATGGGTAAAAGAGGAAGACGGCCTGTCTGTGGTCGGTCTGACGGACTTTGCACAGTCCGAGCTGGGCGATATCGTATTTGTCAATCTTCCCGAGGTTGGCGACGAGGTTGTCGCCGGCGAATCCTTTGCGGACGTGGAGTCTGTCAAGGCTGTGGCCGAAGTAATCTCCCCTGTCAGCGGCGTTGTTGCAGAGATCAATGAGGAACTCATGGACAAGCCCGAAATGATCAATGAAGCGCCTTATGACGCATGGTTCATCCGCATTTCCGATGTGACTGATACCGAGAATCTTCTCGACGCTGCCGAATATTCCGATTTTTGTGAAGAGGAGTAATTATCCATGAGCAACTATCTTCCCTCTACCCGGGATGAGCGGCTGGATATGCTCCATGCAATCGGCTTGCAGTCTCCCGAAGATCTGTATGCCATGGTTCCGGATGCTGTCCGCATTCATGGACTGAATCTGCCGGAAGGCATGTCCGAACTGGAAGTCTCCCAGCGTGTTACAGCCCTGTCGGAAAAGAACACGGTCTTCCGCAGTGTCTTCCGCGGAGCCGGCGCATACCGCCACTTCATTCCCGCCATTGTAAAGACCATTACATCCAAGGAAGAGTTTCTTACCGCCTACACGCCGTACCAGGCGGAAATCAGCCAGGGCGTGCTTCAGTCCATCTTTGAGTATCAGACCCAGATCTGTGAGCTCACTGGCATGGACGTTTCCAACGCTTCTGTATACGACGGTGCTACCGCTGCCGCGGAAGCTGTTCTGATGAATGTGGACGGACGCCGGAAGAAGAAAGTGATTGTCTCATCCGCCGCCCATCCGGATGTCATCGCAGTCATTCGAACTTACTGTGAGTCCAGAGGCGCTGAATGTGTACTCCTCCCTGATGACGCACATGCTACAGATCTGAACGCACTGAAGGCAGCTCTCGACGCACAGACTGCCAGTGTCTATGTCCAGAGTCCGAATTTCTACGGCATTCTGGAAGACGTGGAAACGATTGTTTCTCTTGCCCATGAGGCAGGCGCAAAGGTTGCCCTGGGCGTCAATCCCATCTCTCTCGGTCTGCTGAAAACTCCCGGTGAATACGGCGTTGACATCGCCTGCGGTGAGGGTCAGCCTCTTGGCCTGCCCATGGGTTTCGGCGGTCCTTATCTCGGCTTTATGGCAGCATCCAAGGAAATGATGCGGAAGCTTCCCGGGCGGATTGTGGGTCAGACAACCGACGCACAGGGCCGCCGCTGCTTCGTTCTGACGCTCCAGGCCAGAGAGCAGCATATTCGCCGGGAGAAAGCCTCCTCCAATATCTGCTCAAACGAAGCACTTTGTGCCATGACTGCGTCCGTGTATCTCGCGGCCATGGGTCCCGGCGGTCTTCGCAAAGCAGCCATGAACTCCGCTTCTCATGCGCATTATCTGGCTCAGAAGCTGTCTGAGATTGCCGGATTCTCACTGGTAGAGGAAAAACCCTTCTTCCATGAATTCCTTATGCACTGCCCTATTGCCCCCGAAAAGCTGAACGCCCGTCTTGCCGAGCATGGCATCCTAGGCGGTCTTCCCGTGGACGGCGCCATACTCTGGTGTGCAACGGAAATGAACTCCAAAGCTGAAATAGACAATCTGTGTGCTCTGACTGCCCAGATTGTCGGAGAGGAGGCAGGAAAATGAAACTGCTTTTCGAAAGAAGCCGCACTGGAAGAGCCATGAATCTTCTTCCTGACTGCGATGTTCCGGAAGTTTCCTTTGATGAATCCCTCCTCCGCAGCTCCGCACCTCGTCTCCCCGAACTGTCCGAAGTAGATCTTGACCGCCACTATACGGCGCTCTCAAAAGAAACCTATGGCGTGAACTCCGGCTTCTACCCGCTTGGTTCATGTACCATGAAATACAATCCGCGTGTCAACGAGGCGATGGCCTCCCTGCCCGGCTTCACGGAGCTTCATCCACTGCAGGACCCTGCCACAACACAGGGCGCTCTTGAACTCCTGCATACCGCCGGTAAATATATCTGCGAAATCACTGGAATGGATGATATGACTTTCCAGCCGGCAGCCGGCGCTCATGGCGAGTATACGGGTCTTCTGCTGATCCGCCGCTATCATCAGCTTCGCGGTGATCTGGAGAAACGGACTAAAATCCTCGTTCCCGATTCCGCGCACGGCACCAACCCCGCATCTGCCGTTATGGCCGGCTTTACGGTCGTCTCGGTCCCTTCCAACGCAGAAGGCGGCGTGGATCTGGATGCGCTCCGCGCGGCAGCCGGAGAGGATACCGCCGGTCTGATGCTGACCAATCCCAACACGCTTGGCCTTTTCGACCCCAACATTCTGGAAATCACGAAAATCGTTCATGAGGCAGGCGGTCTGTGCTATTACGACGGCGCAAACCTGAACGCTGTCATGGGTCATGCACGTCCAGGCGATATGGGTTTTGACTGTGTTCACGTGAATCTTCACAAGACCTTCTCCACGCCCCACGGCGGAGGCGGTCCCGGCTCCGGCCCCGTCGGCTGCAAAGCTTTTCTCTCCGACTATCTCCCCTCTCCCCAGGTGCGGGAGGACAACGGCGTCTATTCTCTTTACGATCCTTCGGAATCCGTTGGAAAGGTCCGCAGCTTCCAGGGCAACTTCCTGGTGGTTGTGCGCGCAATGACCTATCTGTTCTCTCTGGGCGGCGAAGGCCTGACTGAGGCCTCCTCTACCGCTGTACTCAACGCGAATTACATGATGCACCGTCTGAGCAAATCTTATGAGATTGCCTATCCCGGAATCTGCATGCACGAATTCGTCATGGATCTGAAGAAGCTCAAGGATGAGACGGGTATATCCGCAATGGATGTTGCCAAACGGCTTCTTGATTTCGGCATTCATCCGCCAACGATGTACTTCCCCCTGATTGTTCATGAGGCATTGATGCTTGAGCCCACGGAGACAGAGTCCCGGGAAACCCTGGATGACGCCTGCGATCTGTTCCTCGAGATTGCGAAGGAGGCCAGGGAGAACCCGGAAATCCTGCACAGTGCACCGAATACCCGGACAGTCGGACGGCCCGATGAAGTTTCTGCAGCCCGCAATCCGATTCTCCGCTATCCGTTTGAATAATCGTTTCCTACATTCAGGCCGGGTCTTATCAGGAAACCCCTGCAGACCCGGCCTTTCCTCTCAAACCTATGATTCAAAAGCTCTATGTCCTCAACGGGACACAAACAAATCCATACCATAATCTCGCTGTTGAAGAATCTCTTCTTCAATGGATCGAACCGGGTACCTGTGTCCTGTATCTCTGGCAGAATGAGAGAACCGTTGTCATCGGCAAAAACCAGAACGCCATTGCCGAGTGCAATGTGCCCAGGCTGGAGCATGACGGTGGACATCTCGCCAGACGGATCTCCGGCGGCGGCGCCGTTTTCCACGATCTTGGCAATCTGAATTTCACCTTTGTCACTGCATCGGAAGACTATCAGGTTGCAAAGCAGACGGAAGTGATTCTCCGTGCTCTCCATCAGCTTGGAATCCCCGCCGAGCGAAACGGCAGAAATGATCTGACTCTTCATGGCAGAAAGTTTTCCGGACATGCCTATTACAAAGGCAAAAGGAGCTGCTTCCACCATGGTACGCTGATGCTTCAGGTGGATCTTGAAATGCTCTCTGCATATCTCCGTCCATCACCGCTGAAACTTTCAGCCAGAATGGTTTCTTCGGTCCGCTCGAGGGTAATCAATCTCTGTGATGAGAAGCCATCTCTCACAACGGATCTGCTGAAACAGGCGCTGAAAGAAGCCCTTGAAGAAACCTTTCACCTCTCTGCCTGTACCATCGAGGAATCCGTACTCGATCCGGAGATGCTGGCAGAATCCGAACAGAGGCTTTCCTCGTCTGAATGGATCCTCTCTGACGCGCGGCCGCTGCCTCATTTTGCCGAGCTCCGCACACAGAGCGGACTTCTCCGGCTGGATTTCGACTGGTCAGAACGCGGTGACCAGCTCAGCACCGCAATTCTCTCCACAGATGCGTTGGAGACCTCACTGAATGTTGCACTCGCATCGGATATTCTTCAGAATACCCCTCTGGATCCCGAGATGCTTCGCACGCATCTGCATTCGTACGGTATTTCGGAGCATGACTCAGAACAACTGATACAACTGGTATTACATTTACCTGGGAGGACACAATCATGAGATACGATCTTGCAATTATCGGCGGAGGCCCGGGCGGTTATACTGCCGCGGAGGAAGCCGGAAAGCACGGGCTTTCCGTTGTTCTGTTTGAGGCGGATCAGCTGGGCGGCACCTGTCTGAATCGCGGATGCATTCCGACCAAGGCACTCCTGCACGTTTCCGAACTCTACCGCTCCATAAAGGAAAGCGAATCTCTCGGACTGCGTGTTTCTGAAGCTGCATATGACTTTGAGGCAATTCACGAAAGAAAAAACCAGGTCGTTCAGATACTCAGGAAAGGGATTGCGTCCGCCATGAAGGCGGCAAAAGTCACGGTAGTCAATACCCGCGCAAGCGTAACGGGCGTGAATGAAGATTTCATCACCGTGAATGCGGACGAAACAAGCTATGAAGCATCCTACCTCATTGTCGCCGCTGGCTCTGTTCCCTCGATTCCCCCTATCTCCGGAAGCAAACTGCCGGGTGTTTACACCAGCAATGATCTTCTGGAAGGCAGTGGATTGAAACTCGGCTCTCTTATCATCATCGGAGGCGGCGTCATCGGCTGCGAATGCGCATCCATCTACCGGAACCTCGGCGCTGAGGTGACCATCCTTGAAATGATGGATCATATCCTGCCCCCAATGGATCGGGAGATCGCACAGCGTCTGAACATGTACTTTAAAAAGCAGGGAATCTCTGTTTCGACTGGTGCCCAGGTCACGGAAATCTCCGGAGAACCTGGCGCCATGAAGGTTGCATACAAGGATAAAACCGGGAAGGAATGCACCTGTTCCGGCGACGGCGTGCTTCTTGCAGCAGGAAGGAAGCCTGCGCTTGGCGGTATTTTCCCTGACGTGCTTCTTCCCGCTTCGGAACGCGGCGCCCTGATTGCCGATGAGGCCGGAAAGACCTCTGTGAACCGTATTTACGTGATTGGCGACGCACGAGCGGGAACCCCGCAGCTTGCTCATGTCGCCGAAGCGCAGGGAAGAAATGCAGTCGCGTCTATTTTGGGCAATCCCCTGCCCGTGAATCTTTCGGTCATCCCCAGCTGTATTTATACAAGTCCTGAAATCGCTTCTGTCGGCATGACGGAAGACGAGGCGAAAGCAGCCGGCATTCCTGTAAAGGCAAAAAAGTCTCTGACCGGAGCAAACGGAAAAGCAGTGATCTCTCAAAGCGAATCCGGTTATGTGAAAGTAATCACACATGCCGAGACAGATGTCATTCTTGGAGCGCAGCTGGTATGTCCGAGAGCAACAGATATGATTTCCGAGCTTACCGTGGCGGTTTCGGAAGGCTTGACTGCAAAGTCGATTTTCCGCAGCATACATCCTCATCCGACTTTCTCGGAGATGATCTGGGAAGCCAGTGCACCCTGAACCACAAGGCCCTGCCCGCGCTCCTGCGGAAACACCGGGCTGATAATACGGCCGCAAAAACGATGCTCCTGGATGTTGTTTCTCCCGGAGCATCGTTTTTGTATGCAGATGGTAAAGGACGTCTGCGTGTGTATTCGTGTTCCCGCATCCTCAAGATGCCCCCGCTTTTGGGGAGAGCTCCTTCAGATGCCGTGATTCCTGTTAAAAATGTAACAAATTCTCTCGAATGGCCTTCCTTCCAACCCGTTATTCTTGCGAATTTCCGGTATTTGGAGATGCAGATATTGACGGTAGTGACACAATATGTTACAATCGGTTACAAAAGTTACAAAACAGATTCGGAGGCTTCCCGATGATTTCAACTCACTGCCAACTGAGACTGCGGCTGCTCTCAGCCGTATTTGCGCTGTGTGTGCTTCTCTCCTGCGCTCCGTCTGTCCTTGCGGACGACGGCACGCTGATCGCAGGTATCGCCACAGTCTATGACGCAAGCTCTCTGCGGATGCATGATGCGCCAAGTACGAACTCGCCTGTAATTGACACGGCGGAATCCGGGACCATGGTTCTGGTCCTTGAGCAGGTGAATGAAAACTGGTATCTCGTCCGCTACGACGGCAGAGACGGCTATATGTATGCCTCCTACCTGAAATTCCAGGCTGTTGCCGACGTGGAACTGGGCTCCGGCACCGTCACGGAAGAATCCGTGAATGTCCGCTCTGTGCCGGCAGTCACCGGTGCGCCGATCGCCCAGCTGACCCGGGGCGAAACGGTTCAGATCACCGGCATCAATCACGGCTGGTACAAGGTCGTGCTGCTAGGCAAAACCGGTTATATCCGCTCTGACCTGATTGCCCTGGGTGATGCGTCCGCTCCCCTTCCTGCCGACGACAGGTCCCAGGACTTCTCTTCCACAGCATCCGATATCTCCGGGCACTGGGCTTCCTCTTATATCTCACAGGTTCTCTCATCTGGCTGGATGGAGACATACAACGGACGCTTTAATCCGGAAGGGGTCATGACCCGCGCGATGTTTGTCTCGGCGCTCGGGCACATGGCCGGAGTCGACTCATCTGCTTCTGGTGTATCTCCCTACTCCGATGTGCCGGCCACGGCAGAGTATCTCTCCTGCGCAGTCTGGGCCTCTAACGCCGGTGTCATGAACGGCGACGGGGACGGCAGCTTCCGTCCGGGCGACGGCATCACCCGCGAGCAGACTGCATCGGTTCTTATCCGGTATGCGGATGCCGTCGGGCAGATCTATACCGAAGCAGAGAACCCCGTGACCTCCTACAATGACTGGAATGCAGTCTCTGACTGGGCGAAGCCCTATGTGGAGTCGCTGAGCAAGTACGGCATCCTCTCCGGCTACCCGAACGGATGCTTCTACCCCTTGAACACGCTGACCCGTGCGCAGGCCGCGACGATTCTGTGCTCCATGCAGCGCTCCCTGCACAGCGCAGCGCCTGCCAAAGCGCTGACCTCCGCGCCTTCCGGGGACCTGACCTATCCCGGCGAGAGCTATGAGGACAAGTGCCTCCGCCTGTTCGGACAGGATGTTCCACGCAGGACCAACTGGAGCTACGACGAGGTCAAGCATTTCTTCACTTCGGAAGAGGACGCAAAAGCCTGTATGACAGAGATTACCGTTCCCGTCAATACGGTTTCCGGCGGCAAGAGCACCATTCACTTCAAGGTTCACAGTGCCCTGGCTGCTTCTTTCCAGCAGGTCTTCGAAGAGATCTACGAGACTGGCTTCCCGATTGTCAGCATCGCCGGCTTCCGGTATGAGCCTGGATCTGAGCACTGTATCGGTACGGCGGTTGACGTTAACTGGCTGCAGAATCCTTACTATTCCAAGAGCTATCTCCGCGGAGAATTCACCGATGAGGAACTGGCGGAGCTTGCGCAGAGTCCGCTTTTTATCCCAATCGGCGGAGAGATCGAGAAGATATTCGAAAAATACGGTTTTACCCGCGGCTTCTGGAAGACTGGAACAGATTTTATGCACTTCAGTTATTTCGGAACCTGACCCATTCCAAAACAATCACCAGATTTCGACAGCCGCAATGCGTTTCACAAATTGCGCTTTCTCCAAATCCATAAGAAAAGGCGTTGCCTCAGGTTTTTGAATTGCTTACCGTCAAGTAGACAGTGAAATAAAGACGAAAGGGTAAAGAAGAAGCCTCATGCTGTGACGATTTGTCATAGCATGAGGCTTCTTGGTTTTACTATGCTGTTCAGCCTGTCATACGCTCAAGAAGTTTGTCATTCTCAGGCTCAACGATTTTGTCATTGCCACCGGTACCTCACTCCCACTCCACCGTAGAGGGCGGCTTCTGCGAAATGTCGTAGACGACCCGGTTGACTCCCTCGACTTCATTGATGATGCGAGAGGAAACCTTTCCTAAAATCTCATATGGAATTTTTGCCCAGTCTGCTGTCATGAAATCATCCGTAGTGACAGCGCGGATGGCAACCAGCTCCGAGTACGTTCTGGCATCACCCATAACGCCTACTGTTCTGACTCCGGGAAGAACAGCAAAAAACTGGGAAAGCTCTGATGCATAACCGCTCTGATGTATCTCATCCCGTAATACTGCATCGGCTTCCTGAAGGATTCTGACGCGATCCGCAGTCACTTCGCCGATCACGCGCACACCAAGTCCCGGACCCGGAAACGGCTGGCGCCATACAAGATCATGTGGAAGTCCGAGTTTTTCACCTACTCGGCGAACCTCGTCCTTAAACAGGTCCTTTAACGGCTCAACGACGCCTTTAAAATTAACATCCGAAGGAAGTCCCACCTGGTTGTGATGCGTTTTGATCTTCGCTGCATCACCTTTGCCGCTTTCAATTCGATCCGGATAAATGGTACCCTGTGCAAAAAAGCCTTCAGAATACCGTTCCCGGATCTCATTCCAAAACACTTCATAGAACTGGGTTCCAATAATATGCCTTTTCTCTTCGGGATCAGAGACGCCTTTCAAGTGATCGAAAAACTGATCCGCGCAGTTGATCCTGACAAAATTCATCGGGAACAGATCTCGAAACGCCTCCTCGACGAGGTCTCCTTCATTCTTCCGCATCAAACCATGATCCACAAAAACACAGGTCAACTGTTTTCCGACCGCTCTGGAAAGAAGCGCAGCCGCAACAGAAGAATCCACGCCGCCGGAAAGGCCCAACACAACGCCTGAGTCCCCGATCTGTCTGCGCAGATCCGCGACAGTGGTTTCAATGAAATCTTCCATCATCCAGTCTCCGCTGCACTTGCAGATTCCGAACAGGAAGTTTTCCAGGAGCTGTTTTCCATATTCCGAGTGTGTTACCTCGGGATGAAACTGAACCGCATAGAGCTGCTTTTCCGGAAGCTCCATTGCTGCGCACGGGCAATCCTTCGTCAATGCACTGACCGCAAACCCTTCCGGAATCCTGGAAATGTAGTCCGTATGGCTCATCCAGAACATGCTTTTCTTCGGGATTTTCGCAAACAGCCGGCTTTTCCGTTGCACTGCAACTTCCGTTCTCCCGTACTCGCGCATATCGGCATGTTCTATGGTACCGCCCAGCATATATGCCATCAGCTGCGCGCCATAGCAGATTCCCAGAACCGGTATCCCCAGGTCGAGAATTTCAGCCGGATAATGCGGAGACTCCGGATCATAAACGCTGTTCGGGCCGCCAGTGAAAATGATGCCCTGATACGCTCCGCGTGCGATCTCTTCCAACGGAGTGGTATACGGCAGGATTTCAGCATACACCTTCAGATCACGCACACGGCGGGCAATCAGCTGGTTATACTGCCCTCCGAAATCAAGCACCAGTATTTTTTCCATCTTTGATTCCTCTTCGCGGTGCTATACGTTGATCTCCGCATCGGACTTTTTGGTCTCGCCGAGAATTTTCCGAACAGAACCAAGAAATGCGTCAACCTGTTCCGGACATCTGCCCACATAGGCTCTGGGATCAAGCGCCGCTTCCATCTCTTCCAGGCTCATGGGGAACGCACCGGTATCCGCCAGAAGGCGAAGCAGGCCATTCGGTTCCCCTTCCTTCAGGGCAGCGGTTGCCTTCATGGAGCAGCTGCGGATCACCTCATGTAGCTGCTGGCGGTCTCCGCCGCGCTTGACACCTTCCATGAGAAGATTCTCCGTTGCGATGAAAGGCAGATATTCACGCACTGTGCGATCCACGATTTTTTCGTTGACCACCAGACCGTTGGTAACGTTCTGTGCCAGCCGAAGGATGGCGTCCGCACACAGGAAGCCCTCTGGAAGACTGATTCTCCGGTTTGCAGAATCATCCAGTGTCCGCTCAAGCCACTGTACCGAAGCAGTCATGGAACCATTCATGGCGTCTGCCATGAGATAGCGTGCAAGAGAGCAGATGCGCTCCGAACGCATAGGATTGCGCTTATATGCCATTGCAGAAGAACCGATCTGGTTTTTCTCGAAGGGTTCCTCAAGCTGCCGGTCGTGCTGCAGCAGCCGGATATCATTTGCCATCCGATAGAGGCTCTGTGCAAGTGACGAAAGGCAGTTAAGAATTCTGCTGTCAAATTTTCTCGGGTAAGTCTGTCCGGAAACGGCAAAAGCAGCGTCAAAACCGAATTCTCCACAGATCATCCGGTTCATTTCATCTATTTTTGCACCGTCCCCATCGAAGAGTTCCATAAAGCTTGCTTCCGTGCCGGTTGTTCCGCGGCAGCCGAGAAGCTTCATGGAGGACAGCACAAAATCCATCTCATCCAGGTCAAGAAGGAGATCCTGCATCCAAAGCGTCGCACGCTTTCCAACCGTCACCAGCTGAGCCGGCTGATAGTGCGTATAACCCAGTGTCGGCGTTGCTTTGTACTGTTCTGCGAAGGAAGCAAGATTCGCAAGAACGCCGAGAAGTTCTCCACGCAGATAGCGCATGGCATCACGGTAGAGAATCATGTCCGCGTTGTCGGTCACATAACAGCTTGTTGCGCCAAGATGGATGATACCGGCTGCCGAAGGCGCTGCCAGGCCATACGCATAGACATGCGCCATCACATCGTGGCGGACCTCTTTTTCCCGTTTTGCAGCTGCCTCAAAATCGATATTGGAGATATTCTCCTCCAGTTCCCGGACCTGATCTTCCGTAACAGGCAGGCCAAGTTTATGTTCCGCTCTGGCAAGTGCCACCCACAGGCGGCGCCAGGTTTCAATCCGGGTCGTCTGGGAAAACAGTTTGAGCATATACTCGGAAGCATAGCGTGAGGACAGCGGGGATTCATAGATGTCTTTCATTTTTGAACTCCTTATCTCAGGACAATGCTGTCCCGTTCCGGTCCAACGGAGACATAGCGGATCGGGCACGCAATCCGCGCCTCCACATACTCCACAAAGTCGCGTGCCTGCTTTGGAAGGTCCTCCCAGGTTCTGGCCTTCGTCACATCGCAGCACCAGCCGGGCAGATACTCAATCACGGGTTCTGCCCCTTCCAGTTTGGACGGGAACGGAAACTCGTCCGTCTGCTCCCCATCCACGATATAATGGGTACACACTGGAATTCTGTCCATATAGCTCAGTACGTCAAGCTTTGTCAGCGCAATGGCGGTCGCAGCCTGAACCTGGACGCCGTAGCTGGTCGCGACCAGGTCCAGCGGTCCGACACGGCGGGGCCGGCCGGTCTTTGCACCGTACTCGCCTCCTGCCTCGCGGAGCTGTTCTGCTTCCTCGCCGAACCATTCGCAGGTAAACGGGCCTTCACCCACGCAGGTGGAATAAGCCTTGACGACGCCGACCACTTCATCCAGCTTCGCACCGGGGAATCCGCTTCCTACCGGAGCATAGGCCGCGATGGCATTAGAGGATGTTGTGTAGGGATATATTCCGAAATCCAGATCCCGAAGCGCGCCAAGTTGTGCTTCGAAGAGAATATTCTTACCGGATTTCTGTGCATCGCGCAGAACTTTTCCGGCATCGCACAGATACGGAACAATCTTTTCACCGTAGCTGTCCACCCAGTCCATGAGTTCATTCATGGAAACGGCTTCTGCGTCGTAGACCCGGGTCAAAGTGAGATTTTTCCACTCCAGGATCTGCGCAAGATGCTCTTCAAGTGCCTTCCTGTCGCGAAGCTCGCCGGCCAGGACTGTCTTTTTCTGATACTTGTCAGAATAAAACGGTGCAATTCCCTGCTTGGTGGAACCGTACTTTTTGTCTGCCAGCCGCAGCTCTTCCAGTTCGTCCAGATCCCTGTGCCAGGGAAGCAGCAGTGACGCGCGGTCGCTGATCTTCAGATTCTCGGGAGAAATGGATACGCCCTTTTCCTGCACTGTGGAAATCTCCTGCAGAAGGTTTTCCGCATCCAGTGCAACGCCGTTGCCCAGCACATTGACAACACCCTTGCGGAATACACCGGATGGCAGCAGATGCAGAGCAAATTTACCATATTCATTGATGACAGTATGGCCGGCGTTTCCACCGCCCTGATAACGGACTACCACATCGTAATTCTCCGTCAGAAGATCCACCATGCGGCCTTTTCCTTCGTCGCCCCAGTTGATGCCGACGATTGCGCAATTTGACATGGGTTTTCCTTTCTCAGGACTTCAGGCGTCCCATAACCTCTTCGTAGGCTTCTTCCACTCCGCCGAGATCTCTGCGGAAACGGTCTTTGTCCAGCTTCTTGCCGGTTGCGGTGTCCCACAGGCGGCAGGTGTCCGGGCTGATCTCATCTGCAAGGATAATCGTGCCATCACTCTGTCTGCCGAACTCAAGCTTGAAATCCACGATGGTCACGCCGCGCTCCAGCCAGAATGCCTTCAGGAAATCATTGACCTTGAGGGCATACGTTTTAATCAGTGCCAGCTCCTCTTTGGTTGCAAGGCCAAGTGCGAGAGCATGGGAATCGTTGAGCAGAGGATCGCCCAGCTCATCATTCTTGTAGGAGAACTCTACAGTGGGCTCCGCAAAGACGGTACCTTCCACTGCGCCGTAATTCTTTGCAAAGGAGCCGGCGGCAATATTGCGGACAATCACTTCCAGGGGAACGATGGAAACTCTCTTGACCACTGTCTCGCGCTCATTGAGTTCCTCCACAAAATGCGTGGGAACGCCGGCTTCCTCCTGGAGCTTCTTCATCAGGAAGTTGCTCATCTGGTTGTTGATGACGCCCTTGCCGGCAATCGTGCCCTTCTTCAGGCCGTTGAAAGCGGTAGCGTCATCCTTGTAGGAGACGATCAGCAGATTGGGATCATCAGTTTCGTAGACTTTTTTTGCCTTTCCTTCGTACAGTTGCTTTTTCTTTTCCATGATGATAATACTCCTTACTTTCCATGCGCAGCGCATCAGGCTTTCCTGACGGGAAGCGCAGTTTTTACCATGCTTCTTATACTATTTTTTTCCGTCTCTGACAAGGGTCTGAACACTCTTTTGTGCACTTTTTATAGAAGAAAAAGGATGTTCCTGCTCTGTTTCATGAATCAAAGCACAGGAACATCCTCATTAGGCGTTCCTGCCTTCGTTATGCAGCAGGAACGTCATTTTTCATAGTCAAATTCCATATCATAAATACTGACAGTATCGCCGTCCTGAATGCCCATCTTTTCAAGGCGTTCAAACAGGCCGCATTCCCGCAGGCGGCGATCCATATATCCAAGCGATTCGTAGTCATTGAGATTGATGCTGCCGAGAAGTCTCTGCAGCCATTCCCCTTCAATGATCCACAGGTCATCTTCGTGCCGGATCGTGAGCTCATCGGAGCTGACGATTTCCACCTCCGGCTCTACATAGTCCGCTTCATATACGCGCACGGGCGGAAGCGCGGCAAGCTTTGCGGCAGCTGCCTGCATGAGTTCCCGTGTACCGGAGGTTGTGGCTGCGGAGATGACATAGAAATCACATCCCGCCTCCTCTGCAGCAGCGCGAAGACGTTCCAGATTATCGCTGTCCGGCGCAAGCAGATCCGCCTTGTTCGCAGCCACCAGCATCGGCCGCCGCGCAAGATCCTCGGAATACTGCGAAAGCTCCGCGTTAATGGCATGGAAATCTTCTACCGGATCTCTTCCCTCGGAACCCGAAACATCCACAACATGAATCATCAGGCGGCACCGGTCAATATGCCGCAGGAACTCGTAGCCAAGGCCGGCCCCCTCTGAGGCGCCTTCGATAATACCGGGGATATCTGCCATGACAAAGCTTGCGCCTTCTGAAACATAGATGACTCCGAGATTCGGGAACAGAGTTGTGAAGTGATAGTTTGCGACTTTCGGGTGGGCATTGGAAGTCACAGTCAAGAGCGTACTCTTTCCAACATTGGGAAAACCGACCAGACCCACATCCGCCAGAAGCTTCAGTTCCAGTTCCACTTCCCTGGTAACGCCGGGAAGACCCGGCTTGGCAAAATTCGGGACCTGTCTGGTTGGGGTTGCGAAATGCTGGTTGCCCCAGCCGCCGCGGCCGCCCTTGCAGAGTACGAATTCTTCTGTCTGTGTCATGTCCTGAATGACAGCTTTTGTCTTCGCGTCTTTGACCACGGTACCTCTTGGGACGCGGATCACGCAGTCTTCGCCGTTCTTTCCGCGGCATCTGGCACCTCTTCCGTCCTGACCGTCTCCGGCAGAATATTTCCGGTGATAGCGGAAATCCATCAGTGTGGACATATTCTCGGCCACCTGAAGGATCACATTGCCTCCGTTGCCGCCGTCTCCGCCGTCGGGACCGCCCGCGGCAACATATTTTTCCCGATGGAATGCGACAGCGCCGTTTCCTCCCTTTCCGGAAGAAACGGTAATCGTAACATGATCCACAAAGCTGGAAGGCATATGGATTCCCCCTTGTTCTATGGTAATTTCTGGCGCAGGTTTCGCTGCCTGATTTGTCAGTGAAACTTTCGAAACTGCAGTACGCTCGAACTGCACCGTTCAGGAAACATCTCGAAACGGAAAAAGCAGGCCCGAACTACATGTCCGAGCCTGCTTCAGTCAATCCTTACTGCTCTACAGCGTAAACACAGACCTGCTTGCGGTCTCTGCCGAGGCGCTCAAAACGGACAACGCCGTCGATGGTGGCATAAACCGTATCGTCGCTGCCAATACCGGTGCCGACACCGGGATGGATATGAGTGCCGCGCTGACGCACGAGGATATTGCCGGCCAGAACAAACTGACCGTCAGCACGCTTCACGCCAAGACGCTTGGACTCGGAATCACGGCCGTTCTTGGTGGAGCCGCCGCCCTTTTTATGGGCAAAAAACTGGAAGCCAATATTCAGCATAGAGTTACACCTCCAAAACTTCGATATAATCCGGATACTCGTCATGCAGGGCGCTCAGGGTGAGCATCATTCCGCTGAGAACCGCCTGTGCGGCGTCCTCCTCCTCGCAGACAGCGGGAAGGCTGAGCCGGATCAGCGCGTTTTCCTCGTCTACTTTCGTCTTGCAGCTGACACCAAGCACATCGCAGATGGTGGCTGTTGCAAACTGGACGGCCGTAGATACTGCCGCGCAGATGATATCCGCGCCGGCTTCCGCATAACCGGAGTGCCCTTCGCAGGTAAAACCAGTGATTCTTCCCTGCTCGTTTTTAAATGAAACCGTAGTCATTACTGCACGATCTTCTCGATCTGCACCTTGGTATACGGCTGACGATGGCCGCGCATGGACTTGGAGTCCTTCTTCGGCCGATACTTGAAGACGTAAATCTTCTTGCCCTTGCCGTTCTTGACGACGCTGGCTTCCACCTTTGCTCCGGCAACCGTGGGAGTACCGAACTTGGAGTTCTCTCCGTCAACGATCGCAAGAACCTGGTCGAAACTGATCTTGTCGCCCGCCTCGCAGTTCAGCTTCTCGATGTAGAGGACATCGCCCTCAGAGACGTTGTACTGCTTGCCGCCTGTGACAATAATAGCCTGCATGATTTCTTTGCACCTACCTTATTTGTAGTCTCGCTCTGGAGGCGGAGATAATCTCGCTTTGAGCCTCTTCGACGCGGCCTGTCAATTATACTGAAAATCCTACTTCATGTCAAGAATGAATTTTGTACTAATTTATAATAAAAAAAATATAGAAATCATCTGCTGATCTCGATAAAAAGCCAGTAATCTCTCACTATCATGCACGAAAGGCGTCCGGAACGGACGCCTTCCCTTTTCACTGATCACTTGACCAGAATCCGCATGGCACTCGATGCCTGAATCTGACAGTCTGCCGGACAGACAATGAAATGATTCTCAGAGATCGCATCAGAATGCGAAAGATTCTTACCGGAAGTGGTGTCAACCGCCATATTGACACTGACCTTTCCGTTTCCGGAAAGCACCAGGAATTCCGAGCCGGCAGGAAGATCCAGCGTGTTACCCGCCGAAATCTCCACTGTCATGTACGGAGTCTGCTCCGCATAGCCGGAAGAAGCGGCCACAGAACTGGAGAAACTCTCTGCAAGTGCGGCAATCTGGCTGTCAACATCATACTGATTCAGGTCGATTCTTTTCTGCACTTCATCAAGAAGCTCTTTCTTGAATGTTTCATTGACGTAGCTAAGCGTAACGAGGGGATCCGAACTGGTTCCCGCGGACGATCCGGCGCCAAGTGCAAAGACGGCAAGGCCGGCAATTACAGCTACAGACACGACAAGCGCAAGAAGCTTGTACAGAAGATTATTCTTAGACATAATTTCCTCCATTTTCAGAAAAGGGGCAAAATTCCGTACCTTTTCAAATGAAACAGGTCATTTTCTGTAAACCTACGCGAGTCATTATACCCGATTTGGCATTGACATGCAAGGAAAACTTACGTGCAGCATTCCAATCAGACAATATAACGCAGTTCATCTGCTACTTCCCCGTTCCGAAGATACAGTCTGGGAACGCGTTTGCTGATACCGCACAGAACTTCATAGGAGATCGTTCCGAGGCGCTGCGCCATATCCTCAGCGGTGATGCCTTCTGTGGCTTCACTGCTGATTAAGGTAACGGGATCCTCCACCTTTGTCTCCGGAACGTCCGTCACATCAATCATGCACATATCCATGCAGATTCTTCCAACAATCGGTACCCGCTTACCGTGCAGCACTACTTCCCATCCGTTCGACAGCGCCCTGGAAAGGCCGTCGCCGTATCCCACGGAAAGAACAGCGATCCGGCTGGGCCGCGCCGTGGTAAATGTGCGGGCGTAGCTGATACTGACACCTGCGGGAAAACTGCGGATCTGCCCGATGCTCGCCTTCCAGCTGAGAATCGGTTTGAGGTCCAGCACGCCGCTGAGTTCTTCACTGGGAGACAAACCATAGGTGGCAATGCCCGGCCGAACCATATCCATGGCGTATTCCGGATAATCAATTACCGCACCGGAGTTTGCGCAATGGCAGATTCCGGGATCCACGCCAAGGGCGCGGATCTGATCCAGCATTTCCTGGAATCTCCGGTACTGCAGCCTGGTATATGCCCGATCGTCCGTACTTCTTCCGTCAGCTGCCGCAAAATGCTGCAGGCAGCCTTCAATCTGCAGATGCGGAAGCTCAGAGATCTCCCGGATCTCATCTGCCGTCTCCGGCCTGTCGTAGGAGAAAAAGCCCAGCCGTGACATTCCCGTATCCAGCTTGATATGAATACGAAGCGTCTGTCCCACAGGAAGGCTCTTGGAGAGTGCTTTCGCATACTCCAGGCTGTGAACCTCCTGCGTAATCTTCAGCAGAGTCATCTCAATTGCGAATTCTGGCGGTGTATACCCCAGAATCAGGATCGGGCGGTCAATTCCGCCCCGGCGTAGCTGAATCGCCTCATCCAGATTGGAAACAGCGAAATAGTCAGCTCCCAGCTCCTGAAGATGGAGACTGACCGGCACGGCACCATGGCCGTATGCATCGGCTTTGACCACACCCAAAAAACGGGTCTGATCCGGGATGGCGGAACGGATCACATGATAATTATGCGCCAGTCGGTCCAGGTCCACCTCAACCCAGGTCTTCTTCTGATATTCCAAGGCAAAACGCCTCCTGAACGTAATTTTGCGTCTAATGTTCCGGACAGAATCCGGACAAAATGCGTCAAATGGTTTCCAAAGGTCGGATCACATCCGGAATTTTCGTAATCAGGTCTGTCGGGAGCATGGATGCTTCACCGAACTCTGAGGCGGCCAGATCTCCAGCCGCTCCGTGAATCCATGCGGCTGCAGCGGAAGCCTGGACCGGAGAGATCCCTCTTCCAAGCAGGCTGACCAGAATACCGGAGAGCACATCTCCGGAGCCGCCCACTGCCATGCCAGGATTTCCGGTCGGATTGACATAGGTCTGTGTGCCGTCCGTGATGATCGTCCTGAAGCCTTTTAATAGAAGTGTGACATCGTGCGTTTTCGCGAATATTTTCGCGCCTTCGAGACGCGCGCCAGGCTCGGGAGCAGCTCCCAGTCTGGAGAGTTCCCCGTCATGGGGCGTCAGCACCAGAGGCGCATATGCGCGGCGGATCTCCTCCGGTTCCTCTGCAAGTGCGTTCAATCCGTCCGCGTCAACCACCGTGGGGCATTGGATCCAGGTCATCATCTCCCGCACCATGGTCTGCACATCCCAGCTGCGGCCAAGTCCCGGGCCAATCAGACACGCATCCATTCCATCCAGCCGTTTTGCGATTTCTGGCAGCGCATCTCTTGAAAAATGCCCCTCCCTGTCCGCAAGGGGGAAAACAACCGCTTCATCCAGCTTCGAAGCGAGAATGGGATAAACGGATCTTGGAACACCAAGATATACAAGTCCGGAACCCGCGCGGAGCGCAGCCTTTGCGGCAAGGGCAGCTGCTCCCGTAAAGCCTTCACTTCCGCAGAGCAGTAGAACCTTTCCGTAGTTCCCCTTGTGGGAGTTTCTCGGCCGCCGCGGATAGCAGGCTGCCGCATCCTGAATCTGTGTTACTTTCGCCACAGGTTTCCGTACCAGCGCTGCTTCCGGAATCCCAATGGAGACAACCTCCACCCTGCCGGCGTATTCCGATCCTGGCGCCAGAAGCAGTCCCGTCTTGAATCCCGTCATGGTCACCGTGCAGTCTGCACGAACTGCCTCGGATTCCACTTTTCCGGTTCTGGGATCCACTCCGCTGGGCAGATCGCAGGCAATTACAAAAGCGCCGGAGCGGTTGATCCACCTGGCAGCCTCCAGATACTCGCCGCGGAGGGCACCATGGAAACTGAAGCCGAACATGGCGTCAACAATCACGCCAGGTGATCCTTTCAGTTCCGGTGTAAAGGGTTCAATATCTCCCCAGCTGTCACGCAGTCTCCGGAGCATTTCCGACGCGTCCGGTGAAAGTGCTTCTTCCCTGCCAAGAAGAAAGCAGCGTACCGGATAGCCGGCTTCCAGCAAAAAACGGGCGGCGGCAATGCCGTCGCCGCCGTTGTTGCCTGTTCCGCAGAGAAACCAGGTCTCTGTTTTCCGGTCCTGCAGGTGTTCGCACGCAGTCTCCGCCAGTGCTCTGGCAGCATTTTCCATGAGCAGGACAGACGAAATGCCGAGCTTCTCAATCGCAGCCCGGTCAATCGCCTTCATATCTTCAGGCAGATAAACATTCATGCACGCACCTTGTCTTTCAGCGCTTTTCTGAGCTCCGTCAGCATCCGTTCACTGGGTGAGAAAATCAGCATGGACTGGTCTCCGGCAGAGGTCTTGGCAACCAGGAACCACCTGTTTTCATCCTTCCGGGAAGGTGAGCAGTCCGCTGTTTTTACCGGATTTACAGTGTTCATGAGATGCTCATGCGCTTCATCACAGGGTGCAAGAAGCACAACAGAGTCCATGGAAACCGAAAGAAGACGCTTGCGGCGCCGCTTTGCCGTGATGCGGTCGATATACAGATCACCGGAAGAGTAGATGTACTCGAATTCGTAATTCTGAAAGATAAACAGGAAATAAGCCGCGACCCATGCAGCCGTGAACAGAAGATAGCTGTAGGTCGGCGTGATCAGCCACGCTGTAAACGTGACAACCAGTCCAAGAAGAATTGCGCCGATCTTAATCAGAATGTTCACGACAGTCGGTTTATGCTTCACCAGATGCTCCACGAGCACATCCTCATAGATCACAAACATACGCCTCCGTCAGGCAGATTTTTTCTCATTATAGACGAAGGAAAAACACTTGTCAAATCGGAAATCCTGTGTTAAAGTAAGCGGGATCTTTGAAAAAAGCTGTGACCGGGCCGTCCAATGCGGGTCCCCCGCTTTCAGAGAGGATGGGGTGCTGAGAACCATCCAGCGGGACGCATCAGGGCTTTCTCCCGTGAGCTGCCGCCTGAACCAGAGTAGGGCGCGCCGGATAACTCCGTTAACGGTTTCAAGTGCGCTGTCAGGCGAATTGCGGGTGGTACCGCGGAGGCACTGTGTCCTTCGTCCCCATGGGACGGAGGTCTTTTTTTGCCCCATCCCGATGAAATTCTCACCACAAAGGAGTTATAGAAGAGTATGAAGCAGCAACTGGAACAGATCCGCACTGCGGCAATGAAAGCCCTTGAACAGGCCGCTTCCCCGGAAGAGCTCGAGGCATTGCGCGTGCAGTTTCTCGGCAAAAAAGGAGAACTGACAGCTGTCCTGAAAATGATGGGCGGCCTCTCTGCAGAGGAACGTCCTGTCATGGGTCAGCTTGCCAATACGGTCCGCGCCGAAATCGAGCAGAAGCTCGATGCCAGCAGAAACGTGCTCAAGGCAAAACTGCTTGAGGCAAAGCTCAGAAGCGAGACGCTGGATGTAACGGTTCCCGGCACCAGAATTCCACAGGGACATCGGCATCCCATGAATCTAGCGCTCGATGAAGTCAAAGATGTCTTTGTCGGCATGGGTTTTGATATTGTTGACGGTCCCGAAGTGGAGCTTTCGGATTACAACTTTACCCGCCTGAACACCCCGGAAGGTCATCCCGCCAGAGACCATTCCGATACCTTCTATGTTACAGAGGACGATGAGGTTCTCCTTCGTACCCAGACAAGCCCCATCCAGATCCGCGTCATGGAGACTCAGCAGCCGCCCATCCGCATGTTTGCACCCGGCCGCGTCTACCGCAAGGACGAAGTGGACGCAACCCATTCCCCCATGTTCCATCAGATGGAAGGTCTGGTGGTAGACAAGGGCATCACCATGACAGACCTGAAAGGCTGCCTGGAGCAGATGGTCAAAGCGCTCTACGGTCCGGACGCCGTCGTCCGCTTCCGTCCCCACCACTTCCCGTTCACGGAACCCAGCTGCGAAGTGGATGTTCAGTGCTTCGAATGCCACGGAGCCGGCTGCCGAACCTGCAAGGGCGAGGGCTGGATTGAGCTTCTTGGCGCCGGCATGGTTCACCCGAAAGTTCTCGCTGGCTGCGGGATTGATCCGGAAGTCTACTCCGGCTTTGCATTCGGCGTCGGCCTGGAACGTATGGCGATGCGGAGATTCGCGATCAGCGATATGCGCCTGATCTTTGAAAATGACGTTCGGTTCCTCGAACAGTTTTAAGAAGGAGGTCTCATCATGAATTTATCCAGAAACTGGCTGAAGGAATTTGTCCAGATTGAAGCGACGGACAGAGAATTTGACGAGGCCATGACACTCTCCGGTTCCAAGGTGGAGCTCACTACAAGACTGGATGCGGAGATCAGCAACGTGGTCGTTGGCCGGATTGAAGAGATGGTCCGCCACGAGAATTCCGATCACATGTGGGTCTGCCAGGTCAACGTGGGGCAGCCCGATCTTGTTCAAATCGTTACCGGTGCTCAGAATCAGAAAGTCGGCGACCTTGTTCCGGTGGCACTGCACAATTCCACGCTTCCCGGCGGCGTTAAGATCACGAAGGGCAAGCTTCGCGGCGTTCTTTCCAACGGAATGCTCTGCTCCATTCAGGAACTGGGGCTGACCCGCAACGATTTCCCCTATGCGGCTGAGGACGGTCTTTGGATTCTTCAGGAGGACTGCTCCATCGGTCAGGACATCAACGAAGTCATCGGAAATGACGATTCTGTCGTTGAATTTGAAATCACAAACAACCGCCCCGACTGCTTCAGCGTCATCGGACTCGCGCGTGAGGTTGCGGCAACATTTGAGAAGCCTCTTAAGCTCCATGAGCCTGTGGTAAAGGGCGGCGGAGAAGGCACTCTTACGGACCTTCTGGATGTGGATGTACAGGCTGAGGACCTGTGCCCTCGCTACACTGCACGTATGGTGCGCAATGTCAGAATTGCACCCAGTCCCAAGTGGATGCGCCAGCGCCTTCGCGCATCCGGCGTACGTCCCATCAATAATATTGTGGATATCACCAATTACGTCATGCTGGAGTATGGTCAGCCCATGCACGCGTTCGACTACCGTTACGTGAACGGCCACATCGTTGTCCGCCGCGCCGTGGAAGGCGACACCATGCGGACGCTTGACGGCGTGGACCGTCCGATTAAGCCCGGCATGCTGGTCATCGCCGATGCGGAAAAGCCGGTTGGCCTCGCAGGCATCATGGGCGGTGAAAACTCCGAGATCGTTGATGATACTGTGGACGTGGTCTTCGAAAGCGCCAATTTCGACGGTACATCCATCCGCCAGACAGCTCTCGCACTGGGCATGCGGACTGAGGCCTCTGCGAAATTCGAGAAAGGCCTGGATATTCTCAACACGCTTCCCGCCGTCAATCGCGCCTGTGAACTGGTTGAGCTACTTGGTGCCGGTGAAGTGGTCGACGGTGTGATCGACGTACTCAACTATGTCCCCGAACCAGTGGAGCTCCCTCTTGAGCCGGAGAAAATCAACCGCCTTCTCGGCCTGAATCTCCCCGAATCTGAGATGGTATCCTATCTCAACCGGCTTGAGATTCCTGTTGTAAACGGCATGGTCCAGGTTCCCAGCTGGCGTCCGGATCTCCGCTGCATGGCGGATCTTGCGGAAGAAGTCGGCCGCCTGTACGGCTACAACAAGATGCCGACAACCATGTTCCAGGGTTCCACCACACAGGGCAGACTGTCCCAGGCGGAAGTGCTGGAGCGGAAGGCCGGTACCGCCTGCCGCGGAATGGGCTATGACGAGATCATGACCTACTCCTTCGGATCGCCCGCCATGTTCGACAGTCTTCGGCTTCCTGCCGACTCTCCCCTGCGCCGAACCATCCGGATTCTGAACCCCCTCGGCGAGGACCGGAGCGTGATGCGTACCACCGCTATTCCCAGCATGCTGGAAGTACTCTCCCGCAATGATTCCTATCACGCGCAGCAGGTTCGTCTCTACGAGCTGGCAAAGGTCTATCTGCCGAAAGACGGTCAGCGTCTCCCGGAAGAGCCCAAGATGCTTCTTCTCGGTGCATACGGCGGAAAGATGGATTTCTATGCACTCAAAGGAGCTGTGGAAACTGTTCTGCAGGCTGTCGGCGCAAAAGAGCCGGAATTCGCTCCTGTAACGGACAACCCCATTTTCCATCCGGGTCGCTGTGCCAGTGTCAGTGTTGACGGCATCTATCTCGGCCTTCTCGGTCAGATTCATCCTCTTACAGCCGCAAATTATGATCTTGACTGCGACACCTATGTCGCCGAGATCAATTTCTCCGACATTGCAAAGGTCCTTGCGCCGGAAGCAGTCTATCATCCCCTGCCGAAGTATCAGGCAGTCACCCGTGACATCGCTGTGGTCTGCGAGGAGCCTGTTACGGTCGCTGCTCTTGAAAAATGCATTCTCTCCGCGGGCGGACAACTGCTTCGGAAAGTCAGCCTCTTTGATGTATTCCGCGGCGGCAGCGTCCCTGCCGGCAAAAAGAGCGTCGCATTCTCTCTGGAACTGCGTGCGGACGACAGGACGCTCACCGATGCTGACTCAGACGGTGTTGTATCCAATGTTCTGAAGAAACTGTCAGAAGAACTCAACGCCGTCCTCCGCTGATTCCGGAAACGGAACCGGGACATAAAAGGCCCCTGGCGAAAGCAGAACTTCGATTCTCTGCTTTCACCGGGGGCCTTTCTGTCCGCAGATTCCGTGCTGAGTTGTTTCGATTGCCCGTTTTTTCTTATCCAAGGATGAAAAACACACGGCAGAAGGATTTCCCTGTGTGAACAGCAAAAATACAGGATGCTGTGTTTTCCGGCTGAGTAGAACACATAATGTTCGGCCATAATTTCATTCCATGTGATTACGGAATGCCTTTTTTTCGGTTTTTTCCCGATTTCTGCTGTATTTTTTCTTTTTTCGCTCAAAAATAATCGAGAATAGGCTTTACAATCCCTACAAAAGCGATTATAATAAAGTGACATAATATTTAACAGGGAGGGATATCGTTGAACGATAATACCATCAAATTTGTGTTTCCGGTGGATCATAAAGATGAAATGAAACAGATTCTCACCTCCGTCTACAACTCTCTGAGTGAGAAGGGTTATCATCCCATTAACCAGATTGTAGGTTACATCCTCAGCGAGGATCCTACCTATATTACCAATTTCAATAATGCCCGGAGTCTGATTGTCAAAGTTGACCGTGACGAACTTCTTGCAGAACTCGTACGCCACTACCTTTTCGACTGAAATTCCGTCCAACGGAATTTCTAGTAAGATTTACTGTTGACAATCTGGATACAAAGTGTTACAATTGGTTACAAATCAGGAGGACATATGGCTGACAATAATATGCTGACCTACAAGGGACGTCCCTTGATGCGCAAAGACAATCTGGTTTACTACGGTTCCATGGCCGATGAGTACATCGTAATGCTTCAGATTCTTGAGACCAAGGATGTAAATGACATCAAAGCCGCAAGTAAAGTCTCCGTTCAGCTCCAGCTGACAGATCCGAATGCAAAAGCGAGAGACCGTGTTGTCAAAAAAAGCGAAAAAGAGGGCTTCTACACTGCTCTCGATCTTGGAAGTGTCTGGTTGGAACGGGCACTTGCGAAAAAATAAGAATCAAGCAAATAACGGGGGTTCTTACCAATGTTAGATTTTCATTCCATTCTGAGAAAAGCCGCTCTGGCATGTGTTACCGTCGCGGCGGTTACTGCTGTGGCCTTTGCAGCGGATACTGAAATGAAAACCGGCGTTGCTACTGTTGTGGATGCAAGCTCGCTTCGTCTCCGTGAGGCGCCGTCGACCGATTCCGCCATTCTTGCAACTGCACCTCTGGGTGACACGGTTGTCGTGATCAGCCAGGAAGGCGACTGGTATCAGGTGGATTACAATCTGAAAACCGGCTACATGTACGGTGAATACCTCTCCTTCAAATCTGTCGAGACTGTGGATCTGGGCAGCGGTTTTATCAACAGCACCCTCGTGAACATGCGCGAAGCTCCCACAACGGAAGCTCCCATGATCACTCAGCTCAGTTTCGGTACCGAAGTCAACATCATCGGAATCCATGACGGATGGTTCAAGATCACGATCGGCGACTACATCGGTTATGTGCGGTCGGATCTTCTGGATCTAGGCTCTGCCCCTGAGGAGAACTCCTCCGGCGTCGGCGGCGAAGTTGCCACAACAGTTGTGATCTCTGCCGGTGAGCAGATTGCGACTTTCGCGCAGAATTATCTTGGTGTCCCCTATGTCTGGGGTGGAACCACCACCAGCGGATTTGACTGCTCCGGCTTTACGCAGTATGTCTACAAGCAGTTCGGCTATACACTGAACCGCATTGCAAATGCACAGATGGAGAACGGATACGCAGTCGGTATTTCTGAGTTGGCACCCGGCGATCTGGTCTTCTTCGGAAACACCTATTATTCCTCTGAAACCGCAACACACGTCGGCATCTATATCGGCGGCAATCAGTTTGTTCACGCTGCCAGCGGCGGTGTCAAGATCACCGATCTGGACAACAGCTACTATTCTGTCCGCTATGTAGGCGCAAGACGCATTGTATAACCCGAATCTGATTCCCCACCGCCCCGCCCTTCGGCGAGGCGGTTTTTTTCGTTGCTTGCACCCGTTTCTGACTCTTCCGTGACGAAATACATAAAAGGGCGTCTCCAAAATCCCTGATTTATTCACAATCTCCCGATTTATCGAAAATAGATTGACACAAACATTCGAAATTGCTAGAATAAGGCGTCTCAATTGGAGTATTCCAAAGCAAGATGCGACCGCTGCAGAATCTGCAGCCAAGGCCAGACGGACAGCCGGGTCGAATGCCGATGAACCGCAGGTGCGGTGGCAACTTTCGTTGCCTTATTGATTGAGTTAAAAGCTCAGTTTCATGAAAGTTGGTTACTATAAACCAGTGTGCAGCTGCATACAAAACTTGTGAAATGGTCAATAAGAGTAGTAAAAGTAATCTTTGCTATATAGACTCGAAAACCCATTGAGACGGAAGACGGACCAATTCGTACGGTCTTTCCCATGTCGTGTTCAGGTGATGTATGCTTGTTATGCATGCATCACCTTTTTCTTTTGGAGGCCGGACATGGATAAGCTGATCGAATTAAAAAACGTTTCCAAGTCCTATGACGGGAAGAAAGTACTTGATAATATCAATCTGTACATCAACGACAACGAGTTTCTGACGCTACTCGGCCCTTCCGGCTGTGGAAAGACCACCACGCTTCGAATCATTGCCGGTTTTGAGACGGCGGATGAGGGCGATGTCATCTTTATGGGCCGCGATATTCAGGATCTGCCTCCCCATAAAAGGAACGTCAACACCATCTTCCAGCGCTATGCACTCTTCCCTCACCTGAATGTCTTTGAAAACGTTGCATTTCCGCTTCGTGAAAAGAAGGTTGGCAGGCAGGAGATCAGGGAGCGCGTGGATGAGATGCTGAAAATGGTCGCCCTGACCGGCTTTGAAAAGCGTTCTGTCACCAGTCTCTCCGGCGGACAACAGCAGCGTGTGGCAATCGCGCGGGCATTGGTCGGCCGTCCAAAGGTTCTCCTTCTCGATGAGCCTCTTGCCGCCCTGGATCTGAAGCTTCGCAAGGACATGCAGCAGGAGCTGAAAAACATTCAGAAGGCAATGGGAATCACCTTCATTTTCGTCACACATGACCAGGAAGAAGCCCTGAGCATGTCTGACACGGTTGTTGTCATGAGCGAAGGCCAGATCCAGCAGATTGGCACTCCCATGGATATCTACAACGAGCCGAAGAACGCTTTCGTTGCCGACTTCATCGGAGAAAGCAATATTGTTGACGGGATTATGCTTCGTGACCGCCTGGTCCGGTTCTCTGGTCACGATTTTGAGTGCGTTGACTTCGGTTTTGAAGAGCGTGAGCCAGTTGATGTGGTTGTTCGTCCGGAAGATGTGGATATCGTCCCGGTCGACAAGGGCATGCTGGAAGGCGTAGTCACCTCCGTCACATTCCTCGGCGTTCATTATGAAATCATCGTGGATATCAACGGCTTCAAATGGATGATCCAGACCACGGATTTCGAGCCTGTCGGCTCTCACATCGGTCTTTTCATCGAACCGGAAGCCATCCATATCATGCACAAATCCGAGTACTCCGGCATGTTTGGAGATTACTCCTCCTTCTCCAACGAGCTTGATGAGCTCTCTGACGCGGAACTGAATGCGGAGGAGGAGTAACATTGAATCTGAAACGCTCCAACCGGAATCTTGCCCTGATTCGGCGTTTGGCACTGACTCCATACTCCTTCTGGGCGGTTCTCTTCATTCTCGTACCCCTGATCTTTGTGGCATACTATGCATTTACCGACTCGGCTTTTCACTTCACAACCGAGAATATTCTCCGGTTCTTCAAGGCAACTTCTGAAATCTCAGATGAGAACGGAACCAGAATGGTTCATACCTATCTGCTGATTTTCGGCCGTTCTCTCAAGCTTGCCGTGATCTCCACCATCATCTGCCTCGTGTTCGGCTATCCTTTTGCGTATCTGATCTCGCGCGCATCCCCGAAGACGCAGGGCATTCTCATCACCCTGATTATGATCCCCATGTGGATGAATTTCCTAATCCGCACCTACGCATGGATGACAATCCTGCAGGATACCGGCATTTTCAACGGACTGCTCGGCATGCTGGGACTTGGGAAAATTCATATCATCGGAACAGAGTCAGCTGTTGTTATCGGCATGGTCTATGACTACTTCCCCTATATGATTCTTCCCATCTATTCCGTTATGGCCAAGATGGACATCAAGCTCATCGAAGCGGCTCATGACCTGGGCTGCAATGGAATCGGCGTTCTGCGCCGTGTGATCTGGCCTCTCAGCCTTCCCGGCGTCATTTCCGGCATTACCATGGTGCTTATTCCTTCTATCAGCACCTTCTACATCTCCCAGAAACTGGGCAACGGAAAGTTCTATCTTATTGGCGACGCCATTGAGAGCCAGTATACGGCGAATAATCTTCACTTCGCCGCCGCCATCGCCTTCATTCTCATGGTGATTCTTCTTATCTGCATGGCTGTCATGCAGCGCGCCGCCAACAAGCGTGCTACCGCGTGAGAGGAGGTTTGAGTCGAAATGAAGCATGTCTCCAGAATCTACACAGCGCTGATTCTTCTCTTTCTCTTTGCGCCGATCGCGATTCTCCTGGTTTTCTCTTTTAACTCTTCCAAGAGTCTGAGCGTGTTCTCCTCCTTCTCTATGCACTGGTACCGGGAACTCTTCCGTGATTCGGAAACCCTGAGTTCCGTGAAGAACACACTGATCCTCGCGGTCAGCGCCTCCATCATCTCCACCGTCATGGGCACTGCCGCAGCGGTCGGCATGCATCGGCTGAAAAAGCGTTATCTTCGCGTTGCCATGGATGCGGTTACTAATATTCCCATGATCAACCCGGATATTATCACCGGCATCTCCCTTATGCTGATGTTCGTCTTTGTCGGCCGTTTCTTCGGAGCCGCAACAAGCCTGAACTTCGGCACCATGCTCATCGCCCATATTACGTTCTGCCTGCCCTATGTCATTCTTCAGGTGCTGCCGAAAATCCAGCAGATGGACGCTTCGCTTCCGGAAGCCGCCATGGATCTCGGCTGCACACCGATCAAGGCCTTTCTTAAGGTAGAAGTTCCCGAAATCATGCCTGGCATCATAACGGGACTCATCATGGCCTTCACCCTGTCCCTGGACGACTTTGTCATCAGCTATTTCACAACGGGAAACGGTTTCCAGACTCTTCCCATCCGCATCTATAACATGACAAAGAAAACCGTCACTCCGAAGATGTACGCCCTCGCAACCATCATCTTCTTCGTGATTCTGGCACTGCTGCTTCTCTCCAACGTCTTCGATGCCAACACGGCACAGACGATCCGGGAAGCCAGATCCAGAAAGAAAGCAAATCATGCAAAAAAGGAGCTATAAATCCATGAAGAAAACAATCTGCGTCCTCCTGAGCCTTGTGCTTATGCTCAGCGCTCTGCTGACTCTGTCCTCCTGCGGCAAATCCAAGTCCCTTGTCCTGAATGTGTACAACTGGGGCGAATACATCTCCGACGGATCCGAAGGCACCCTGGACACCATCGCTGCGTTCAAGGAATGGTATCAGCAGACCTACGGAGCCAAGATCACCGTGCGCTATACCACCTATCAGAGCAATGAGGATATGTATGCAAAGCTGTCCAGCGGCGCTGTCAGCTATGACGTGATCATTCCCTCCGACTATATGATTGCAAGAATGAAGGACGAAGGGATGCTTCTTCCTCTGAATTACGACAACATCCCCAACTATCAGTATATTGACGAGAGCTTCCGCGGTCTTTACTATGATCCTGACAACCAGTATACGGTTCCCTACACCTACGGCGTTGTCGGCATTATCTATGACGCCAACGTGGTCGATGAGGCGGATGTCGGCGACTGGGATCTGATGTGGAATGAGAAGTATGCAGGCAACATTCTGCAGTTCAACAATTCCCGCGACGCCTTTGCCACCGCACAGTATAAGCTTGGGCTGGATGTAAACAGCACAGATCACGCCAACTGGGATGCCGCTCTGCAGGAGCTCAAGACCCAGTCTCCCATGATCAAGAGTTATGTCATGGATGAGGTCTACAACATGATGGAGTCCGGTGAGGCGGCCATTGCAGCCTACTACGCCGGCGACTACTTCACCATGCTCGACAATCAGAGCGATTCCGTGGACCTGCAGTTCTATTATCCCGAACGCACCAATTACTTTGTGGACGCAATGTGCATCCCCTCCTGCTGCCAGAACAAGGAACTGGCAGAGATCTTCATCAACTATATGCTTTCTGAGGAGCCTGCAATCGCGAACGCCGAGTACATCTATTACGCCTCCCCCAACTCCCTTGTTTACGACAGTGAGGACTATCAGGAAGAACTGGGCGAAGATGCCATTGCCATTCTCTACCCCGGCATTGAGAATTTCTCCGAGCTCTACAACGAGTACGCCTACCGCAATCTGGATCCGGATACGCTGAGCTACATCACTACGCTTTGGGAGACGCTGAAGATCAGCTGAGGCCCATTGCCGAATCTGACAAAAGTATTCAGGGGAAAAGCTTCGGCTTTTCCCCTTTTGCCGAATTATGCCAGGACGAGGAAAAATCAATTGACAAGGTACCGGCTGAATACTATACTTATTGCAACTTGAGCGGCGGTTTCCGCTTCGGCAGGAAATGCTCATGAGAACGCGAAGCCCTGCCGGTCTGCGGCAAGGTTTTTTTCATATCTGGAAGGAGGCAGCTATGGCACGGAACAATCACATTCAGTCCTGTGGCTTGGATCAGTCTTCCCAGCTTCCCGTTCTGAACGAGGGGGCCGCTTCCCTGTTCAATTCTTCCTCAATTCTCCTGTTTCCCGGCTTCTGCGATGTGCATGTGCACTTTCGTGAGCCGGGTTTTTCTTATAAGGAGACCATCCGCTCCGGATCCAATGCAGCAGCTGCCGGCGGCTACACGGCAGTATGCGCCATGCCGAATCTGAACCCGGTGCCGGATTCCCCTGAGAATCTGCAGCCGGAACTTGATCTGATCCGGAAGGACGCCTGCATACAGGTTCTTCCCTACGGTGCAATAACCGTTGGGGAGAAAGGCGATGCTCTCGCGGACCTGGCCGGACTCGCGCCGGACGTTATCGCCTTTTCCGATGACGGCAGGGGCGTGCAGTCGGAAGAGATGATGCTGGAAGCGATGAGGACCGCAAAAGAACTCGGAAAGATCATTGCCGCACATTGTGAAGACAACCGGCTTCTTCGGGGCGGTTACATTCACGAAGGAGCCTACGCCGCCGCGCATGGCCATGCGGGCATCTGCTCTGAAAGTGAATGGGGACCGATCGCCAGAGATCTGGATCTTGCCGCAAAGACCGGCGTGCGCTACCACGTATGTCACGTCTCCTGCGCGCAGAGCGTTGAACTGATCCGTCAGGCAAAGAAAACAGGCGTGGATGTCAGCTGCGAAACAGCTCCCCACTATCTGACTCTTAATGATTCTGATCTTCAGGAGGACGGCAGATTCAAAATGAACCCGCCGCTCCGGTCTGCCTCGGATCAGCAGGCGCTTCTGGAAGGGATCCTGGACGGCACCATTGAGATGATTGCAACCGACCATGCGCCTCACAGCGCAGAGGAAAAGTCAAAAGGACTCAAAGGCAGTCCCTTTGGGATTGTGGGACTGGAAACCGCGTTTCCGGTTCTGTATACGAAGCTGGTCCTTCCCGGGATTCTGACTCTGTCAAAGCTGACGGATCTGCTGAGCCGCAATCCGCGGCGACGATTTGGAATTCCCCTGCAGGACGACTACTCCATCTGGGACCTCAGTGAGTCCTACGTAATTGACCCGTCAAAATTTGTCTCCATGGGCCGCGCAACCCCCTTTGCGGGCATGGAGGTATACGGAACATGCAAACAAACCGTCTGCCATGGGCAGACAGTCTATCAGGAAAACGGAGGAATCGAACATGGCAAAAAGAACGGACATTAAAAAAGTGCTGATCATCGGCTCCGGCCCCATCGTCATCGGTCAGGCTGCCGAATTTGATTATGCGGGCACACAGGCCTGCCTTGCCCTAAAGGAAGAGGGTTATGAAGTGGTTCTGGTCAATTCCAATCCCGCCACCATCATGACCGACACTTCCATCGCGGACAAGGTCTACATGGAGCCTCTGACTCTGGAATACATTGCGAAAATTCTCCGCTACGAGCGTCCGGATGCCATTGTCCCCGGCATCGGCGGTCAGACCGGCCTGAATATGGCCATGCAGCTGGAGCGCAAAGGCATCCTCAGAGAGTGCGGTGTGGAGCTTCTTGGAACCAGTTCCGACAGTATTGAACGCGCGGAAGACCGTGAGCTGTTTAAGGAAATGTGCCAATCCATCGGCGAGCCGGTTATTCCTTCCGAAATCACCTACTCCATCGAGGAGGCGAAAAAGGCTGCGCTGGATATCGGCTATCCCGTCGTTCTTCGTCCGGCTTTCACGCTGGGCGGCACCGGCGGTGGCTTCGCGGAAAACGAGCAGGAACTCTATGATATCGCGCTGAATGCCTTCAAGCTCTCCCCTGTCCATCAGGTTCTGGTGGAAAAGAGCGTGAAAGGCTACAAGGAAATCGAATTCGAAGTCATGCGGGATTCCAATGACACGGCAATCACCATCTGCGGTATGGAAAATGTGGATCCCGTCGGTGTCCACACCGGTGACTCCATCGTGGTTGCTCCGATTCTGTCCCTGAACGACAAGGATCTGAAGATGCTCAATGATTCCGCAATCAAGATTATCCGGGAACTGAAAATCGAAGGCGGCTGCAATGTGCAGTTTGCTCTGAATCCCACTTCTTCGGAATACTTCCTGATTGAAGTCAATCCCCGTGTTTCCCGCTCCTCCGCCCTGGCCTCCAAGGCAAGCGGCTATCCCATTGCCAGAGTCACCGCAAAAATCGCTCTCGGCATGGCGCTTGAGGATATTCCGGTCGCAGGCGGAACCGCCGCCATCGAGCCCAGTCTTGACTATATTGTGGCGAAATTCCCCCGCTTCCCCTTTGATAAATTCACGGAAGTTCCCAACACCCTCGGCACACAGATGAAGGCCACCGGAGAGGTCATGGGCATCGGCTCCAATCTGGAGGAATGCACTCTCAAATCCGTACGTTCTCTGGAAATCGGCGTACATCATCTGCACCTCCCGAAATTCGACAGCATGAGCGAGCAGGAACTTCTGGACTACATTTCCGAATTCCGCAGCGACAATATTTTCGCCATTGCGCAGCTTCTGCGCCTCGGCACCAGCGTGGAAACGCTGCATCGCGTCACTATGATCACGGAACTGTTCCTGGAATCCATTCAGAAAATCGTTCAGATGGAAAATACCCTTCGGGATCATCCCATGGATCTTGACATTCTGCTCCAGGCCAAGAAGATGGGCTTTTCAGACAAGATGATTGCCGCTCTCTGGAATGTGGACGAGATCTCCATCTATCACCTGCGCAAGGAAAAAGGCATCGTTCCCGTCTTCCGCATGGTGGATACCCTTCATACCGGAAAGTACATTGCCTATCTTTACTCCTCCTACAGCGGACAGAATGACTCCAGACTTACGGACAAAAAGAAGATTCTGGTGCTCGGTGCCGGCCCCATCCTCATCGGACAGGGTGTGGAATTTGACTATTCCACAGTCCATGCGGTGCAGACCATCAAGCGTGCCGGTTATGAGGCGATCATTATCAACAACAACCCGGAAACTGTTTCCACGGACTATACAACTGCAGACAAGCTTTACTTTGAGCCGCTCACACCGGAAGATGTGATGGCCATTGTAGACTTCGAGCAGCCGGAAGGCGTTATCGCCTCTCTTGGCGGACAAACCGCGATCAACCTGGCTGAGCCCCTGATGCTCCGGAATGTCAATATCATCGGCACAGACTGCGAAGCCATCGAACGCGCCGAAAACCGGGACAGCTTTGAAAAGCTTCTCCACAGCCTGAACATTCCCCAGCCCCGCGGCACTGCGGTCACCAACATTGAGGACGGCGTCCGCGCTGCAGCCGAAATCGGATACCCCGTTCTGGTTCGTCCCAGCTTCGTTCTGGGCGGCCGTGCCATGGAGATTGTGGCAAACGAGACCATGCTCCGTCATTATCTGAAAACCGCCGTGGAAGTGGACGTGGACAAGCCGGTTCTTGTGGACAAGTATATCCAGGGCAAGGAAGTGGAAGTCGACGCCATCTGCGACGGCAGAGATGTGTTTGTCCCCGGTATCATGGAGCTTGTGGAGCGTACGGGCGTTCACTCCGGCGACTCCATCAGCGTCTACCCCTCTTTCTCCATCTCCGACAAGGTAAAGGGAATTATCCTGCAGTACGCCAAGAAACTCGGCCCCGGCATCGGCATTGTCGGCCTGTTCAACATTCAGTTCATTGTGGACAAGGATGAGAATGTCTACATCATTGAAGTCAATCCCCGCTCCTCCCGCACGGTTCCCTTCCTGTCCAAGGCAACCGGATACTCCCTTGCAGACATCGCAACGGAGGTCATCCTGGGTAAGAGTCTGAAGGAACAGGGCTTCTTCAGCCTGTATCCCGAGGAGAAAAAGCGCTATTACGTCAAAGTTCCCGTCTTCTCCTTCAACAAGATCAAGGGTCTTGATGCCTATCTCAGCCCGGAGATGAAATCCACCGGTGAGGCCATCGGATACGACAACAAACTCTCCCGCGCCCTTTACAAGGCACTGATTGCCAGCGGAATCGAGCTCAAAAACTACGGTACCGTTCTGGTCACCCTGGCGGATGAAGACAAGGCAGAGGCGCTTCCCCTTGTCCGCCGCTTCTATGATATGGGCTTCAACATTGAGGCCACTTCCCTCACCGGCCAGTTCATGAAGGATCACGGAATCCGTACCAGAATCCGCGGAAAGCTGTCGGAAGGCAGCACGGAGATTCTGGACTCCATCCGCGCCGGCTATGTGAGCTACATCATCAATACCCGCGCCATTCTCTCCGGCGTGCACTATGAGGACGGCGTTCAGATCCGCCGCACGGCAACGGAGAACAACGTCACGATTTTCACATCTCTCGATACTGTTCGTGTCCTGCTTGACGTGCTGGAAGAAACCACCATCACGGTCTCCACCATTGACGCGAAATGAAGCAGGAAGTATTGACAATTACCGAAAACCGGCCACTGACGGACGCCATGATGGAACTGAAGCTTTCAGGAGACGTCAGTGCCGTCACTCAGCCGGGTCAGTTTGTGAATCTGAAGCTGGATGGCTTCTATCTCCGCCGCCCCATCTCCGTCTGCGACTGCCGGCAGGATGAACTGACGCTCCTTTACAAGGTCGTCGGTCAGGGCACCCGTGCCCTGCGGGAAATGAAGCAAGGTGAAACTCTGGATGTGCTGCTTGGTCTCGGCAACGGATACGACCTGAGCGTCAGCGGAGACGCGCCGCTTCTCCTCGGAGGCGGTGCAGGCGTTCCACCCATGTACTGGCTGTGCAGGGAGCTGATCGCTGCCGGACACAGCTGTACGGTCATTCTTGGCTTCAATACCGCATCCGAAATATTCTATGAACGGGAGTTCCTGGATCTGGGCGCGAAGGTGATCATCACCACAGCGGACGGAAGCCGCGGCGTACCTGGCTTTGTCACGGGGCCAATGGCGGATCTTTGCTACTCCCACTTCTATGTCTGCGGACCGGAACCCATGCTGCGTGCTGTCTATCGCGCCAGCCGCACTTCCGGCCAGTTCAGCTTTGAGGAGCGCATGGGCTGCGGATTTGGTGCCTGTATGGGCTGCTCCTGCAAGACCGTTACCGGCTATAAACGAATCTGCCGGGACGGCCCGGTACTGCGGAAGGAGGAGATTCTATGGGACCGCTGAGTGTGAATCTCTGCGGAATTGAACTGGACAACCCGGTCATTCCTGCTTCCGGCACCTTTGGTTTCGGATATGAATTTGCTGAGCTCTATGACATTAACTGTCTCGGCACCTTCTCCTTCAAAGGCACGACAAGGGAGCCCCGGTTCGGCAATCCCACGCCCAGAATCGCGGAAGCGCCTTCCGGAATGCTCAACTCTGTCGGCCTGCAGAATCCGGGGGTAGACGCTGTCATCTCCCGGGAACTTCCCAGACTGAAAACATGTTTTTCCAAGCCTGTCATGGCTAATGTCTCCGGCTTCTCTGTCGAGGAATATGTGGACGTTTGTGCCGCGCTGGATCCTCAGCCTCAGATCGGCTGGCTGGAAGTCAATATCAGCTGCCCCAACGTTCATGGCGAAGGCATGAGCTTTGGTACGGATCCCAATGCTGCCGCGGAAGTGACACGGGCAGTCAAGGCCGTAACAACCAAGCCGGTCATTGTAAAGCTGAGTCCCAATGTAACGGATATCGTCTCTATCGCCCGTGCCTGCGAGGACGCGGGCGCCGATGGACTGAGCCTGATCAATACACTGCTGAGCATGCGGATCGATCTTCGTACGCGCAGGCCGATTCTCGCCAATACCACCGGCGGTCTTTCCGGTCCGGCGGTCTTTCCCCTGGCTGTCCGGATGGTCTATCAGGTGGCGAAAGCCGTCTGCATCCCGGTCGTAGGACTTGGCGGCGTGTCCAGTGCAGAGAATGTCATCGAGATGATGCTTGCCGGCGCCACCGCCGTGCAAGTCGGTGCCGCCAATCTTGTCAATCCCTTCGCCTGCAGGGACATTATTTCAGATCTCCCCCGCGTTATGGAAGAATACGGAATCAAAGAGCTAAATGAGATTATTGGAGGTGCTTCTGAATGGGAAAAGATGTAATTGTTGCATGTGACTTTGCCGGAGCGGACCAGGTTTTCTCCTTTCTTGATCTGTTCGAAGGTGCAAAACCCTTCCTGAAGATCGGCATGGAACTCTATTATGCGGAAGGTCCGTCCATTGTACGTGAAATCAAGCGCCGCGGCCATAAGATCTTTCTGGATCTGAAGCTGCATGATATCCCCAACACCGTTAAAAAATCCATGGCTGTACTCTCCCGTCTGGATGTGGATCTCTGCAATCTCCACGCAGCCGGAACGACCCCCATGATGGAAGCTGCGCTGGAAGGCCTGACCCGGCCGGACGGAAGCCGTCCGCTCCTGATTGCGGTTACACAGCTCACAAGCACAGATCAGGCGCATCTGGAAGAAGATCTTCTGATTCATCAGCCCATGGAACAGGTAGTCATGCACTACGCATCCAAAGCAAAGGAAGCCGGTCTGGACGGCGTGGTCTGCTCTCCGTTGGAAGCAGCAGAGGTGCATGCCTGCTGCGGCAGCGACTTCCTCACGGTTACCCCGGGCGTCCGCTTTGCCGACGGGGAGATCGGAGACCAGAAACGGGTCATGACGCCCGCCCAGGCAAAACTCGTCGGATCGGATTATATTGTTGTCGGACGCCCCATTACAGCGGCTGCAGACCCTGTCGCCGCGTATGAGCGCTGTGTCCGGGAATTTGTCGGATAAATGGAGGAGCATCATATGGAACTGCAGATTGCAAAAGACCTACTGAAAATCGGCGCTGTGTTTTTCCGGCCCCAGGAACCGTTTACCTGGGCAAGTGGCATCAAGAGCCCTGTCTACTGCGATAACCGTCTCACCCTGACTGCTCCGGAGGTCCGCGGACATGTGGAAAACGGCCTTGCGGAACTGATTCGGAAGCACTATCCGGAGGCAGAAGTCCTTATGGGCACCTCCACCGCCGGTATTGCCCACGCAGCCATCACCGCGCACATCATGGGACTTCCCATGGGCTATGTACGCAGCGGAAGCAAGGATCACGGCAGACAGAATCAGATCGAAGGTAAACTGGAACCGGGACAGAAGGTCGTGGTTGTGGAAGATCTCATCTCCACCGGTGGCAGCGTTCTGGAAGTGGTCAATGTACTCCGGGAAGCCGGCGCACAGGTGCTCGGCATCGTGAGTATCTTTACCTACGGCATGCAGAAGGGCCTGGAACGGCTCGCGGCAGCAGAAGTCACCAACTATTCCCTGACGAATTTTGATGTCATCGCCCAGGCCGCTGCGGATGAAGGCTATATTGCCCCGGAAGATGTGCAGCGTCTGATCCGTTTCCGCAACAACCCCTCTGATGAATCATGGATGAATCGGGGCTGAGATATGAAAAGCGTGATTGACATTCTGGACCTCTCGGTTGAAGAGATTGAAGAACTGATTCATACCGCCTGCGATATTATTGCCCGTCCGGAAGCGTACCAGGAGGCATGCCGGCACAAGAAGCTGGCAACCCTGTTCTTTGAGCCGTCCACCCGCACCAGGCTGAGTTTTGAAGCAGCCATGTACGAGCTTGGCGGCAATGTGCTTTCCGTTTCCTCCGGCAGTTCCTCTTCTGCCGCCAAAGGCGAGAGCGTAGCGGATACGGCAAAAACCGTCAGCTGCTACGCAGACATTATTGCCATGCGCCACCCCAATGAGGGCGCTCCTTACGTTGCCTCCCTCAACGCGAGTGTTCCGGTCATCAATGCCGGCGACGGCGGCCATAACCATCCCACGCAGACGCTTGCGGATCTTCTGACAATCTACCGGGAAAAAGGTCGTTTCGATCATCTGACCGTCGGCTTTTGCGGCGACCTGAAATTCGGCCGCACCGTTCACTCCCTGATCAATGCGCTTTCCCGCTATGAAGGGATCGAGATCGTGCTCATCTCTCCGGAGGAGCTGAAGCTTCCCAGCTATGTGAAGAAAGATGTCCTGGAACGGAATGGAATCCCGTACCGTCAGACCACCAGTCTCCTCGAACCTATGCCGGATCTGGATATCCTCTATATGACAAGAGTACAGAAGGAACGCTTCTTCAACGAAGAGGACTACCTTCGCCTGAAGGACAGCTACATTCTGGATCTGAAAAAGCTGGAAACAGCCAGAGAGGATCTCAGCATCATGCATCCCCTGCCCCGTGTCAATGAGATCAGCGTCGCTGTGGACGCAGATCCCAGAGCCTGCTATTTCAAGCAGGTCCTGAATGGAAAGTATATGCGTATGGCCCTGATTCTGAAGCTTCTGAAGGAGGCGGAACAAGGATGAATATTGATTCCATACAGAACGGTGTTGTAATTGATCATATCACTGCCGGCAGAGGCATGCGGATCTATACCCTGCTTGGCCTTGACGAGCTGGACTGTTCCGTTGCGCTGATCAAGAATGCCATCAGCAATAAGATGGGAAAGAAGGACATCATTAAAATTGATGCGGATATCCCCGTCAGTTTTGACGTCATCGGTTATGTGGATCCCGGCGCGACCGTGAATTTCATCAAGGATGGCCATCTGGTACAGAAGCGGAGAATTGAGATGCCCGAGCGTCTAGTCAATGTCATCCGCTGCAAGAATCCCCGCTGCATCAGCATGGTGGAGCAGGAACTGGATCAGGTCTTCCGCCTGACGGACCGTGAGCAGAATATCTACCGCTGCATCTACTGCGAGACCAAGGCCTCTGCTGTTTAATCATTCATACAAACGGGTGAAGTGTGTTACCTGCACGCTTCGCCCGTTTTTTTCCTCCTGCGTTGACATTCTTCCTTCCCTGGGATACAATTTTCTTTGGAATAATCTGAAAAAGCGAGGGATCCGCTTATGCAAATCACCTTACAGAACCTGACAAAGGTTTTCCCAAAACGCGGCAAAAAGGAGACCGGCGATGTCATCGCCGTCAATGATTTCACCTTTGTGATTCCGGACGGAAAGCTGATCGGCCTGCTTGGCCCGTCCGGCTGCGGCAAGTCGACGACTCTGAATCTCATCAGCGGTCTGGAGAAGCCGACCCGCGGCAAAATCTACTTTGGAGAAGATGATGTGACAGGCCTTCCCCCGGAGAGCCGGGGCGTCGGGCTTGTCTTCCAGAACTACGCCCTGTATCCCCATCTCACTGTTCTGCAGAACATTCTCTTCCCCCTTCAGAATCTGAAGGGAGCTGAGCGTCCCACCAAGGAGCAGATGATTCAGCGTGCGGAGGAGGCCGCCAAGCTTGTACAGATTGAGCAGCTGATGGAACGCAGACCGTCAGAGCTATCCGGCGGCCAGCAGCAGCGTGTTGCCATTGCCCGCGCACTGGTAAAGCTGCCGCGCGTTCTTCTGCTTGACGAGCCTCTGAGCAATTTGGACGCCCGTCTGCGTCTTCAGACACGTGAGGAAATCCGCCGCATCCAGCGGGAAACCGGCATTACAACCATCTTTGTCACACACGACCAGGAGGAGGCCATGAGCATCTCCGATATGATCGTCGTGATGAAGGAAGGCGTTGTCCATCAGATCGGCGCGCCCCAGGATGTTTACGACGAACCGAAGAACCTGTTTGTCGCCCAGTTCCTCGGAACACCTCCCATTCATGTTTTCGACGGCAGTGTCCGGGCAGGCAGTCTTTATCTTGGCGGAACCCCCGTATTGGATGTTCCCGGCGTGGCGGATCAGGAAGTCTACGCCGCTGTCCGGCCGGAAGGCTTTGTACTCAACGCTGACGGCCCGCTCTGCTGCCAGCTGAGCCGTGTCGAGATCATGGGCCGTGACACCAGCGTTGTCTGTTCCCATGAATGCTGCACAAGCGGCACCATCCGCGCCATAATCCCCGCTGAGAACCGGGTGGATCAGACTTTACCGACTGTCCGGTTTTCTCTGAAGCCCAACAAGGTCTTCCTCTTTGACCGCAGTACACAGGAACGGATTGCGGTTTCCAACGCCTGAGGGAGGGGTATTATGGAACAGAAAGATTTCAAGCCCTGGCTGTATCTGCTTCCCGCGCTGCTCTTCCTGGGCTTCTTCATGGTTTACCCCCTTGTGGACGTTCTGGTGTATTCACTGGAGGAAGGCTACAACTCCGCGTCCCAGACCTTTTTCGGCGTGGGTTTGTACAACTACTCCTACGTGCTTCATGACCCGTATTTTCTTCAGGCGGTCAAGAACACTTTCCTCCTGGTTATTATTACCGTTCCAGTCTCCACGGGTATCGCGCTGCTGATTTCCCTCGGACTAAACGCTATCAAGCCCTTGCGGAATCTGTATCAGACGGTTTTCTTTCTCCCCTATGTAACAAACACGCTGGCTGTCGGCCTGGTTTTCATGATTCTTTTCAAAAAGACTGCTTATTCCGACGGTCTCGTGAATCTCCTGATCCGCTGGTTCGGCGGAGAGGGCGTTGACTTCATTGACGGTCCATACTGGGCAAAGATTTTTGTACTCTGCTTCTACACCGTCTGGGTTGTCATGCCCTTCAAGATTCTGATTCTCACCTCCGCCCTGACCTCCGTGAAGCAGGATTACTACAATGCAGCCAGAGTGGACGCTACGCCCCGCTGGAGAATCTTCACGCGGATTACTCTGCCGATGATTTCTCCGATGCTGTTTTATCTGGTGGTGACCGGCTTTATCGGAGCCTTTAAGGCTTATTCCGACGCGGTTGCCCTCTTCGGCACGGATCTGAACGCCGCCGGCATGAATACCATTGTGGGCTATGTTTATGACATGCTCTACGGCGATTCCGGCGGATACCCGTCCTACGCCGCTGCCGCGGCTCTGATTCTGTTCGCCATTGTGCTGACCATCACCTGCATCAATCTGCTGGTAAGCCGTCGGCATGTCTATTACGATTGAGGGAGGAACGCATCATGGATTACGATCGAATTGAAAAGCGCACCAGGCAGTCCGCCGCGGTGCGCAAAGGCATCATCTATTTCCTCCTTACGATCTGGGCTCTGATTGTTCTCTTCCCCTTCTACTGGATGGTGCTCACTTCCATTAAAAGCTACGGAGCCTACAATTCAGAGTATATTCCCCAGTTTTTTACGCTGTCCCCCACCGCACAGAATTACCGGGATGCCTTTACAACTGTATCTCTCGGCAGATACTTTGCGAACACGCTCTTCTTCACCCTTGCGACTACTGCCTGCATGCTTCTCGTCACCGTTCTGTCCGCCTATGCCTTCGCCAGGCTGGACTTCAAGGGCAAGAATCTGCTTTTTACCGGATTTCTCGCCCTCATGATGATCCCCAACGAACAGGTCATCATCACCAACTTTGCTACCATCACCAACTGGGGACTGCGGAACACCTTCCTCGGCCTGATTCTCCCCTCGGTCACGTCGGTCTTCTACATCTATCTGCTGAAGGAAAACTTTGAGCAGGTTCCGGATGAACTGTATAAGGCCGCAAAGGTAGACGGAACTTCAGATCTGAAATTCCTGTGGAAGGTTATGATTCCCATCTGCCGTCCCACCATCATTACCATCGCCATCCTGAAGATCATCGAATGCTGGAACTCCTATGTCTGGCCGCGTCTGATTACGGACGATGAAGCCTATTTCCTGGTGTCCAACGGCATCCAGGAAATCCGTGAAAACGGATTCGGACGGGAAAACATCCCAGCCATGATGGCAGCCGTTGTGGTCATCTCCGTTCCCCTGATCATTCTCTTCCTGATTTTCCACAAAAAAATCATGGAGGGCGTCTCGAGAGGAGGCACAAAAGGATGAAACGGCTTTCCCTTCTGTTTTCCAGTCTCTTGCTGATTCTTCTTCTCTGCTCCTGCCACGGTGCGCGAAATATCGACGCTTTCGCCTTGCCGGAGGATCTGGATACCGCCGGGCAGTATGAGATCACATTCTGGGCAAAAAACGATACCAATAAAACACAGACGCGAATCTATGAGCAGGCCATTGCAGACTTTGAAGCGCTCTACCCAAATATCCATGTCAATCTGCGTCTTTATACGGATTACGGCAAGATCTACAACGATGTCATCACAAACATCTCCACCGGCACCACGCCCAATGTGTGCATTACCTATCCCGACCACATTGCCACCTATCTGACGGGAACCAATGTTGTAGTTCCACTGGAGGAGCTCTTTGAGAATCCTTCCTGGGGTCTGGGCGGAAGTGCGCTTCGTTTTCAGTCTCCGCGTCTGGATGAAATGGTTCCTGAGTTTCTGAATGAATGCTGGATTCAGGATCATTGCTACGCCGTTCCCTTTATGCGTTCCACGGAGGCTCTGTATATCAACAAAACCTATGTGGAAGCCATGGGCTATACCATTCCCGACGTGCCTACCTGGGACTTTATCTGGGAAGTTGCAGAAGAAGCTGCCAAAAAGGATGCGGAAGGAACTTATCTGGTCAACGGCCAGAAGGTGATGATTCCCTTTATCTACAAATCCACGGATAACATGATGATCCAGATGCTCCGTCAGCTGAACGCGCCGTATTCCAACGACGCCGGTGAGATTCTTCTGTTCAATGACACGACCAAGGAGCTTCTTTACGAGATCGCTTCTCATTCAGAGAGCGGCGGCGCCTTTTCGACCTTCAAGATCTCCAGTTATCCGGGCAACTTCTTAAACGCAGGACAGTGTATTTTTGCTATTGATTCCACAGCCGGCTCCACCTGGCTCGGAACCCACGCGCCTCTGTCCGACATCAGTGCCGATAAGGTGGTTGAGTTTGAAACGGCAGTCCGGCCAATTCCCAGTTTGATCCGGATCATCCGAAGATGATCTCGCAGGGTCCCAGCATCTGCATCTTCAACAAGCCGGACAGTCAGGAGGTCCTGGCCTCCTGGCTCTTCACCCAGTTCCTCCTTACAAACGATGTGCAGATTGCCTATGCCCGTACGGAAGGCTATGTGCCGGTAACCGAGAAGGCACGAAGTGATTCCCGCTATACGGAATACCTGAACCATACACCCGAGCAGAGTGCGGATTATTATGAAGTCAAGCTTCTTGCCTCCAGGCTGCTCATTGATCATACCTCCGACACATTTGTCACGCCTGTATTCAACGGCTCCACTTCTCTGCGGGACGCAGCCGGACAGCTGATTGAAAATACAGTCAAATCCGTGCGGCGGAAGGAGACCATCAATGATGCCTACTTTGACAAGCTCTACTCTGACGTCATCTCCCTGTACCGTCTGGATCAGACCCGCGCTGACGTCACCGGAAAAGCGGAGCTCGGTCCCCTTCCGAAAACTGCTGTTGTTCTGCTCGTATCGCTGTGCTGTGTTTGGGTACTTCTTGGCGTCTACGCCCTGTTTGACTACCTGAAGAAGCGGAAAAAAGGCAAAGCTGTCTGATTCTGTCTTTCCTTTCTGTCCGGCCGGATGAGATTCCGGCCGGACATTTTATAGGAATTATCCGGTTTTCTCGGCGCGGTGCACAAGAAATACCCGGAATACAGGTTAAAAAACAGCATGGTTGAGATTGACAATTCAACTGGAAACAGGTATGATTCAGCAGGACGTACAATTATGCGTACCAATTAAATGAAAAAAGAGGAGAACATCATGAAGAAGTTTCTTGCAATTGCACTTGCTGTCGTTCTTTGCCTGGCTCTGGTTGCCTGCTCCGGCGGCAAGACCAACAGCGGCGCGGATGTTAAGGGCGAGGGCGTCATGACTTATGCCGAGTACACCGCAGCAGCTCTGGACACTCAGGTTGTTGTTGAGACCTATGTGCAGGCCAAGCAGTCCTGGTGGGAAGACAAAGCCACCGTTTACACCCAGGATAAGGACGGCGCCTATTTCCTGTACAACATGGCCTGCTCCGAAGCAGACTATGCCAAGCTGACTCCCGGCACAAAGATCAAGGTTACCGGCTACAAGTCCGAGTGGGCCGGCGAAGTCGAGATCGTCGACGCTACCTTTGAGATTGAAGAGGGCAACTATGTTGCCAAGGCTCTGGATGCCACCAGCCTTCTTGGAACCGAAGATCTGATCAAGCATCAGAATGAACTGGTTTCCTTCAAGGGAATGAAGGTCGAAGCCTGCAACGATGCCGGCGACGCTTTCATGTATAACTGGGATGGTTCCGGTGAGCGCGGCAGCGACCTGTACTTCAACGTTTCTGTCGGCGGCAACACCTACACCTTCACCGTTGAGAGCTATCTCTGCGGCCAGGATACCGCTGTTTACCAGGCTGTTGAAGGTCTGAAAGTCGGCGATACCGTTGATATGGAAGGCTTCCTGTACTGGTACGAGGGCGTAAACCCCCACATCACTTCCGTCACTGTGAAATAAGCATCTGAAACACTTCGAACTGTGGATCTGGATTCTTCCAGACCCACAGTTCTTTTTGTCCTTCAACGGAAAATACGGTCATTTCATTGACTTCATGACCTTGCGGAAATATAATGATTCCATAAGCATCTTTCTATGAATCGGAGGTAATCCTCATGGACAATCGGCCAAACGGACGTGAAAAGAACGTCACTGGAACCGGCAAGAGCGTTTACCGCCGCGGAGAGGGACAGGGCACTGGCCCTGTCGGCAGTTCTTCCGGCCATAACGCGTCCAACGGACCCAGACCAACCGGCACCGGTTCCAGACCAACTGGCTCCGGTCAGCAGTACTCCGGCGGCGGGCAGCGAACAACCCGGAGCGGCGGAAAAATCTCCATTATCGCCATCATTGCTGCTCTCCTTCTTGGCGGCGGCGGTTTCGGCCTGAACTCTCTTTTGGGCGGTGACAGTGCGCAGCAGCCTTCCACAGGTTTTTCTGACTATACCAATACCCCGTCCAGCTCTTATACCACTCCCAGCAGTTCATCCTCTCCTTCCGGCACTTCATCCGGTATTTCTTCCGGATCTTCCGCAGGAAGCTCTTTCGGATCCTCCGGTTCCAGCAGTGCGCTGAGCCTGATTGAGCAGCTCATGGGCGGCGGAAGCAGCGGTGCATCCGCCAGCATGCTCGGCAATATCAACAGCACCACAGGCTCCATCTCTTCCGGCTGGAATCAGTCGGCAAACACCGGAAGCCTGGATACCAACGTGACCTCCGGCGCCCGTGAGAAGCGGACGAAGATTCTCGGCAACGGCAAGGATGTCGTCACCGTAATGGTCTATATGTGCGGCGCCGATCTGGAGTCCAGAAGCGGAATGGCCACCTCCGACCTTCAGGAGATGATGGCAGGTACCATCGGTGAGAACGTGAACCTGATTGTGTTCACCGGCGGCGCAAAATCCTGGCGGAACAATGTGGTCTCCAGTTCCAACAATCAGATCTACCAGCTGCAGTCCGGCGGGCTGCGCTGTCTGGAAAAGAATGCAGGAAACGCCAGCATGACCAAGCCGGCGACGCTGACCAGTTTCATTCAGTACTGCGCAACCAACTTCCCCGCTAACCGCAATATGCTGATCTTCTGGGATCACGGCGGCGGAAGCCTTACCGGCTACGGCTATGACGAAAAGAACGCCTCCTCCGGCTCCATGGGACTCAGTGGCATCAATGATGCTCTGAGAAATGGCGGCGTTACCTTTGACATGATCGGATTTGATACCTGCCTGATGGGAACCCTGGAAAACGCGCTTATGCTTTCCGACTATGGCGACTATCTGGTTGCATCCGAGGAAACGGAGCCCGGTATCGGCTGGTACTACACCAACTGGGTCACTGCTCTTTCCAAGAATACCTCCATCTCCACGCTGGATCTCGGTCAGAGAATTGTCGATGATTTCGTTACAACCTGCGCAAGATCCTGTCCCGGACAGGGCGCCACGCTTGCTCTGATCGACCTTGCAGAACTGGAAGCCACTGCTCCCGCTGCACTGAAAAACTTCTCCACCAGCACCGTGGATCTGATTTCAGGCGACAATTATCAGAAGGTGTCTGACGCCAGAAGCGGCACCCGGGAGTTTGCGGCATCCAACCGTCTGGACCAGATTGACCTTGTTCATTTCGCGCTGAATCTGGACACCAAAGAAAGCCGTGCCCTTGCAAATACACTTCTCAGTGCAATTAAGTATAACCGCACATCCACCAATATGACCAACGCATACGGACTCTCCATCTACTTCCCGTATAAATCCGTATCCAAGGTAAACAACGCAGTTGCCACCTACGAATCCATCGGACTTGACAGCAGCTATTCCCGCTGCATCCAGCAGTTCGCCAGTATGGAAGCAAGCGGCCAGGCAGTAGCCGGCGGCATGAGCAATCCTCTCTCCTCGCTTCTTGGCGGCAGCTTCGGCGGATACGGCGGCAGCGCCGGTTCCAGCAGTTCCTCCGCCGGAGATCTTACCGGGCTGATCAGTTCCCTTCTCGGCGGCGGCGATCTGTTCTCCATGTCCGGTCTCTCCTCAGACCGTGCCATTGCCTACGCACAGGCAAATCAGTTTGATGCCGATGCCCTGGTGTGGACCGATCACAATGGAATCCCCTGCCTCGTGCTTTCCGAAGAGCAGTGGAGTCTGGTTCACGAACTGGAGCTGAATCTTTTCATTGACGACGGCACCGGATACATTGACATGGGTCTGGATACCGTTTACTCCTTCACGGACGACGGCGCTCTGAAGGGCGAATATGACGGAACATGGCTTGCAATCGATCAGCAGCCGATTGCCTTCTATCATACAAATACGGTCTATGACCTTGAGGCAGGCACCTACTGCATCACGGGACGCGTACCCGCCAAGATCAATGGCGACCGTGCCGAGCTGATTATCGTGTTTAATAACGAGAACCCCTATGGATTCATTGCCGGCGCACAGTTTGATTACCGCGATGGAGAAACGGAGACTGTTGCAAAAACCATGACAGAACTTCAGGAAGGTGACATTGTCGATTTCCTTTGTGACTATTACAGTTACGATGGCGTCTATGAAGACAGCTACTTCCTGGGTGACCAGTGGATCTATCATGCAGATGCGCAGATCAGCAATGTCTATATTGACGCGTCTGCTGCTTCTGCCACCTATCTGCTGACCGATATCTTCAATCAGCAGTACTGGACTCCGGTCATTCCCTAATCCGCATCACTTCTTTTCGCATACTGATCTTAGAGCATCTGAGGTCCCTGAAGAGGGCTTCAGATGCTCTAAGCATATACCCTGTCGCATCCATTCTGTTTTTCGCGCAGTCGCATCCATTCTGTTTTTCGCGCAGATGATTGACAATCCAACGAATCTACGGTAAGATGAGGACAGCTTAGGGAGTAGCCGGCGCAGTGCATGCGCTTACCTGGTCGTCAGTACGGTCTCTGGACCCGGCCTTGTAATGAAGCGGCGAGACTTTGCCGGATACATCGGCAAAGTCTCTTTTTCTTCTGCTTCTCCCCCGAAATCCATGTCAGAAGTATCGTATTTGGATGTGATTCATTTGAGAACAGCTGCAATTATCTTCATCATTATGTATCTTGGTATGCTCATATTTGCCAAGAGGCGTGTCTGGTTTGCACTCGGCGGCGCCGCAGCAATGCTGATTTTCCAGGTGCTTCCCGTACGTCTTGTCCTGCAGTCGATCAACTGGAACGTAATCATGATGATTGCCGGAACCATGGGAATTGTCAGTCTCTTTATTGAGACGGGCATGCCGGCCAGGCTTGCTGATCTTCTGCTTAAGAAGACTTCCACCGTCTGCTGGGCAGTTATTGCACTTGCCGCATTTTCCGGTATTGTCTCTGCGTTTGTAGACAATGTCGCGACTGTCCTGATGGTCGCACCGGTCGGCATTGCAATCAGTAAGAAGCTGAAGATCAATCCGGTTCCTGTTATCGTCGCGATTGCTGTGTCCTCCAATCTGCAGGGCGCAGCAACTCTGGTCGGCGATACCACCAGCATTCTTCTTGGTGACTATGCGGGAATGACCTTCGTTGATTTCATCTTCTGGCATGGCCGTCCGTCCATTTTCTGGGCTACAGAACTGGGCGCGGCAGGCAGCCTTGTGATTTTGTGGTTCCTTTTCCGGAAGGAAAAGTCTCCGGTCGACTCAGAACGGATGACTCAGGTTAACGATTACCTTCCCAGCTATTTCATGGTCGGCGTCGTCCTTCTTCTCATTATCGCATCTTTCTTCACGATTCCCTATGTGGATCATCTGAAGAACGGACTGATCTGCATTACCATGTGCGTAATCAGCATTGTCCTCAGTTGTGTAAAACGTAAGAGCCTGGATCCCTTGAAGCTGGTCGCGAAAGAGATGGATTTTCAGACACTTGCCATGCTCTGCGGTCTGTTCATCGTCATTGCAAGCATTACACATGCCGGTATCATTGACGCCATTGCGTCCTGGTTTACCGGTATCGGGTCCGGCAGCTATTTCGGACTCTATACGCTCATTGTCTTTGCCAGCGTAGCCATCTCCGCATTTGTGGACAACATTCCGTACGTTGCCGCGATGCTCCCTGTCACTCAGTCCATCGCAATGAATCTCGGACTGGATCCAAACTGCCTGTACTTCGGTCTTCTGATCGGCGCGACTCTTGGCGGAAATATAACCCCCTTCGGTGCTTCTGCGAATGTAGCCGGCATCGGCATTCTGCGCAAGGAAGGTTATGAAGTAAAGAACAAGGATTTCTTCCGGATTGGACTTCCCTTCACCTTCACCGCAGTGATTATCGGATATCTCTTTATCTGGCTGTTCTGGCATTAACCCAGAGGGTTCAGATTCATATTGATTCAACGATTGGAGGAACTGTTCATGGCGAATTATCCTACCCCTCACATTCAGGCAACACCGGAAGATTTTGCAAAAACCGTATTGATGCCCGGCGATCCGCTCCGCTCCAAGTATATCGCTGAAACCTATCTGGAGGACTGCAGACTTGTAAACAACGTGCGCGGCATACAGGGCTATACCGGATTCTATAACGGCAAAAAAGTGAGCGTTATGGCCTCTGGCATGGGTATCCCGTCCATTGGAATTTACAGCTACGAGCTGTATTCCTTCTTCGGCGTTGAGAATATCCTGCGGATCGGAACAACCGGCAGCATCTCAGAATCCCTGAACATTCGGGATATTGTTCTCGGACAGGCAGCCTGTACAACCTCCGCATGGGCATCCCAGTACGGCCTCAACGGCACCTACGCCCCTATTGCCGATTTCGGACTGCTCCGCAAGGCAGTGGAAATCGCAGAAAAGAAGGATCTGAATGTCAAGGTCGGCAATCTGCTTTCTGCGGACGTATATTATGACGACGATCCTCACGCTCTGGATCCATGGAAAAAGATGGGAGTCCTCTCTGTTGAGATGGAGGCCGCCGGTCTGTATATGAATGCCGCCAGAACCGGAAAGCGTGCGCTGGCCATCTGCACCGTCTCTAACAGTATTCTGACCGGAGAGGAAACAACTGCCGAGGAGCGCCAGGCGGGCCTGAATGATATGATCCTTCTCGCACTGGATCTGGCTGCGGAGCTGTAAGAATCTAGAATCCGACTGGATTGGAGCGAAAAACGGACAGGAGAGAAAACTCTTCTGTCCGTTTTTGCTTATCATCTATTCATCCAACTGCTGAACTCCTAAAACCGTCAGCCTGAGCTGATAAGTCATCGGCATGTGCTGCATCGTCGTTTCCGCATTTAGGCCTCCCAGGAGCATCAGCACTGGAGCCAGATCGCTGTCCGGAGCAATCTTCTGCATCATGTCAGCATCGCCGGGTGTCCGCTCCTCTCCGGCAAAGGAAGCCGCAACGAAACGCATCAATTCAAATGTGCCCAATCCATATTCCGGATCCAGCCCCGGTCCTGTCAAAGAGTGCTTCTCTTCATAATACTGCTCCAGTGTAAAGGCGGTACTGTGAAGAAGCTGCATCGCATCTGCCAGCCGTAAGCTGTGATTCTCATCTCCAGGAAGCAGAATATCTTCCCCCGCTCTGAAAAAGCCCCAGCCCGTAAGGGGTACCATGGGAACCACGTCATCCGGGTTAATTACGTTAAAGATATTCCTGGCCTCGATCTTCGCATCCGCTGTAATCGTCGTGGGAGATGCAAAAGTATAGACATACAGATCTGATTCCGGAACGAGATCCTGAAGCAGGACACCGAGAAGATTCGCACAGGCACCGCCGCGGCTGTGGCCGCAGACGAGCACCAGTTCATCTCCCTGCAGCTCCGCCTCAAGTGCGGAAAGGGCCTCTTTCGCACACAAAAGGAAATTCTCCGCGTATGCCTCGGAATAATCTCTGGAAGGCGCAACATCGAAATTGGAGTACCACTCACCTGCATTTGTACCGCGGACAGCCAAGGAAATCAATGTTTCTGTCTTTCCCGCTCGCTCCACGGTTCTTCTGCCGATGGTATAGGCACAGGTATGTGACTGATCCTCATCCGCTTTATCGTAATGATACTGACCGAGAACCTCAAATCCAGAATTCTGAAAAAGCGCTTCCGTACGTTCCGCCGTATGTCCTCCGCAAAGGCTTAATGCCTGTTGGGCGAATGCACCGGAAAAAGAACAGGAATCCTCCGGAATCTGAAACACGACTGTCTCCATCTGTATTTCTTCTACTGGACTCTCTTCTTCCTGTTGCTGGGGTCTTTGCTCCTCAGAGGAAGAATCTGATTGTTCAGCGGGCTTGCCCGGCTCCTCTGCAGGGGCAGATTTGCACGCGCTGAATAACACCAGCACATACAGCAGAGTCAGGATTGTTAGAAGGTGCTTTCTCATGCTTTTTTCCGGAAGAACAGCACACCAAGGCATCTCGGTCCGCAATGGCTTGCAATGGTGCATCCTGCATTGGTTGGAATAATTTCCTTAAATGGCTGAAGGGATGCAACCAGCGCCTTAAACTCTTCAATATCCTCATCCGGAATGCCATCCGAATAAGTAATAAAGATCCGGTTCAACTGGATATCGTCTCTTCCCTCCAGCCTTCCTTTGATATAGTCCGTGATTGTCCGCTTCATATCTCCGCGGTATTTTTTCCCGACAACCATGGTTCCTTCTCCGGTAACCAGAATTTCAGGACGAAGTTTCAGAAGATTTGCGCCGAGTGCCGCTACGCCGCTGCAGCAGCCTCCCATCTTCAGATAGTCCAGCGTCTGAAGAACAAAACTGACATCCAGCCTCGTACGAGCTTCTTCCAGTTCAGTCGCAATCTCAGCAGCGCTCAATCCCTGATCCCGGAGTTCTGCGGCAAGAACTGCCAGGTGTCCGGAACCAGACGACAGATTCAGACTGTCTACGGTATAGACGCCGCCCAATTCCTTGGCGGCAATGGTGGCATTCTGATAGCAGGATGAGAACCGATTGGAAAGGCTGATGTGCACAACTTCACTTCCTGTCTCACGACAGGCGGAGAATACATCCATATATTCTCCTACAGAAGTCGCCGTCGTCTTCGGAAGAACACGTTCCCGATCCGCATATGCAAACAGTTCCGGAACCGTAACATCAATCTGATCTTTGTATACCTGCTCCCCAAGATAGATGCTCAACGCAATCGGCTGAATCTGATATTTCTGATACAGTTCCGGCGTGAGATCGCAGGTTGAATCGCAGGTAATAACTACATTGCCCATAGGAAGCAACTCCCTTCTGAATTTACAATAACCTCCGCAGGCGCCTTATATCAGCATCCACACGGGTGAGCAATTCTTTCAGCTCCAATCCGCATTTGCGGCGTTATCATACACTGTCCGAATTGCAGAAGCGGGATTGGCGTTTTTTATACAACGGGTGATCCGCAATTCGGACAGAACTTACTTCCCTCCGGAAGGATCTCACCGCATGCGGGACAGGAATTCGGCGCCTCAGGAACAGATTCAGCGGCAGGCGCTGCTGTAACTGCCATGCCGCATTCCGGGCAGAACTTGCTTCCTTCCGGGATGAGTCCACCGCAGTTTCCGCAAACAGTTTCAGCAGGCTGCGGTTCCTCTACGGAAACTTCCTGTGCAGGCTCATTAGAAACAACAGGTGGAACAGTCTCCTGCTGTGGTTCAAACGAATTCTGAACGGAATCATATGTCTGCTCAGGAGCCTGTGCGGTCTGCGCATTCGGATCCGAGGCAAATGCCTCAAAGCCCTTCAGTTTCGGGAAAAATGTGCCGTTTTTCTTCTGTCTTAAAAAAGTTACAAGCTCGACAATTAATCCGATAATGATTGTGAAGCGAAAAAGGCCACATGCAGCATACAGCCACCAGTTCTTCAGGTTCAGGCCGTCTTTTGCAAATCTTCCCATCGCCCAGCCGAGGAAAATGGATGCAGCAACACCGAGAATCACAGAAATGAATCCATTGCCGCTGGTTAATGCTGTAATCATATGAGAACCTCCTTCATTCAATAAACGCACAATGCCGCTCTTCCAAGATAATTGCGTAAAGGCGATTGTGGGCTGTCTCTGCATTTCATTTCTCGCTCAATTCAAAACGCAGATCTTTGTTATTTGTTTTTATATTGTACCAAAGCATCAACTAAAAAGCAACTTATTATGCAGTCTGGCCATTAACACTTCCCTGCCAAGCCAGTACGGCGGCCGGCTTTGGAGCAATCTGGTCGTCCGCATGACGGTTTACGGAGACAGTATCTTGAAAAATGCTTGATTTACTTTCTGTATAGGGAAAGCATAAGGGAAAACGCTGTATTAATAGCAATAGGGTAGAGAGGGGTTAGGCCCCTCCCTCCCGTTGCACCGTACGTACCGGTCAGGTATACGGCGCTACATCAAAACAGATATTCAAGTACATCTTGCGAGATAGTACGACAAGGGATCGACCAAACCCGGTCGGTCCT
>JAFWDU010000012.1 GCA_017516005.1 Oscillospiraceae bacterium | reverse complement strand
GGGTTATCTTCCAATCTCCAAAGAAGATTCCAAACTCTTTTTCCAACTCATTGACCGAAGATATGAGCGAAACAGCACAATCGTAACGACGAACATCAACTTTGCCCAATGGGATGAAATCTTCGGAGATCCTCTCATAGCAAATGCCATAATAGACAGGCTTTTGCACCACGCTTCCATCGTTACCATCAAAGGCAAATCCTACAGATTGCAAACCTTGTATCAGGAGCTGGAAACAGAACGGTAGAAGATGGATAAGCGGTGCTGTGACTTATGTATTCCCTTGGTCGGTCCTACGGCCTCCCTCCGTCATGCATAAGTCAGTGCACGAAATCTGTACATTTTTATCTTGGAAAAAGTGTGCATTTTTATCTTGTAATTTATAACAGCCCCTAGAAACTTGTCCTTTTTATCAAATTTTCTGGGCAGAAACAAAATGCTGTATTCCGCCATTGCAAGGATGGGAATTATCAGATGGAAGAACAGGTTTGCACCCTTGAACATAGCTGGATAGCCATAGAGCGGACCAAGAAACAGCATGACGGTAAGGAAGGTCATCGCGACAGCAGAAGCAGCCATCAGCTTTAAAATCTCTGCCCAGCGGGGCTGATGACCGGTCAGAATCAGAACGCAGAAAATACCGGCTGTAATACCATCAAGCAGATTCGAAAGAACGGTGAAGTATCGCAGACTTGCCAGTCCGGATGAACTGAGCGCACCGTTTTGAATATTTGCAATCATCATGAACCAGCTGACAGCAGTGAGAATCAGAATCAGCAGATTCGCAGTAAAACGGACGGACTTTCTTGCCATGGAAATACCTCCTGAAGAGTCATTCGCAGCGGATAACATTTCAAAAGGAGGCCGCCGGACAGGCAGCCTCCCAATTGCTGAATGAAGTTGTCAGAATCAGAGAAGCTGAATCCCGGCTTTCTGGCAGGCGATTTCCATCTCTTCAGGCCAGACAGAGGACTGAACTTCGCCGATATGGGCCTTGCGCAGGAAGAACATACACATTCTGCTCTGACCAATTCCGCCTCCGATTGTATAGGGGAGGCGTCCTTCCAGAAGCGCTTTCTGGAAGGGGAGTTCTGCGCGCTCCGGACATCCGGCAATGGCAAGCTGGCGTTTCAGCGCTTCTTCATCAACGCGGATTCCCATACTGGAAAGCTCAAAGGAGATATCCAGTACCGGGAAGTAGACCAGAATATCACCGTTCAGCGTCCAGTCATCGTAGTCCGGCGCACGGCCGTCATGGGGCTTCCCGCTCTTCAGGGCGCCGCCGATCTGCATCAGAAAAACTGCGTTGTGCTCCCGGACAATTGCATTTTCCCTTTCCTTGGGTGAAAGGTCCGGATAGCGGTCTTCGAGTTCCTGCGTGGTAATAAAGTAAATATCCTCCGGCAGAAACTGCTGCGCAAAGTTGTATTCTCTTGCGATATAGACCTCCGTGTGACGGAGTGCGGCATAGACCAGACGGACAATACTCTTAAGCGTTTCCTCGTTCCGGTCTTCCTTCCGGATAACACGCTCCCAGTCCCACTGATCCACAAACACGGAGTGAAGATTGTCAAGATCTTCATCTCTGCGGATTGCGTTCATATCTGTGTAGAGGCCTTCTCCCACATGAAAACCATAGCGGCCCAGCGCATACCGTTTCCATTTGGCCAGAGAATGAACGATTTCATAATCTTCCGGCATCCCTTTGATATCAAAGCCGACAGGCCGCTCAACGCCATTCAGGTTATCATTCAGTCCGGTCTGTTTTCCAACAAATAAAGGCGCGGAAACACGGGTGAGATTGAGTTCAATCGCGAGATCACGTTCAAAGAAGTCCTTCACCTTTTTGATTGCGTTCTCAGTCTCACGCAGGTCCAGAGGGGAGGAATAATCTGCAGGAATAGTATATCCAATCATGGGAATCTGCCTCTTTTCGTTGGAATTCATTCATTTATATCATACTGATGCGGACAAATGCAAGTTCAACTTGCAGGAGACAAGGAAAAATCATGCATTTTCTTCATATGCCGGCATTGGCAATTCAAGCAGGGAAGCCGCTGCCGCCTGGTTCTCCCTGGCAAGCCGGCACAGTCTGGCCACATCCGGAGCATGAAGCCTGTCAAGTGATTTCCGTACCAGAGAAATGAGAGCATCTCCGGAGACATCAGAAAGATCCAGATACTGATGTTCTCCCAGATAGTCCATGTAGGCACGGACCTTGGGATCATATACAACGCCGACGGACGGGACACCCTGTCCGGTGGCAAAAATCAGCGCATGCAGACGCATGGATACAACCAGCTCGGCACGCTGAATCACACCGACGGTCAGAGCGCCGCTGGAAGGAACAGAGAGCATCTGATAAGGACATGAAAGATGTGCGGCAACCAGTTCGGCAGCCTTCTGATCTCTGCCGGGCTCCAGATGGAAGAACAGGGGAGTTAGCCCCATTTCTGAAACTGCCTGGGCACAGGCCGCAAAGGCTTCCGCTTTCTCTTCAAATCCCTGCCAGGGGCGGAGAGAGAACAGGCAGTAACGGCCGTTGGGATCAATGCCTTGGGAGATCAGAAAACTGTCAACATCTGTGCCGGAGGCGGGAGACAGCAGCAATGCGGGATCCGCGGTAATCCGGATTTCCGGATGGGTAACGCCCATCTCCGCAAGTTCCCTTGCAGAAGCGTCCTCCCGAAGGGTAATGATATCTGAATACCGGTCAATGACTTTCCCCGATATCCGGCGGTTAAATGACCCGTTTACGGGGCCGATGCCGCAGCCGTACATCAGTACCCGGTTGCCGGTCTTCTTTGCACAGTAGATATTGAACAGGTAATAGAGAAGAGAACGGGAACTGGTGGCGTCCTGGATCAGACTGCCGCCTCCGGATAGATAGAGTTTGCTTTTCCGCATTCTGCGAAGGAATCCGAAAAGATCAAAGGTCTGTATCGCATCGATGCGGTAGCGCTGACTGGTCATGATCGGCTTCCGGCTGAGAACGCACAGAGGCAGATCCGGATCCAGTGCCTGCAGCTGTGCAATGATGGTTTCCAGAATCGCATCGTCTCCGGCATTGTCCTTTCCATAGGCGCCGCAGATCAGTACGCCGTCCCGCTTGTGCTTTGGCCGGTGCGCTCTTCGAAGTATAATACTGTAGATCTCCCGCTGTCTGGCGACGGTAGCCTGCACGGAAAACTGATCTCTTACCCGTTCATACAGGGCCTGGGCAAATTCCGTACGGACACTGGGGGAAAGCGCCAGCTTTGTCATCGCGTTGGAAAGCGCATCCACATCCTGTGCCGGGAAGAGATAGCCGTTAATGCCGTGAGAGATCAGGGCGGGAATGCCGCCCACTCTGGATGCGATGGTTGCGCATTTGTGAATGGCACCCTCTGTAAGCGCGTAAGGAAATGTCTCAGATAGGGAAGTCAGAAGATTGCAGTCAATGGCGTGATAGAAACTGTCCGTATCTTCAAGCCAGCCGGCGAAGCATACACTCCCGTCAGGACACAGGTCTGAAGCCAGAACTCGGAGTTCAGCACCCTGTTCTCCGTCTCCGGCGATAATCAGACGTGCTTTCGGACACGCCTGAACGGTTTTGGCGAAGGCGCGGATCAGAGTACCCACATCCTTGACTGGGTTCAATCGGGCGGCAATCCCGAAAACAGGCGAATCCGGATCCGCTTTGAGTCCGATGGAATGGAAGAAGGCGTCTCGGTCCAGTGACGGCGCATTCGGCGGAAATGCAACGCCGTTGTAGATGGCAAAAATGCGCTGAGCAGGAAAACGCCTGGAAATGAGAAGTTCAGCCATTGAGTCGGAAACACCGATGTAGTAATCCAGAATCCGCAGGGAAATGGTGTTAAGGGTGCCGTAAGTCAGCCTGCCAAGGGGCCGGCCAAGGTAGTCAAGACGATAATCGGAGTGCACGGTGGTAACGATCGGGATTCCGGCAGCACCGTGCAGCAGCGCTCCCATCAGATTTGCTCTTGAGCCATGACAATGAACGACCTCAAAGGATTCCTCACGGATGAGTTTCAGAAGTCTTTTCCGGATCCTCAGCAGGTTGCTTCCGGGAATGACAAGCGTCCGAATCCCGAGTGTTCTTGCTTCCTCAGCAAAGGCGCCTTCTGTGAAGCAGACAAGAAGAACACTGTCTTCCTGTCCGAGCCCGTGTAGAAGGGAAAGAACATGTGTTTTGGCACCGCCAACATCGCCGCCGGATATCATATGCATTATCCGCACCAGGAACACCGCCTTCGAATTAGTTCTTGAGTCTGATGTAAAAATGGGATACAATGAAAAAGCGTTTTGACCATTGTACCTGATAATGTCGGCGTGGTCAATTTCCTATGGAAAAATCTTTGATCAGGAGGATCATTCTATGAAAATTCTGGACGAAAAAGGACGTCTGTTCGGCAAGATCAACCTGGTAGATCTGCTGATTGTCCTTCTTGTGCTTTTGCTGATTGCGGCAGTGTGCTGGCGCATTCTTGGAGCCCGTACGCCCGGGAGTGTTGCGACTCAGGCGAATGTGATTCAGGCGGACGAAGTGGTATCTGTACGGTTCAAGGTGCTTGTGAGCGGCGCGGAAGCTGAGTATATTCCTGCCCTGGAGCGCTATGCCGAAGGAGCATCGCTCGTTCGGGATGACAATGTGAGTGTTGGAAAGATTGTCGGATTCGAGAAGTATGAGGTATCCAGCTACCAGAATGAGGATGGCACTGTTGTCCCTGTGGGTGAGGGAGAACGTTATAACGTGGTATTTACGGTGGAATACACGGGAAAAATGAATACCAATACCCTGATTGAAGGCAAACAGCCCCTGCGTGTTGGCGCAGAGTATCTGCTCCGAACGGTATTCATTGAGATCAAGGGCACCATTATGGATGTGGAGATCCTTGACAAATGAGAGACGCGTGGAATAACAGTATTCCGGGAAGACTCGCGGCTTTCCTTGCGTCCATCTGGCCGGAAAGCTTCTGCTTCGCGCTGGGACAGGCCTGGCAGCGGAGCAGGGAGGAGAGCCGGATTCTGGCTCCTTTCCGCCGGCTGGTTCAGCGCAGTGATGCAAGGGAAGAAAGCAGCCTTCTTGCCGGAATCATAACACGGTGGAACCAGTGGCTGGGAAGCCTGGACCATCTCAGAACAGCGGTGCATCGTTCCCTCCCAGACAGGATCTGGGCCTGGCTGTACCGGATACTCAGCGGAAGCAAGACAGTGGGCTGGATTTTCCGGGACGGCATAACCGGCCTGTTTGTATTGGCACTGGCGCTCTATATTCCCCTGAATTTCTTCTTCCGGGATCTGCAGCCGATTGCAGCACTGGGAAGCGTCTGGGATGAGCTGCTTCTCACAGCCGCTTTTCTCTGGCTGGTATGGATGCGGATTGACCGGAAGACGGAACTGCGCGCCCGGGTCAGTACCGTGCACGGCATGCTTACGGCGTTCCTGATTCTTTCTCTGGCGGAGATGTTTTTTGTCAGTCCGTACTGGTCCATTGCGGTCCCGGGACTTCGTGCGACGGTGCAGTATATGCTCTGGTTCTTTGTCACAGTCAGTCTGATCCGGGATGAAAAGGATTTCCTGAAAATCTATACGCTGATTGTACTGACCGGCGTGATTCTCGGGCTTCACGGAATCTATCAGTATATTGCGCGGGTTCCCATGCCTTCTTCCTGGATGTCCAGTACGGAACAGAGTGTCCGCGCCAGGGTGTTTTCGATCTTTGGCTCCCCGAATATCATGGGTGACTTTATGGTTATGACGGCTCCTCTGGGTGCCGGACTGTTCTTCTATCTGAAGGACTGGCGCCTGAAGCTACTCAGCGCCGCAGCAGTCGGCATTATGTGTGTCGCGTGCCTGTTTACCATGTCGAGAGGCGCCTGGATCGGACTTGCCCTTGCGGTTCTAGTCTTCATTGCCATCGCGGAAAAGCGTCTGCTGATTGCGGGACTTATCGTCGGTGTCTGCGCTCTGTTCCTGCCATTTGTGTGGAGCCGAGTCAGTTACCTGTTCTCCGATGAGTTCTGGTGGCTTTCCACCAACGGCGGCAGAATCAGCCGCTGGATGCTGGGCATCAGTTACCTCTACCGCACCAATCCGGTTTTCGGAATGGGGCTGGGCATGTACGGCGGTGCTGTGGCTGTCCAGAACCAGCGCCTGCCTTGGGTATTCTATACCTACATGGACAACAATTATCTGAAGATCTTTGTTGAGATGGGCTGGGTCGGCATCATCGGATTTGCCCTTCTGTTCCTGAGTGTGATATTTACCGGTGCAAATATCTGCCGCAGAGTCCGCTCAGACCGCAGAGAACGCGCACTGATGGCAGGCGTCTTCGCAGGCCTGATCGGTGTAATGGCACACCTCGCCTTTGAAAACATTTTCGAGGAGCCCTATATGTCGGCAGAGTTCTGGATTCTGGCCGGACTGATGGTATGGCACGGACTGTACCGCAGCAGAAAAATGCCTGAAACAAGAAAGACCCGCTGAGCGGGCCTTTCTCTGTATCCAGTCATAGATGGACAATCTTTGAACTTCAATGATCCGGATTTCACTTGAGCGTTTCTTTCGAAAGGAGGCGAGAAAAGCGTATGAAAGCCAGAATGGCGGCACTTTTGCTCATTTGCTGTCTTCTGCTGTCTATGAGCGCATGCACACACAGCGGCATAGTCCCTGCGGAGAATCCGGGAGATGAATCACAGCCGGAAAAGGCGGAACCTGTGTATTTGGAAGACATGCAGGTGAGACCAGGCGTACCTGACCAGCAGAATCCCGCAGAGATTCTGCCGGCAATGGAAAGAGCGGAGCATCCGGTCACGGAACGTGAGGAGATCTTATTCCGCGTGGAGGATATTCAGCTCGAAGAACAGCCGGAGATTCTTCCAGGACCGGAGGATACGCTGATTATCGCTTCCCGCAGACCTGCCGGTGACAGCAGTGACATCGAGCGGCAGATGCTTCATGTGATTATATACGATCCCATGACATCATCCGTCCTTGCCGGGAGGGATCTGCAGCCAAATGCATATGTTGTGGATTCCATCTTCTCAGATGGAACTTTTGCAGTGTGCGATGATACAGGGAGTACGTACTCCTTTTATGATCTGGAATTGAATCTGAAAGCGACGTATTGTCCGCCGAAAGGGACCAGCGGATGCATCTCTCACGACCGAAAATATTATTACTACGCTGATTCCGGACTCAGAAGAGACAGCCTGGAAGGGAAAGGAAGCGAGCGCCTGGAGCTTCCCTGCGGGCTTCCCGTCCGTCAGGTTACCACCATTCACCCCAGACAGGATTATCTTTGGGTCATCGTTGATACGGATCCATATCAGCTTTCCAGTGCATTTGCATTGGTGGACTTGAGCACGCTGGATCTGTGCTGGCTGAATGCACGGTGGGTTGGAACGTTCAACTCCCGGGATTCCATCTCCTTCTTATCCTATAATGCGGACACGGATCAGCTGGTCTGCCCGCTGGAAGGCTGGAAGACATGCAGCGTTCTGTTTTTTGCACAGAAAGACATGTCGCAGCTCATCGGAATTCCCGACAGCAGAGACTTTCTGTACTGGACAAGACGGGATGAATCAGATGCCCTGGAGCTGATCCGCATGGGAAAAGACGACAATCGGGCGGATCTGACGCCCTATTCCGATCAGATCCAGGGAAGTACCTATCTGGGGTATGAACCGCTGGACTGCATCTTCTTTGATGCGCAGACGGAGAACGGCTTCTGTATCCGGTGCCTGAACTGCAGCAGGCTGAAAATGAAGACGGTCGAACCGGGGACCACAGGAACCGTGGAGAATATGGTGGATCAGACTCTGATTGCGCGCTATCAGGGAATGGTGACGACACAGGAACTCCGTGGAAGCCTGGAATATCTCAAACAGGGCGCGCAGGTGATGGAAGAGGAATACCAGGTTGGGATTCTTCTATCCAGTCAGTGCAGAGACGTGATTTCACGCAGTTACTTTAAGGCGCAGACGACGGACGAACTGCCGGAGACAGAGGAGCTTTCCCTGCTTCAGCAGTCACTTGCCTGCCTCAATCATGTTTTGGGGACGTATCCCACAAGCTACTTTCCGCAGTTTTCGGATGAGTCCCGCGGTATCCACGGAATCCGGTTCCTTCTGGTTGGTGCCATTGAAAACAGCTATGATATCATGGCCTTTGAATACTTTCAGGATGGCTGGTTCAATGTGGTCTTTGATATCACCCGTCCTTCCCAGGAGGCGAATCTATATCATGAACTCTGGCATGCGACAGAGGATCGGGCAATGATACTGAAAGGCGTCTGGGTGAATGAGAGTGTCTGGGACAGCTTCAATCCGGAGGGATTTGCCTATTCCGGAATCTATGAGACATTCCGGGATGCGGATGATTCGGACACCTACCTGGGTGCCAGGGACATGGAGAGCATCCACTTCGTGGACAATTACAGCAAGATCTATTCCAAGGAAGACCGCGCCAGAGTGATGGAATACGCGATTGCCTATCCGTTTATGACCGAAGCAATGCAGATCTCTCCTGATATGGCAGGGAAACTGCAGTATCTGTGTGATTTTATCCGTCAGACAATGGACTGTGCGGATTGGCCGGAACGCGCTCCGTGGGAAAGGTATGCCTCAATTCTCATTTATGATCCTTCTTCCGGGAATCCGCCGCTCTATCCGGTTCAGAGCGGCATCGGATAGCATGGTCAGATGAAAACGCGATATAAGCCACAAACCGCTCTCTGCTTCGATTCAGAGAGCGGTTTGTATTGCTGCAGCTTGGCGATGGGGAACGAAATTATGCCGGAGCATTTCACGTTCAGGGAAGGTCGCAGACACTTGCATTTTTTATTTGTCGTGCTATAATGAGTCTAGCACTCCTGCGGAAGGAGTGCCAATTATGCAATTAAGGGATGACATTTATGGATCAAATGGAAAAGAAAGAGTTTCAGGCAGAGTCCAAACGTCTTCTGGATCTGATGATCAACTCCATTTATACACACAAGGAGATTTTCCTCCGGGAGATTCTCTCAAACGCTTCCGATGCAATCGACAAGCTGGCATATCAGGCGCTGACAGATGACAAAGTTGGACTGAATCGGGATGATTTTGCCATTCGGATTCAGATGGATCCGGATCGCCGGACCATCACGGTTTCAGACAACGGTATCGGAATGACCAAGGAGGAGATGGAGCAGAATCTTGGCACCATCGCCCGTTCCGGCTCCTATCAGTTCAAAAAGGACATGGATGATTCCGATGCGGTGGATATTATCGGCCAGTTCGGCGTGGGATTCTATTCCGCGTTCATGGTTTCCGACTCTGTGACAGTCGTGTCCCGCAAATACGGCACGGAGGAATCCTGGATGTGGAACTCGCAGGGGGCAGACGGCTATACCATGATGCCCTGCGAAAAGGAAACTGTGGGCACGGACGTGATGAAACTGAAGGAGGATACGGAGGAAGAAAAATACTCCGATTATCTTCAGGAATACACGATCCGGGATCTTGTGCGCAAGTACTCGGATTATCTCCGCTATCCCATCCGGATGGAAGTGACAAAGTACCGTTCCGTGCCGGATCCGGAAGATGAGAAGAAAACAAAGTCGGAATCCTACCGGGAAGAGGAGACCTTGAATTCCATGATTCCTCTGTGGCAGAAACCGCAGAGTGAAGTCACGGAAGAGGAATACGATGGCTTCTATCAGGACAAGTTCTTTGACTACCAGAAGCCGCTGACGCATATTTCCGTTTCGGCAGAGGGTGCGGCAACCTACAAATCCCTTCTGTTTATTCCTTCTCATGCAGGGGCAGATTACTATACCAAGGAGTACCGCCGCGGCCTTCAGCTCTATTCCTCCGGTGTCATGATTATGGAACATTGCGAGGAACTGATTCCGGATTACTTCGCGTTTGTCCGCGGCGTGGTGGACAGCCAGGATCTGAGTCTGAATATCTCCCGCGAAATGCTCCAACACGACCGGCAGGTGCAGCGGATTGCGCAGAATCTGGAAAAAAAGGTCCGTCAGGAACTGGAAAAGATCATGAAAGACCGCAGAGAGGACTATGAGAAGTTCTACGCGGGATTCGGACTTCAGCTGAAGTACGGTGTCCTTCAGGACTATGGCGCCCATCAGGATACCCTGAAGGATCTGCTTCTGTTCTGGTCAGCGAAGGAACAGAAGCTGATCAGCCTCAAGGAATATACGGATGCCATGGGAAAAGATCAGAAAACGATCTACTATGCATCCGGCGATAACCGTACGCGGCTTCAGCAGCTGCCTCAGACGGAAGTCCTGCTGGGCAAGGGATTCGATGTCCTGCTGTTTACCGAAGAGGTCGATGAGTTCGCTGCACAGACCATGCACGCCTATGCGGAAAAAGAGTTTAAGAACGTAGTCGGGGAAAGCACGGAGAATGCAGACGAGAACAAGGAAGAGGAGCAGGCGCTTCAGCCGGCACTGGAGTTTATCAGCAAAACACTGGGCGACAAAGTGAGCAAGGTCCGTCTGAGCAAGGATCTGGGTTCGCACCCTGTTTCCATGGCGCCTGAGGGCGGCATGAGTTTCGAAATGGCTCGCTATTTCCAGAAACTGCAGCCGGATGCCCCGCTGAATGTTGGAAAGATTCTGGAACTGAACGCAGACCATCCGGTGTTTGTGAAGCTGCAGAATTATATGGGATCTAATCCGGAGAAGGCGGAGAAGCTTGCACAGCTTCTGTACCACCAGGCGCTGCTGATGGCAGGTCTTGATCTGGAGGATCCGACTGCATACACAGATCTTGTCTGTGAGATGATCAGCTGAGACTGGTTCATAGACATCGAAGAGGCAGGCGCCGGAAGTCGATTCCGGCGCCTGCCTCTTTTGGTGTGCCGGGCATGGCACAGTTCTTGCGGGTGAAAGTCCCGCCACAGGTATTTACCGCCAAGTGTAGCGAACCGCAAGTCAACGACAGCAATGGCGTTGGGGGAGGAAGCGGTGTAGCAAAGCCGGCGAGCCTACG
>JAFWDU010000011.1 GCA_017516005.1 Oscillospiraceae bacterium | reverse complement strand
GTTTCGAAGACTTCGAAAAACAACTTGCTGTCTGGAACAGAACCTATAACAATTTTCCTATGCGGCCTCTCAATTGGCGTTCTCCCAGAGATGTCCTTTTTTCATTTCAAAAAGTGTAACTCATCATTGTCAAACCCACAATTTTTACTTTTTTCTGTACATTCCGTTTTGTACCGAACATACGCCTCATGCGTCAATTTCATCATATTCCAAGCCTTGGCACAGGCATAATAAATCAATCAGCAGAGCATCACAGACAGCTCTGCTGATTGATTTGTAATTTTGTAATATAGTGTAGGTGTTCAGGAAACCTGCGGTTTCTCATGCACCTGCTGAGGCTTCAGCTGTCTTCCTGTGAGATTCCTGACAGGAAGACATTCACATGCTTTTAAGGGACAGAATCGTGTTTTTAATTCTCTGCTGACACCTGAATGCCTTCCGCATTCACAGAAGCATGGATCGCATGAATCGGCTCCATATAGCTCGCAATAATCAGTTCCGCTGTTCTGTCTTCAATCTCTTTCTGAATGGTACGGCGCAGATTCCGCGCCCCGTATTTGATTGAGAAGGAATCCTTGACCAGACGCTCGACCACATCATGATCCCAGGTGAATGAGATGCTTCTCTCAGCCAATGTGGTCTTGAGCTCATTCAGCATGATTTCAGCAATACCGTAGAAGTTCTCTTCCGACAGCTGATTGAACGCCACCACTTCATCAATACGGTTCAGGAACTCAGGCCGCAGGAACTCCTGCAGTGCTTTCATTGCCTTGTCCTTCGCACGCTCGGACTCAGTCCGGCCGAAGCCCAGCGAGGTATCACTCCGTTCAGAGCCTGCGTTTGAGGTCATAATAATCACGGTATTCTCAAAATTGACGACACGCCCATGGGCATCGGTAATCCGTCCGTCATCCAGGATCTGGAGAAGGATGTTCAAAACGTCCGGGTGTGCCTTTTCAATCTCATCGAACAGGATGACGGAGTACGGCTTACGGCGGATCTTCTCTGTCAGCTGGCCGGCTTCGTCATAACCCACATAGCCGGGAGGAGATCCGATAATCTTGGAAACAGAGTGCTTTTCCATATACTCGGACATGTCAAGCCGGATCAGGGATTCTGTCGCGTCAAAGAGTTCCGAGGCAAGCTGCTTGACCAGTTCCGTTTTGCCGACACCAGTCGGTCCAACGAAAATAAAGGATGCAGGATGCCGTTTTGGAGAAATTCCAACACGGCTGCGGCGAATCGCAGTTGCAACCGCCTTGATTGCCTCATCCTGTCCGACGATTCTCTTCTTCAGCCTCTCTTCCAGCTGCTGAAGCTGCTCAAACTCCTGCGCCTGGATCTTGCTTGCAGGAATCTTTGTCCACAGCTCAATAATTCTGGCGAGATGTTCGATCGTCAGCGGAGGTGCCGGAATCGCTTCCAGTGCAGTAATTTTGCCATCCAGCTGCAGTTTTTTGCTTCTCAGACTCGCAATCTGCATATAGCTGTCCGGTTCACGCTCGGAAGCTTCCGTCAGCATCTCAATCTCCCGGTTGATGTCATCGCGCTCTTTTCTGGCTTCAGCCAGTTCAGCGAGCGCCTTATTTTTCAGATTGACGTCCGAGCATGCCTCGTCCATCAGGTCAATCGCCTTGTCCGGAAGGAAACGGTCTGTAATATACCGTTCCGACAGGAGAACCGTCTGCCGAGCCATCTCGGGAGAGATGGTAACTGTATGGAACTGCTCATAATAATGTGCAACGCCCTTCATGATTTCAATTGCTTCATCAATGGAAGGCTCGTTGACGGTGACCGGCTGGAATCTGCGTTCAAGCGCCGCATCCTTCTCAATGTATTTCCGATACTCGGAGAATGTTGTCGCACCGATGACCTGAATCTCGCCTCTGGAAAGCGCCGGTTTCAGAATATTCGCAGCGTTCATACTGCCTTCGGCATCTCCTGCGCCAACCAGATTATGAACCTCATCAATAACCAGAATAATATTTCCCAGGCTCTTGACTTCGTCGATCAGATTCTTCATTCTGCTTTCGAACTGTCCGCGGAACTGCGTACCCGCAACCATGGCAGTCATGTCGAGAAGATAGATCTCCTTGTCCTTGAGCTTTACAGGCACTTCGCCCTGGATAATTTTCTGTGCGAGGCCTTCCGCAATCGCGGTCTTGCCGACGCCCGGCTCACCGATTAGGCAGGGATTGTTCTTCTGGCGGCGGTTCAGAATCTGGATCACACGTTCCGTCTCCTCTTCCCTGCCAATGACGCGGTCGAGTCCACCCTCGCGGGCACGTCCGGTCAGACTGGTGCAGTAGGTGTCCAGAAACTTTTTCTTCTTGCTGTTGTGATTATTGTTCGGACGCTGCTGCTTCGGTGTTTCTTCCTGTCTCTGCGGCGAACGATCCGCATTTCCAAACAGCTTGTTCAGGAAAGGAAATGTCGCAGTCTGGCTGCTCTCCTCATCCTCCTCGCTGGGCTCACCAGCGTTCGGGTTCATCATTTCCATCCCGTCAAATGCACCGGACAGTTCGGAATTCATATTCTCCAGGTCATCATCGCTGATGCCCATCCGCTGCATCATGTCATCGACAGGCTTTATGCCGAGTTCGCGGGCGCATTTCAGGCAGAGCCCTTCATTCTCGGTCTTGTCGCCTTCAATTCGGGTGATGAAAATCACAGCAATATTCTTTTTGCACTTGGAACACAAAGTAGGTTGCATGCTTCAATACTCCTTAGGAATTCGCATTGATGTTGAAATTCGATTCATTGTCCTGCCAAAAGACCCATCTATATGCTGGATCTTCCGGCAGATGCATTGCGGTCAGGATGATTACGGAAGATAGAGCTCCCCTTCTGTACTTGTCAAAAGAATGACGGATCCATCGCCTCTCTGCCGCACGCGGATCGCTGCGCCGGGAGAATCGTTCATCGCATATGTCCGCAGTCTTTCATCGAGAATCTGAAGGCTGTAAACCGTCAGAACAGACACATATTTCCCCTTTACGGAAAGATCATGGATCTCCGATTCCACGTCCAGCGCCGCCATCTGGATTCCGTCGGATCCAATCGTGCAGATACGATCCTGTGCGCCGGACAGATTGCTTCTGAGCCAGACAGTCACAAATCCGGCTCCTTCAAAGCAGACACGGACAATCTGCACATCCGGCTCCACAACGGATGCCTTCTTTCCGTCAGTACGGTAAAAATACAGTCCCTTTTCTCCCCATGCGCAGATCATGCTGTTTGAAAGAAAACGAAGATCATAGATCATCTGTTCGCCTAGATCCACGCTTGCCGCTGCAGATTCCGCATTTGTGGAAAAAATCTGAAGCGTTGAATGAAAAGAGGCATCATCCTGTCCGATGCTGACTGCGGCAAGTGTTGCCGCATCCGGTGAAACCGCGCACTGCGTAAAGAAGGCGCTTGCCGAGTACCAGACATAGATCTCCTGATGATTCTCATTATAAACCGGAATCACGGACTTATATCCTTCCTGATTCGTGAGATAGCAGAACGCCCCGGAAGAGCTCATACATGCGTCCAGAAGCGGGAGCGGCGCACTCAATTCCAGGATCTTTCCCTGGGTCGCGTGTGCAAGAATCAATGCGGATCCGCCCACATCGTAGCAGAGAATGAAATTGCCCTCGGACTGCACAGCGGGCGTGCTCATGACTGCGCGGCACTCAAGCGTTTTATAACCGTAGTCGTCCAGTAATTCCAGCCCGCCGATGGTTGCCACCGCCAGACCGTCGTCATAGGCGCTGAATCTGCTGGCATTGTGCGCATCATAAGAATATGTGCCGAAAGCTTCCTGTGAGACGGCGCTTCGATAATGAAAGTAACGGCGTACGGCACCGAGATCTGTGAGATCGTTCTGAATCGCAACAATGACAACTGCAATCAGCAGAACGGCAAGGCATACAATCAGTGTAATCTTTACAATCAGCTGCCGGCGACGAGGCCGGATCGGGGTCACATTATCCGACATCGAAGCATACCTCCCCGTCATCATACCACAGATGTGTCATATAAAGGCCCCCCGCCGGGGCTGTAGGTCCAGCTGCAGTGCGAACGCCAGCGTCGAGAATCAGCGGAATCTGATCCGGCGTAAGCTTCCCTTCTGCTGCATACACCACCGTTCCGACCATTGCCCGTGCCATGTTGTATAGAAATCCGTTCGCGCTGACGCGAAGATAGATCTTCTGTTCTTCCCGCTCCACCGAAAAATCATATACCGTTCTGACCGTTGAGCGGACCTCAGTCCCAACGGAACGCACGGCAGCAAAATCGTGGGTGCCCACAAATGCACTTGCTGCGCGCTGCATAATTTTCTCATCCAGGATGCTGGGATAGAACCAGGCGCGGTTCACATAGAAAGGATCACGGATTCTGGCGTTATAAATCAGATAGGTGTATTCCTTTCTAACGCATGATCCGATCGCGTTGAATGATTCCGGCACATCCATTGCAGACAGAACAGCAATATCCGAAGGCAGATGCGTATTCAGGGCATAGGGCAGTCTTTCAGCCGGAATTGCAGAAGTTGTTTTGAAGTTTGCTACATAACGCTTCGCATGCACGCCAGCGTCAGTACGGCCGCATCCGGTCATGTGGACGCTGTGGCCGACGACCATCTGCGCAGCGCGCTCCATCATCTGGGCGATTGTGACCTCTTTTTTCTGAAGCTGCCATCCATGATAGGCACTGCCCTCATAGGTGAGCACCAGCGCAATATTCCGCAAAGGGCCACCTCCTGATGTGGATCCTCTTCAGGATCCGGAATGCTTATTTGAACTGTATGATCGCTTAAAGGCCGAAGACCCGCAGAACAATCACCGCCGCGAGAACAAGGCAGCCAAAAGCAATGGCAAAATAGTCTCTTTTCTGATAATGAAGCTGCTTCAGTCTGGTTCTTCCCTCTCCGCCGTGGTAGCATCTGCATTCCATTGCGACCGCGAGCTCATCTGCTCTGCGGAAGGAACTGATAAACAGCGGAACAAGAATCGGAACCAGCGCTTTTGCCCTGGCAAAGATATTGCCGGTTTCAAAATCGGCGCCTCTTGCCTTCTGGGCGGACATAATTTTGTCTGTCTCCTCGATAAGCGTGGGAATGAACCGGAGAGCGATCGCCATCATCATTGCCAGTTCATGCACAGGAACCTTGATCTTTTTAAGCGGATTCAGCAGAATCTCGATTCCATCGGTCAATGCAATGGGAGAAGTTGTGTACGTCAGCAGGAAGGTCCCCATAATCAGCATGATAATGCGGGCTGCCATAAATGCAGCGCTCCGCAGGCCTTCCCAGGTAATGTTGAAAATCCAGAATTTTACAATCGTTCTGCCGGGCGTGTAAAAAATATTCAGAAGCGCAGTGATAATGATGATAATTGCCAGCGGTTTGATGCTCTTGAGAAGCGTTCCGATTTTCACGTTGGATAGGCTGATGCTGAGAATCAGGAATGCTACCATAACAGCATAGGAGATGTAGGATTTTGCGATAAACAGCGCCGCAATATAAACCACCACAAGAATCAGTTTGGTTCTCGGATCCAAACGGTGAAGCAGCGTATCACCCGGAAAAAACTGGCCAAGTGTAATATCCTTCAGCATGATGCGGCGCCTCCCTTCATCTCTGAGATGGCGCGCACTGCCTGTTCAACGGTATAGACATTTGGAACGTTTGCACCGCGGGCTCGCAGCGCGGTAAAAACCTCTGTAATCTGAGGAACGGCCAGTCCCATGGGCTGAAGTTCCTCAGCACGCTCAAACACTTCCATCGGTGTGCCGCTCATTGCGATTGTACCCTTGCGCATGACATACAGGCGATCCACCGTCTCAGCGATTTCCTCCATGCTGTGGCTAACCATGATCACGGTGGCATTCATCTTATCCCGATATGCGCGGATATTCGCGAGAAGGCTCTCTCTTCCGGACGGATCCAGACCGGCAGTCGGCTCGTCAAGCACCAGAACTTCCGGCTCCATGGCAATGACGCCTGCAATGGCAGCGCGCCTTTTCTGTCCGCCGGAGAGATCAAAGGGAGACGCCTGAAGCACTTCGTCCGAAAGCTCCACAAACGCAGCCGCCTCATGGACGCGGCGGTCGATCTCCTTCTCATCAAGGCCCATGTTCTTCGGGCCGAACGAAATATCCTTGTAAACCGTCTCTTCGAAGAGCTGATATTCCGGGTACTGGAACACCAGTCCCACGTGAAAGCGAAGCTGATGGGTGAACTGTTTATCCTTGTAGATATTCTCTCCCTGGAACAGCACTTCACCGGAAGTTGGTTTCAAAAGTCCGTTTAAATGCTGAATCAGTGTGGATTTTCCGGATCCGGTGTGCCCAATCAGTCCGATAAACTCCCCTGCCTCAGCGGAAAAATCCACATCACTGAGTGCAGTAAACTCCAAAGGTGTTCCCTGGGAATATACATGTCCGAGTTTCCTTGTTTCAATCAGGCTCATACCTCCGCACGCTCCTTTCCGGCACCGCAGAGGAACTCATAGAGAACCTCCGCACATGCTTCTGAAGAAAGTGCAGTCAGAGGAAGATCATAGCCAAGCTTTCTGAGTTCATAGAGAAGCTCAGTTGTATCCGGAACAGACAGGCCCGCTTCATGCATCATTTCCACCTGGGAGAAAACATCTTCCGGTTTCCCGTCAGCGCGGATCGCGCCCTTCTCCATCACAATAACCCGGTCCGCGAGCGCCGCTTCCCGCATATGATGCGTAATCAGGATTACGGTCACGCCGCGTTCCCGGTTCAGGCGCCGGACGGTCTCCAGAACGTCTGTCCGTCCCTGCGGGTCCAGCATGGCGGTCGGTTCATCCAGCACAATGCAGCTGGGTTCCATAGCGATGACGCCGGCAATGGCGATTCGCTGTTTCTGACCGCCGGAAAGAAGATGCGGCGCACTTTCCCTTTTGTCATACATGCCGACCGTTTTAAGCGCCTCGTCCACACGCGTGCGGATCTCCTCCGGCGGAACGCCAAGGTTTTCCGGTGCGAAGGCAACATCCTCTTCCACCACGTTGGAGACAATCTGGTTGTCGGGATTCTGGAATACCATGCCGACTCTTCTCCGTACCTCCAGAAGAAGATCTTCATTTGAAGTATCCATTCCGTATACCCGAACAGATCCGCCGCTGGGTAGAAGAATAGCGTTAAATTGCTTTGCAAGCGTGGATTTCCCGCACCCGTTTCGTCCCAAGACCGCCACAAAGCTGCCCTGTTCGACTTCCAGGTTCAGATCCGAGAATACCGGAACCGAGACCTTTCTTTCATCCTGTGCGGGGTATGCAAAAGTCAGTTTCTCAGCGATGACTGCTTTTTCCATAAAAATGCTGTATCCTTTCTGTCCCGGCATTAACGGCTGTTCCATCTGCCTGCTGCTCCGCATGGCAGTGTCAGCCCGCTTTGTGTCACCGGAAGGCCAAGCTCCTGGCTTTCGCATTCTCCGCCGAAGCGGCTTCCGACAACTGTACCGAGAAGGTAATGCAACACAGAGGGAGCAAGTCCCGTTGTGTAAGAATTAATGATAAAAAAGAGGGGATCATCCGAAAGAACCTGACGTACCAGTTCCAAAAACGGATACAGGTTCTGTTCCAGTTTCCAGATCTCTCCGTTTGGTCCCCGGCCGTAACTTGGCGGATCCATGATTACCGCATCATACCGGTGCCCGCGGCGGATCTCCCGTTCCACAAATTTGCCGCAGTCATCTACAATCCAGCGGATCGGTGCAGACTCAAGGCCGGAACTCCTGGCATTCTCCTTTGCCCATGAAACCATGCCCTTGGCCGCATCCACGTGGCAAACACTGGCGCCTGCAGATGCAGCTGCAAGTGTCGCCGCACCCGTATAGGCGAAGAGATTAAGTACGCTGACGGGCCTGCCGGCCTCCAGAATCTTCGTGCGAATGAAATCCCAGTTTGCAGCCTGCTCCGGGAAAATACCGGTATGCTTGAAATTCATGGGCTTGACATTGAATGTCAGCGTATCATAACGGATCTGCCAATGCTCCGGAAGTCTGTGTTCTGTCCAGTGTCCGCCTCCAGAAGCAGATCTTGCATAACGGGCATCGTAGTTTTTCCATCCCGGGTGCTCCCGGCGTGTGTTCCAGATCACCTGCGGATCCGGGCGCACAAGGATATAGCTTCCCCATCGTTCCAGCTTTTCCCCGCTGGACGTGTCAAGCACCTCATAGTCCTTCCAGCGATCCGATATCCACATACCGCTCCTCCTGACATCACCACGGCCAGATTGTCCAGCCTCCGTTGTCTGAATTCTCTTCATTCTCCCCGCTGGTGTCCCACCAGGGCTTCGGTCTCTCTTCTTCCTCTTCTTCTTCCGGTACGGAATCCTCGTTGTGGATCGGACAGCTTTCGCCAATTGCATCAATTACAACGGATTTCGCAGCATAATATCCGCTTGGAACACTGCCCGTAGCAATGCAGTACTGCTGATCCTGAACCCGGATTCCGGGGATGGGGAACGCTCTGTTCAGATTGAGCAGTCCCACTTCATGGGTTGTGTTGTCCGGTACCTGTGTGCAGAACTCATTGACGACATGGTTGGATGCATCACAGATCAGCGCCATTTCATGTGTCGAGCAGTATGTCGTCGGCACATCATGGATGGAAAGCATACCGGTCACTTCCCTGCTTCCTCTTGGATCTTTTCGACAGGCATCCGTACAGAGGAGTCCGGAATCGGCACAGTAGGTGCAGGTCACGATATCGGAGGGTTGATCAAAATCCTTATATGCCAGATTGGTGTGAATCCGTTCCATCACCATATGCCAGAGTACAATCGCAGGGTTCTCCGTAGTATCTGTCAGTATGACCTCTTCCGGATCATCATAACCGCACCAGGTGACTGCCGTATAGTAGGGAGTATAACCGGCGAACCAGCGGTCATAATTGGAATTTGTCGTTCCGGTTTTTCCAGCAACCGGCATATTCACAAGCTGTGCAGAGGTTCCTGTACCCCGCGTGACCGCATGTGTCAGCATATCCGTCATGTACCAGGCGGTCTTTTCAGATACCGCCGAAGTCGCGTCACGGCTGTTGTCCAGAATAACCGTGTCCCCGTTCATGACTCTCGTATAGGTCCTTCCTCTGCGATAGGTTCCTTCGTTGGGGAAAGTCGCATAGGCAGAGGTCATATCAGCCACGCTGACGCCGACGGTAAGGCTTCCCATTGCCATCGGAGACAGTTCCGCATCCGAGAAAGTCTGACTCCCGGAGGTATAGCTTTCCACGAGGCCGTTCAGGCCGAAACGGGATTTCGCAAAATCAAAGCAGTATTCCGGTGTCAGTTCATCCACGATCTTGACAGCAACGGTATTGATGGACAATGCGACTGCCGTATCCACTGAGATCAATCCGCGGAAAGTCTGATCCGAGTTTCTCGGCCAGTATCCGGAGTCCGTAAAGGAATACGGCGTATCATCATAGACGCTTGCCGGAGTGATCCTGCCCAGTTCCAGTGCAGGCGCATAAACAGACAGCGGTTTGATGGTGGATCCAGGTGACAGCGAACTCTGCGTCGCGCGGTTAAACACCAGGCTTCCGCCCTTATCACCTACGCCGCCTACCAGCGCTACGAAATCACCTGTCTGATTATCGATAATCGCCATCGCCGACTGAAGCTGCTGGGAGCTTGCAGTCTTCGGGATGTTGTTCATGTCCGAATAAACCGACTCCAGCTGCTTCTGCACGTTCAGATCGATGGTCGCATAAATCTGATATCCTTTTGTAACCAGCTGGTTGTAGGCTTCTTCCCTGCTCAGTCCCGTGGCGGCACGCAGATCCGTCACCACGTCGTTGATGACCTGATCCACGAAATAGGAATAATATACGCTGGCAGAAGAGGAACTCACATTTGCAGAATGGAAATCCATCTCCTGTGCGATCGCCTGCCGGTATTCCGATTCATCAATATAGCCCTGATCGAGCATCAGCTGCAGTACGAAAGTCTGGCGTTTGCGGTTGTTCTGCGGGAATACATATGGATCGTACAGGGACGGGTTATTGGTGATGGAGATCAGACTGGCACACTCTGCAAGCGTCAAATCGCTGACCCGCTTGCCGAAATACCGCTGTGAGGCAGCCTGTACGCCATAGCATCCCTCTCCGAGATAAATGGTATTCAGATAGTATTCCAGCACCGTATCTCTGGAATACTTTTTCGCAACCTCAAGTGCTGTGAAAATCTCCACGATTTTCCGCCGGACGGTGACTTCCTCATGTCCGGTCAGGTTTTTGATCAGCTGCTGTGTAATGGTGGAGGCGCCGCCTGCGGAATCATCTCCCAGGAACAGATAAACACTGGCCTTGAGTGTGCGGATCCAGTCAACACCCTTGTGCTCAAAGAAACGCTTATCCTCGATGGCAACGGTTGCAAAGCGCAGATTCGCCGGGATCTCATTGAAATCGACCCATGTGCGGTTTTTCTCTGCGTAAAGCTTCTCCAATTCCTTATAACTGGCACTGTCTGAATCCCAGTAATAAATCACGGAGGTCTGATCCAAAGAAATATCCTCCATAGAAAAATCGATCTGACTGCGCAGATAGGTCTTCACATAAACAGCAAAAATGCAGCAAAAGATCATGCCGGCAAGAATGCCAACTAGGAGAAGCGTCCCGATCGTTTTGAAAAAGCCTTTTATCACTCTCATGATATACCTCATGTTTTGGAATCTCTTCGGATTTCCAGACGAGATTACCGTCTCCCGAAAAGGAAAAGAAGTGTTTTATTGGATATCTTCATCAGATACATCTGCCTACCTATGGATCAGAATCGCCGACATGCCGCCGGTGCTGACTCTGCATCATAGATGGGCACATGTGCTTCCCGGCTATTATATCATACGTGTCAAATCTCTGGCGTTAAATTTCTGTGAAATTCCAATGTTTTCTTCCTCTATCCAACTGTCTGCTCTTTCCCTCCATAAAGGACAATCATTGTTTGCCCCAGAATGGTGTGCAGATCCGCATAGAAAAAAAAGAACCGGCAGAAAGAATGGACAATTCTGGAGTATTATTCATTTTGAAATACGATTAATGGAAACCTGACAGGACTCAGTATTAACCTGTTTCAAGCCGAATTCCCTGTATCACTCATGGTGCAGTTGGTATATCCAGGATAGCGGTTTTCCATATTTCATGACGGAACACGCTTTCGGGATTAAGGCGTGCATTTCGGTTTCGCTGCCTGCTGCTTTTTTTCTCTTGATTTTATGTTCATCCTCATATAAACTGAAGGCAGGAAATCAGAAGGGAGCTGCATGATGTTGGATGATTTCGGTTCGGATTTTGTCACTCTGACAGATGAAGATGGCAAGGAATATGAAATGGAAGTCCTCCATACTCTTGAGTACAATGGCAATGTCTATTATGCACTCTGTCCGGCAGACAGCGAGGACGAACTGAATCTGGAAATTGTCATTATGCGTCAGGAAGAAGAAGACGGTGAATCCTTCCTTGTGAATGTAACAGACGAAGATGAGGAAGAAGCCGTCTTTGAGCGTTTTCTTTTTGAAACGGAAGACGAAGAAGAGGAAGAGTAAACAGCGAATTTGATTTAGATGCCTGCTTGGTGCGTGATGGGTCCTTTTGAACCCACATTTTATATTTGGGACGCTGACACTCTTGTTTCGGTTTGCAGGCCTCCCGGCCGGCTTTGCGTTGTGCTGGATGTTGGAAGCAGAAAAGGAACAAGGAGGCGACCCACCTGCCGTTGTGTGCAGGTTATAATTGGATTCACACGGCCAAAGCGGGTTCTGGGACAGCGGCACATTCTGTGCTGCTGTCCTTTGTCTTTTCTTCCTTCTATTGTAAACTTTTTGTTGCTATTCAGGAAGAATCTTGGAAAACTGCTTGAAACCGGTATTCCAATCCTGTATAATACCCCTCGATGCCTTTTAGGCATGCTTTTTCATATTTCGTATTATAATTGAGAGGATTGACTATAAAATGAGCGCTTCACGAGAAAAAAAGAAACGCCAGGAGCAGTATCAGGCAGGTGCTCCCAAGGGAAAAGCCCAGCCGGAAGAAAAGAAAACTCCTGTCTGGCGGAAAGTCCTGTATTGGGCAATCGGCATTGTCTTCGTACTTGCCTTTATTGCCGTAATGCTTTTCAACAGCAGCTTTTTTGCCCGCAACACCACTGCTGTCCGCGTTGGAGATCACAGAGTGTCTCCTGCCATGATGGACGTTTATTACTCCAGCGGCTACATGGATTTTGTGAACCAGTATGGCGACTATATCAGCTATTTCCTGGATACCAGCAAATCTCTCTCTGAACAGTATTATGACGAAGAGAGCGGCGAAACCTGGTCCGACTACTTCATGAATTCCGCGAAGGAGTCTCTCACCTGGGCATACACCATGTATGACAAGGCAGTTGCGGAAGGATACTCTCTGTCTGATGACGAGAAGGCGTATATTGACGCTAATGTTGACGCTTATAAGGATGCGGCGACCAATTACGGCTACGGCTCTGTCAACGGATATCTCTCTGCATACTTCGGAAACGGCGTGAATGAAAAAACATACCGTGACTTCCTGAAGACTCAGCTTATTGCGAACGATTACTATCAGGATCTGCTCGAATCCTTCTCCTTTACGGATGCGGATAAGGATGCATACTATGCCGAGAATGCGGATAAGTATGACACTGTGACTCTGGAGTACAGCTATATTCGCGGCACAGCAGACGCACATACGGAAACCGATGAAAACGGCGAAGAAGTCACTGTGGATCCCACCGAGGAAGAAAACGCCGCAGCAATGGAAGCCGCAAGAGCGCAGGCGGCGGATCTCCTGGACGGCGGCCGTGAAGCTATGGAAGCATATGATCTTCGCGCCATCAATGATAACAGCAAGGCTTCCATCTCCTACCTCCTTCCGGAAGATGCCGGTGACTGGGCTTATGATACCAGCCGGCAGGAAGGCGACATGAAGATCTTTGAGACGAATGCCGCCGTCTATGTTGTCCGCTTCATTTCCCGGAACAACAATGATTACCTGACCAAGAACCTCCGGCTGATCGAACTGGTCCCCGAAAAAGTCGAGGATGTTCTGGATGCCGACGGCAACAAGGATACGGAAGCCACTGACAACGCACAGAAGGTTGCCAATGAACTGGTAAAAGCAAAAGTGGAATCCATCTTTGAAGACTGGCAGGATGGAGAAGCAACGGAGGACAGCTTCATTGCCCTGGTTCACGAATATGACGGTGATGCCGAAAACGACGGCCTTTATGAGAACATCTCCAAGGGAAAGATTTCCACCGAAGTGTCCGACTGGCTCTATGCCGCCGAGCGGAAAGCCGGAGACTGCAGCTACTTCAATGAGACTGACAACTGCTATATTGCCTACTATCTCGGCGAAGGCGATAACTGCCAGCACACATTAGTAGAAAGCGACATCCTTGCAAAAGCCTACGACGACTGGTTTGCGCAGGCTTCTGCAGGCAACACGGCCGAAGAGAACGAATTCGGCATGCGGTTTGTCACGACCCGCTGATCTGAAACAGTACGCGGTTCCGAAGAAATATCATCTTCGGAACCGCGTCTTTTATTTTTCCGTCAGAAGCAGGCAATTTGAAAACAGATTGCAGCTGTACTTTCTGGAATAGTATTCAAATTCATCTCTGCGGATATAATAGATTCTACCCCAGGAGGATACTCTGAGCCAGCACTCATCCATCCCGGTAACAGTGACATAGTGTCCATCCACATGAGTCGCCGGACCTGCATCCTTCGGAGACAGATACAGCCCTACTCCCATATGTCTCCAGAAGAGCGGCCAGTTCGGGCCAATTGAGAGAATCACCGGCAGATTCAGATCCAGCATCTGCGCAACGCTCGTCCAAAGCTTCCCTCTTCCGACACCCCATTTTGCATGGAGTGGAACATGATAGCGGCGGAAAAAACGGTTCATTCCCCATGCAAGTGTCAGCCCGTTTGCGCCGAAGGGAGGAAAGATCCGTACAAATCTGCGATTCAGCTTCAGCCCCGCTTCCTCGTAATGATCCCAGGTCATCACATCCGGTACAGAATCCCAGAATTCCGAGGATTCAGGTGCTCTTCCGTTCATTTCAAGATAACGGAGCGTATCGGCTGCCGCAATCAGTCCGCAGCCGCTCCGCTGGATACCTTTTCTCTCAAAAAGGTCCTGATTGCCTCCGTACAGTCTCCTGCCGGAATGAAGAACTGCCGGCCACTCCGAGTTAAGGCACTTCATGTGTATTCTCCAGATACTGCAGATAGCTTTCGAGGATCAGGCTGGCGGCGACTGCATCCACCTGTTTCCTGTGTTGTTTGGTTTTTCTGCCGTTCGCAGAAAGAATCCGATGGGCGTCAATACTGGTGCGACGCTCATCCCAAAGAACGGTTTCCAGTCCCGTGATTTCGCCTACCCGTTCTGCAAATGCGCGGTACAAATCCGCACGAGCGCCATCTGTCCCGTCCATGTTTTTGGGAAAGCCAATGACAAGACGTTCTGCCCCGTACTGTTGCGCAAGCTCCGCCGCCTGCTGAGCCGCCTGTTCCATCTGTCTTGCATGAATGACAAAGGTCTGCCCGACCAGAATCGCGTTTTCGTCTGAAATCGCCACACCGGTCCTTGCGTCACCGTAATCAAGCGCCATAATCCGCATAGCCTTCCCTCCTCTCGTTCCTGTTGCCGTTTCAACTTGCGTTTTCATTGTACTACGGTTGCGCCTGCGTGGCAATACTTTTGGACCGGCAGCTTCGCTGCAGAACCGAATTGCAGTCTTGTTTTCCTGATCTTCCATTCTTGTTTCGTCAAAAATAGTCGATTTTTCAATGGTTTTTTCCAAAAAAAGCATTGACCCCGTTGAAAAGATATGCTAGAATACATCCACCTGTGAAAAGGGTGCTCTTTTTTTGTGCCCATTTTCAGTCCTGGGCGCTGTTTCGTAGTTGCAGTGCATACTAAATTTTTCCTAGCCAGGGCCATACAGGGAGGCCGAACAGGAGGTGCCGAAATGCGCGTAAAGATCACACTCAGATGCTCAGAATGCAAGCAGAGAAACTACAACACTGTGAAGAACAAGAAGAATGACCCCGATCGTCTTGAGATGAGAAAGTACTGCAGATTCTGCAGAAAGCACACGGTCCATACTGAGACGAAGTAAATCCATGCTGTGACTACAGCACGGAAGAAAGGGTGAACGACATGGCAGAAACCAACAGCAAGCCCAGCGTGATTGAAAGAATCAAGCGCTGGTTCCGCGAAATGAAGAGCGAACTGAAAAAGGTTGTCTGGCCGAACCGCAAGACCATGATCAAGAATACCCTCGTTGTGCTGGCATGTGTGCTGGCAGTCGGTATTTTCATCTGGGTCTTTGACGCCATTGCCGGACTGTTCGTTAACGGAATCATTTCGCTGGTCAAAGGGTAATCATGGCAGAAGCAAAATGGTACGTGGTACACACCTATTCTGCATATGAGAATACCGTGAAGGCCACCATTGAAAAAAATGTGGAAGCTCGTCATCTGGAAGACATGATCCACGCTGTTATCATTCCGATGGAAACGGTAACAGAGATTACGGATCAGGGTCCGAAAACCATCGAGCGTAAAATCTTTCCCGGCTATGTTCTGGTAAAGATGATTATGACAGATGAGACCTGGTATGTAGTCAAGAGCGTCCGCGGCGTCACCGGATTTGTCGGCGACGGAAACAAACCTACTCCTCTGACGGAAGAGGAAGTGGCTCAGCTCGGTGTTGAGAAGCACGAAGTTGTCGTTGCATATGATGTGGGCGATATCGTGACCATTACCGACGGGCCTCTGACCAGCTTTAACGGAACTGTTGAGGCACTGGACATTGAAAAGAACAAGGTACGCGTTGTTGTTTCCATGTTCGGCCGCGAGACTCCCGTGGAGCTGGAACTCGATCAGGTAGAACCGGTCGAAGAATAAGCGTGATCGCCGCTGCAAGCGGCAGGAAACGTGGGAGGGGTCCAATCCCCGAAAGCGCAAAGGCGCAATACCACAATATCATTGGAGGTGCTTATCATGGCACAGAAAATTACTGGTTATATTAAATTGCAGATTCCGGCAGCCAAGGCAACCGCTTCGCCTCCTGTCGGCCCGGCTCTCGGTCAGTACGGTGTCAACATCGCTCAGTTCATCAAGGACTTCAACGAGCGCACCAAGGAACAGGCCGGTTTCACCATCCCGGTTGTCATCACAGTCTACGCAGACCGCAGCTTCACCTTCGTCTGCAAGACTCCCCCGACCGCAACTCTCATTCTGAAAGCACTCGGACTGGAAAAAGGCTCCGGTGTTCCCAACAAGGATAAAGTCGCAACCATCACAAAGGCACAGCTGAGAGAGATTGCTGAGAAGAAGATGCCCGACCTCAACGCCGCTTCCATTGAAGCTGCAATGAGCAACGTTGCCGGCACCTGCCGCAGCATGGGTATTACTGTTGTCGACTGATTCACCGGAGGCTCCGGGAATCATCCCGGCCTCATCAAGTGGGAGGAACATTCCGATTACCACGATTAAGGAGGATAATAACATTGTTCAGAGGTAAAAAATATCAGGACAGCGTAAAGCTGTTTGAGCGCTCCAACCAGTACGAGTCCCTGGAAGCGCTGGATCTTGTTACAAAAACTGCTAAGGCAAAGTTCGACGAGACTGTCGAACTGCACGTTAAGCTCGGCGTTGACTCCCGTCATGCGGATCAGCAGGTCCGCGGCGCCATCGTCCTTCCCAACGGAACCGGCAAGACCGCCCGTGTTCTCGTATTTGCGAAAGACGCGAAAGTGGATGAAGCTCAGGCAGCAGGCGCTGATTATGTCGGCGGCATGGAGCTGGTTGAGAAGATCACCAAGGAAAACTGGTTTGATTTTGACGTTGTCATTGCAACCCCGGATATGATGGGTGTTGTCGGCCGTCTCGGTAAGGTGCTCGGCCCCAAGGGCCTGATGCCCTCCCCCAAGTCCGGCACTGTCACCGCTGACGTCGCGAAGGCTGTCACGGAAAGCAAGGCCGGTAAGGTTGAGTATCGTCTGGACAAGACGAACATCATCCACTGCCCCATCGGCAAAGTCTCCTTTGGTCCTGAAAAGCTGAAGGAAAACATGGATGCTCTTATGGATGCCATTATCAAGGCAAAGCCCGCAGCAGCAAAAGGACAGTATGTCCGTTCCTGCGTTGTCGCTTCCACTATGGGCCCCGGCATCCGCGTTGCTGTTAAGCCGTAAATAGTTCTTGACTTTTCAAGACATATCGCATATACTTCTTTTTGCGCTGCCGTAGACAGCAGGAGGCATTTGCCTGAAATGGGGTCTCCCCTTCCTGCCGAGGAACCGCACAGATTGAATGATTCTGTGTCCTCACGTCTTTTGCGGCGTGAGGACATTTTCTTTATGGAGGTGAAACTACTACAATGCCCAACGAAAAGATTCTGGAAAGCAAAAAGGCGATCGTGGAGGCTCTGGCTGAAAAGCTTCAGAACGCCACAGCAGCCGTGTTCGTCGACTATAAAGGAATTACCGTCGCACAGGACACCGAGCTGAGAAATCAGTTCCGTGAAGCCGGCGTAGAATACTCCGTCGTCAAGAACACCCTGACCCGTTTTGCCGCAAACAAGGCTGGCTACAACCAGTTTGACGAAATGCTCAACGGGACAACCTCTCTGGCATGCACCACCGGTGATCCGATTGCTCCGGCGCGTATTGTCTGTGAGTTCGCCAAGAAGAACGCCAATGTTCTGTCCATTAAGGGCGGCATCGTGGAAGGCAGCGTCCTCTCTGTTGAGGAACTCAACGCTTTCGGTGCACTTCCCAGCAAGGACGGTCTGGTTGCTCAGGTCCTTGGCACTTTCCTTGCTCCGATCTCCAGCCTCGCTTACTGCCTGGCTCAGATCTGCGAACAGAAGGGCGGCTCCGTGGATACCGGCGCCCCCGCAGAAGCTTAATCAACCATCACTAATCTAAATTTGGAGGTATTTTACAATGGCTAGCGAAAAAATTGCTGCTATGATCGAAGAAGTTAAGGGTCTTACCGTTCTTGAGCTTGCTGAGCTTGTTCATGCTCTGGAAGACGAGTTTGGTGTTACCGCTGCCGCCGCTGCTGCTCCCGCTGCTGCCGGTGCTGCTGCTCCCGCTGCTGAAGAGAAGACAGAGTTTGATGTGGAACTCAAGAGTGTCGGCGCCAACAAGATCGCCGTCATCAAGGTTGTCCGTGAAGCTACCGGCCTTGGCCTGAAGGAAGCGAAGGAACTCGTTGACAACGCTCCGAAGAACGTCAAGGAAGGCATCAGCAAGGAAGACGCTGACGCTCTGGCTGAGAAGCTCAAGGAAGCCGGCGCAGAAGTCGAAATCAAGTAAGATTGCTTTTCAAACAGACGCAGCTTGCCTGCGTCTGTTTTTTTCCTCACTCATTAAAATTATATTAATTTTCGGGAACTCATCTCTGCTTCTGTCGTCTTAATCCATGTAAGGCGATTCAACCCGCTCACCTGATCTCTTTAAGGAGGAATCTAGAATGAAAAGATGGATTTCAGTGATTGCCGTGCTGATTCTTTTGCTCGGACTCAGCGCATGCGGAAAAAACGCTTCTTCTGCTTATAATTCTTATGCGAAGTCTGACGGTGCATACGAATCATATGATCTCCCCTCTGAGCCTTCTTACGCTCCTCAGGCGCAGGAATCTGAACAGTGGGACGGTGGATTTGAAGACCGCAGCCCGGAAAAGTCCTATGACAAGATAATCTATACCGCTAACAGTGAGATTCAGACACTTGATTTCGAGGCTTCCATTGAACGCGTGCATCATCTTGTAGAGCAGTTCGGCGGTTATATCCAGACTTCTTCTGTCACAGGAACGGATGTTACCCGCAAGTATAAAACGTTCCGCAGGGCATCCTTTACGCTCAGAATCCCTTCTGACCGTTTTTCCGGTCTTCAGTCTTCTCTTTCAGATGTCGGCAACGTCACGTACTTCAATCTGGATCAGGAGAATGTATCCGATGCATATTATGATGTGGAAAGCCGCCTGACAACTTACCGCACAGAAGAATCCCGCCTTCTTTCCATGCTGGAAAAATGCGAAACAGTAGAAGATATGATTGCGATCGAAAGCAGACTTTCGGATATCCGCTACAGTATAGAATCTTTGACCTCCACACTTCGGCGCTATGACCAGCTTGTTGCCTATTCCACGGTCTATCTCAACATTGTAGAAGTGGAGAAGTACGTGGAGGAGACCCCAATCGTCCGGGGATATTGGGAACAGATCGGAGAAGGATTTGTAAACTCCCTGAAGGGTGTAGGCAATTTCTTCAAGAACCTGTTCAAGTTCCTCCTGATCAGTCTCCCCTATCTGGTTCTGATTGCATTCTTTATGGTTCTTCTGATCCTGATTCTCCGTCCAGTGATGCGCAGACGCAAAGAACGCAAAGCCGCCCAACCTTCCGAGCCGAAAGAAAGAAAACGCAGGAATCGGAAACTCGGCCGCAAATCTCAGAACAATCCAGAAAATCCGGATGAACCGGACAGTCCTGTTCAGATGTAATTCATCTGTCCGATCACAGCGAAAGCGGAAGCCCATCCCGGGGCTTCCGCTTTTTTGGTGTGCCGGGCATGGCACAGTTCTAGCGGGTGAAAGTCCCGCCACAGGTATTTACCGCCAAGTGTAGCGAACCGCAAGCCAACGACAGCAATGGCGTTGGGGGAGGAAGCGGTGTAGCAAAGCCGGCGAGCC
>JAFWDU010000010.1 GCA_017516005.1 Oscillospiraceae bacterium | reverse complement strand
CTTGCCTTTCCGCTGATTATTCTTTGTACAATTTCGACCTTCTCTTCGACGCTATACTTCCTTCTGGACATAGATATGCTCCCTCCATGGTTGACAGTGATTTTTCCTTTTTCACTGTCTCCCATAGAGGGAGCATATCACAAAAGCCATATCCGTCCATTTTTCCGGCAGTACACAAGGCGTGTCAGATCCAGAATTTTTCCATATTCAGAACAGCACTGTTCTCCATATACTCTTTGAGGTAAATCTCACAGCACTCTTCCAGCGTGGCATCGCTGTGGCTGTATTCCAGCATGATTGTAATGACGCGGCTGGGAATCACAATGTCCAATATCTTGGCGGAACTATGGCTCCGCGCCATGGCCGCCACAGTTTTGCGGACATCGGCACCGGCAAAGAGCGCAGAAAAGCACTCTGCCTCGTCCTTCTTCCGACGATCGTATGCGCGATTGTGCAGTACCCGGATGCCGGTTGCGATACCGAAAGTCAGCGGCATGATCGCCGACAGGGAGATCCACGACGGGATGCGGGTGAGGAACCCGTAAAAATCGTTCCATCCGCCTTTCTCCTCTCCCACGACCGCTACCATAACATAGTACACAGTTGCATAGATCGCCACGGGAATCAGGGCAAACAGGGACTGCCCGATGGTCAAACGCTTCTCGCTCATGAAGAAGCAGAAGGCGGCGATCGCCAGAAGCGGACAGACCCCATGCAGGAAGAAACGGGAGCCGCTAAAGATCAGCACAAAGCCCTTTACAGGAGCTAGGATGAACAGCGAAATGAGGAACGTCAGCGCAACGGCGGTGACGCCCATGTATACAAACACCACAATCCACCGGGGCATGTGGTAGTTCCGGGTGCGCAGGCCGTCCAGCGTATATGGGATAACCATGGCCATGGCCCCGGCGGCCAGAATATTGGAATTGACCGTGAACATGCAGAATGTCCGAAGGCCCATGTGGTCGAAGTTCTCATCCGCCAGTGTGGTGAGATTCATGGTGACGCCGATGCATACGCAGATTACCACTGCAGCGGCACTGAAAAGGGCGAGAAGGCATTGTCTTCGTGTGATTTTAGTCACTCTGTCCATGGCTGGCTCCTTTCCAAGCGGGTTGCTATTTGTGTCAGTTTCAGGAACTATTCTATCATAGAGGCTGGTCCGGACGCAAGGGCGGATGTTCTTTTCCCTGTGCGAATAAGAGTCGCGCGCAGAAAAGGAGTCATTTCTTCACAGAAAAACAGCGGCGAAAGACTTGTCTGTCTTTCGCCGCAGGCTGCGTAGCAAATGATTATTCGCCGATGAGGCGGCGCATCATCTCATGATGACGGCGGACCTCTTCCACTTCGTTTGCGATATTCTCAAGTCCCTGATCCTGCTTATGACGCTGTCCCTCGTATTCCGTGTCCACGTAGCCTTCGTAGCCGCCCTCCTTGAGGTACTTGAACGGGGTCACATAGTCGATGGAGGCATCCTCGTAATGGCCGGGCTCTCCGGGGATTTCGGTCATCTCCCAGATCTTGCCGTGGATGGATACGATATGGGGTACGAGATCCTTCATCAGTTCAGGTTTCTGGTGATTGTACATATCCAGGCTGCGCAGGAATGTCAGCTCACGCCGCTCTGTTCCGGGGATCTTGCCCTGAACGTACTTCACCGCTTCCTCCACATCCATGTGCTGCTCGAAGCAGTCAAACGCCAGCGGAATGATGTCGGGATTGGCGCCGTGACGTACCGCATAGTTCATGGAAGGCATGGAAGGACGATACTGGAAAATGCCCATATCGGGGACAAGACCAACATAAGGAGTCTGCCTGCGCTCGGCATAAGTTACGAGCTCTGTGACCATCTCGTCATCCAGGACGTGATTTGCATGGATTTCCTTGCCGATGCGAACGTCGCATTCCTCGGCAACGGGGATCGCCATCTTAATGACTTCCAGCGGCACTGCGGAGAGGCAGCGGACATTGGCAAAGCCCAGCTTTTTCGCAAGGCGGATGTCGTTCTTCAGGCGCTCTGCGCACTCATCATAGAGCATAACGTGATCGCGGTACTGAAGCACGTCCATGTACACGTCCATGGTAACGGCCTTCATGTTGAACTCGGCCATGGCGCTGTGCCACATATCCAGCCATTCATCTGAGGGATTGGGGTAGTCACGGATGGCCTGCTGGTCGATGATCTCGATGCCGTCTGTGTCCAGACTCTCACGGACTTCCTTGATCTGATCCCGCAGATTCATTCTCTTGAAAAACTGTTCCTGCTGATAGCTGTAAAGCGAAACGCCTCTTTTGATACCCATTTTATAACACTCCTTTCCCTCGATCACTCAGTCAGCGGAATATCAAAGCTGACAATCGCCGAGGTCTTGCCTGCGCCTGCGCCGGAACCGGGAACCGGCGGGTTGCGCACCCATTCCTCGTCCACTGCAGGCGCATAGCCGTAGCGGCAGAGAATGGACTGCTGGAACTCGATATGGTGGATGCCCGGCTCCAGGCCGCCTTCTTTCATGACGTAGAGCATGCCCTCATCGTCATAGTTCCAATGCTCGTGGACTGCTTTCTTGATCTCCTCGAAATCTCTGGGGGGCTTTCCGTTGATCTCGAACTTCTGCACTTCGCGGGGATAAACCACACCGTCTACATTAATATAGTAGCCGTTGTGCAGAGAGAGAATCGCGCCACGATAGTCCGCGATGCGTACGCCCATTTTGAATCCGACGACTTTTCCATTTTCCGTCACATTCTTCAGGCTGTCTTCGCGGATGAGCCAGTTGTCAAACATAAAAACTCCTCCTCTGTCAAATTTATCAGATACCTTTATTTTATTCCGGTTGTTCTTCTCTTGCAACTTGTAAAGATCAACAAATTACACTCCGCTTATTTGATCACTTTGCCATGACAAGCATCGTAAACTTGGTGAAAAAGCAGAAAATTACTGTTATGTGTTTCGTTTGTCAGTACAATTTCGTCTTATATTATGGAACATATGAAAGGTTGTGGTGTCGGGATGATCTGCAAGCTGATGACCAGTTGACGTCATGAACAGATGCTAGTATTACAGGAGACTTTACATGGCTTGCTGTATTTGACTATTTTTCGACCAGTGATTAAAATTATGTCGTTGTTACAATTATTGATGTGCCGTTGAACTCAGGTTCTCAGAGTCTGGCTATGCAGGTAGTTGGGAAGCCGCGAACATTTCTTGCATATTATGCTTAAAATCGTTTCAAAACGGCATCAAAATTCCGGATACTTTCACTGGATTGTATACGGATCGTAACCGGTTTGTTGTTGACATGCCCACGCGCGGGCGGATCATGAATCTGTAAAGCCATTCATTTTTCCGAAGGAGGGGTTCCCTTGCGTCGGTTTTGGATCAGTCTGGCGCTGCTGTGTCTGCTCGGCGGCTGTGCCCGACAGTCAAACGTCCTCACAATTACCACTTCAGAGGCGCTTCACGCCCAGGCGCTGGAGCGCGTGCCGGAGACCTCGGATGAACACAAGAAAGAGCAGATCGCCCATCTGAGGGACGTCTTCTTATACTTCAACAACGCCCGCGAGCGCGGCCGGATCCATACCTACGACGAGTCCCGGCCCGGTTATGACTGCTTTGGCGGCGTCTTCGGCCGCGAAGATGGGACGCTGCTGATATACTCCACGAACCCGGAGGAGGGCGACTGGGCGAAGCGCCTGGATCAGACGGGTGATGCTTCCCCAACGGTCATCCGCTGTGACTACTCCCTGCGGGAACTCTATGAGACTTACGCCGAGTTGCACGCGCTGATGGATCGCTCCGACCGCGCCGCGCGCTGCATTACGGATGCCCTGCCAGACTTTGAGAACAATCGAATCGTGATTTATGTAAATCAACGGCAGATGTCGGTCAGCGCCTCACTGTCAAAAAAGCTGACCCATCCGGAGCGCTGCGTTGTGGCGGCGGGGCAGCTGAACCTGCCCCGGATGGAACGGCTGGATTGGGACGCATATGTCGAGTTCAGCCAGGGATTCAATGCGCGTCTCATGGAGAGCGCCAAAAACCGCGTCCCGATGGATCAGGGACAGCGGAATCTTCGTCTACAGCGCCAGCTCCTGACCTGGCTGTTTTATCCGCCGGAAAGCCCGGAGAGTCAGTTGCTCAGTCCGCAGCAGCTCCAAACCGACCGTGACGTACTGTATGCTCTCCAGTATGACTTCCGGTTCGAGCCTCTGTATGTCCGCTGGGGCGAGGAACAGGAGCAGATTCTCCGCCGCGCCTTCCGAGGATTTGAGGAAATCCGATATTTCGCCTCGGCGGAAGGACACAGCGATGGTTCCAGCGCCAGTTATGCGTTTGGTCCGTCCTCCCTCGGCTGGATGCTGATCAATGGCGAAAGGCTGGACGATGATGAACGCCTGTATGTGTGGGGCTCCTGGCTCACCTTCTGGCATTGGATCAATCAGCACCCGAACGGGCTTCCCTACCCCTCCGGGTACTACACAAAGGCGATCTATACCCGGGACGAGACCGCCCATGTGATGGTCTGTCTGGTCCGCCGGGACCCGGAGCCTGACGGCCTGCGCCTGGCCGACGTGTTAACCCTTCAGAACGGGGAAGTCACGTATGCGGGAACAACAGATTGGCGCGATGATCCATAATCGTTTTATGCAAATCTTCAGATTTGTATTGAATTGTATTTTGTCATTCTGAGGAAGGCGTCAAAGGGGTCCCCATCGAAGCAATTGCTCCGATGGGGAATAGAGCACCGCCCGGCTTTCGTATGCTTTACCGCTCATGGGAAAGAGGAAATAAAAACTAGTCGCGTGGATATCCTTAACTTGCTTTTAGCCATCACAGAAGATCGTATAACGCTGAGGAGCGACATGAGCGCCGGAAATTGGGTAACGGGAGAGTGATGTTACAGGCATCTCTCTCTTTTTTGTACCCTCACCATCACTCTTCTGGAAAACCCAAAAGCAAAAAACCTCGAGCCCATACAGAGCTCCTTTAACCATAGGCTCCTGCTCAAGCGTCCTGTTTCATTATTCCGGAACCCGACAATATACACTGTGTCGGAACAGTCGGCACTGGTGTCTGATTTCAGCGGTCAGGGTGTCGGACTTCTTCGTTTAAGCTGTTTTTTTCAGCAGAATATGCATACATATGGCCCATTGACGCTCTGCCACGATAGCCAAGAATGTATGACGCTCTTCCATTGTATCGTTTCTTGACACTATGCGAATCGGACCGTATACTTTGCACAGAATATTTTGGCTTTTCTGAATGTATCGGAGTAAGCGCAATTCCTAGCCGGACTGAGTTTTCCCGGAAATGACGCCCCTGGTTTTGTATATTATTCTGCATATTTCATTTATTTTATGTATATTTCTGTATATTATGAAAATTTATTCATTTTAGCCTTGACGCAGGCACTCTGTATCACTATAATATCGGCAACTGCCGCACAATCTGATGCGGTTCGGAAAGGGTTTTCCACATGACAAAAGTATTTATTGACGGCAGCGCCGGAACCACCGGGCTGCGGATTTATGACCGTCTCGCCGGTCGGGCGGATCTGGAACTCATTATCCTGCCGGACGCTGTCCGAAAAGATCCGGCAGCAAGAAAGAATGCCATTCTCTCCTCAGAGATTACCTTCCTGTGTCTGCCTGACGATGCCGCACGGGAAGCGGTGGAACTCTCAGACGGTGCAGACACCCGGATCATCGATACTTCCACCGCGCACCGAACCGCGGATGGCTGGACATACGGGTTCCCCGAGATTCGGGACCTTCGTCAGAAGCTTCTGACTTCCCGCCGCATTGCCAACCCCGGCTGCCATGCAAGCGGTTTCATTGCTCTGATTGCCCCGCTGGTGGATGCGGGTCTGATTTCCCCCGCTGCGGAACTGGTCTGCACTTCCCTGACCGGCTACTCCGGAGGCGGCAAGAAGATGATCGCCCAGTACGAGGCGCCGGACCGGGATGCTCTCCTGGAAGGTCCCCGTCAGTACGGTCTGACTCAGCAGCACAAGCATCTGAAGGAGATGCAGGTTCTGACGCGACTTGATAAGGCGCCGGTTTTCTGTCCCATCGTTGCTCCCTTCTACAGCGGGATGGAGGTAACTGTCCCCCTGTTCCGGGACATGCTTTCTGGAAGTCTGGACGATCTCCGTCAGATTTACTGCGATGCCTATTCCGGACCTGTCGTTCATTTTGATCCCGATGCGGATGAGGAAGGCTTCCTCTCCTCCGCCGCACTCTCCGGACGCGATGACATGCAGATCACCATCAGCGGAAACGAGGAGCGGATTCTTCTGGTCGCCCGCTATGACAATCTGGGCAAAGGTGCCTCCGGTGCCGCAATTCAGACCATGAATCTGCTTCTCGGCCAGGATGAAACAACCGGACTCGTTCTGAACTGAGGGTGGCACAGATGGATGATTTTACGCTCAGCGTCATGACGATCGCGGATTATCCCGAGGTCAAGGATCTCTGGATGACCATCAAGGGCTTCGCGATTCGGAGCATCGACGACTCTTTCGAGGGCGTGCAGCGCTTTTTGCAGCGCAATCCCACCACCTCCGTGGTGGCGCGGAAAAACGGGGAGCTGGTCGGCTCCATTCTCTGCGGCCATGACGGAAGGCGCGGATGCTTCTACCACGTCTGCGTCCGGGAGGATCAGCGGCGGCAGGGCATCGGCAAGGCCATGGTGGTCTTCTGCATGAAAGCCCTGGCCGAAGAGAAAATCAGCAAAGTCTCTCTCATCGCATTCTCCACCAACGACATCGGGAACGCGTTCTGGAATGAGATCGGCTGGGTCCGCCGGCTGGATCTGAACTATTACGACTTTACTCTGAACGAGAACAATATTATCCGCTTTAATCAATAGAAGGAGGCATCCTCCATGAGGATCATTGAAGGCGGCGTGACAGCGCCCATTGGATTTGAGGCAGCCGGCATTGAGGCCGGCATCAAATACAAAAACCGCAAAGACATGGCAATCATCTACTCCCAGGCACCCTGCGTCGCCGCGGGTACCTTCACCCGGAATGTGGTGAAGGCGGCGCCGGTGCAGTGGGACAGACGGCTCGTGGAACAGAGTTCCTTCGTTCAGGCGGTCATCGTCAACACCGGCATTGCCAATGCTGGCACCGGCTCGGAAGGACTGCGCTGCTGTGAAGAAACTGCGGAAGAGGCAGGCCGGCTTCTTGGACTCCCCAAGGATGCAGTTCTGGTAGGCTCCACCGGTGTCATCGGTCCTCTGCTTCCCATGGATCGGATCCGTGCCGGCGTGGCAGCGCTGGTTCAGGCCAAGGCGCACACGCCGGAGGCCGGAACCAATGCCGCAAAGGCGATTATGACAACGGACACCGTCCACAAGGAATTCGCCGTTCAGACGGAAATCGGCGGCGTCACCGTCACCATCGGTGCCATTTCCAAGGGCTCCGGCATGATTCACCCCAATATGGGCACCATGCTCAGCTACGTGTGCACGGACGCGGTCATCTCCAAGGAGACCCTCACTGCCCTGGTGAAGGCGGATGTGGAGGATACCTTTAATATGATCTCCGTGGATGGAGACACCTCCACAAATGACACCCTTCTCGTGCTTGCCAACGGCATGGCCGGCAACCCGGAGATCCTGCCGGGGACGCCGGAATGCGAGGCCTTCCGGCAGGCGCTTCATCTGGTGAACGAAACCCAGGCCAAGCGGCTGGCCGGCGACGGAGAAGGCGCCACCGCCCTGGTGGAGTGCGTAGTCTGCGGTGCTGACACCAAGTCGAATGCCCGCATTCTCGCCCGCTCAGTCATTTCCTCCTCCCTGAACAAAGCGGCTGTCTTCGGCCATGATGCAAACTGGGGCCGCATTCTCTGCGCGCTCGGATACTCCGGTGCAGATTTTGATCCGGAGCATATGGAGATTTCCTACGAGGGCGCCGGAAAATCCATCCTTCTGTATAAAGACGGTCTTGGAACGGATTATGATGAGGCGGAGGCGACGGAGATTCTCTCCCAGCCGGAGGTCCGAATCCTCGCGGATATGAAGATGGGCAGCGAGACCGCCACCGCATGGGGCTGCGACCTGACCTACGACTATGTGAAAATCAACGGCGATTACAGAACTTAAACGAGGCGATAACAATGGTCAATCCGATTTCAAATGCAGAACGCGCCGAGGTGCTGACCCAGGCGCTCCCCTATATCAAGCGCTATACCGGCCAGATCGTGGTCGTTAAATACGGCGGCAACGCCATGATCAACGAGCAGCTCAAGCAGCAGGTCATGGAGGACATCGTGCTTCTCCATCTCATCGGCGTCAAAGTGGTTTTGGTCCACGGCGGCGGCCCTGAGATCAGCGAGATGATGAATCAGCTGGGCCTGAAGGCGGAATTCGTGGACGGCCTGCGTGTCACGGACAAGCAGACCGTGGATATCGTGCAGATGGTGCTTGCCGGCAAGATCAACAAGACGCTGGTCAACCTGCTTCACACCAAGGGCGGCCGGGCAATCGGCATCTCCGGCGCCGACGGACGTCTCATTGAAGCCACCTTCAAGGATTCCCGTCTGGGCTATGTGGGAAATGTCACCAACATCAACATCTCCCCTGTGCTGGATATTCTGGAGAAGGGCTATATTCCTGTTGTCTCCACCATTGGCTGCGATTCCGAAGGCAATACCTTCAACATCAACGGCGACACCGCCGCCGCGCACATTGCCGGCGCACTGAACGCCAAGCGTCTGATTATGATGACGGACGTGGCCGGCATTCTCCGCGACCGGGACGATCCGTCCAGCCTGATTCGTGAGATCAGCGTGTCTGACGCCACCTCGCTCTACGGAGAGGGTATCATCTCCGGCGGCATGATCCCCAAAGTGGACTGCTGCATTGAAGCCATCAGCCACGGTGTGCAGCGCGTCATTATCATGGACGGACGCGTGCCCCACGCCATCCTCATGGAGCTGCTCACCGACGAAGGCGCCGGCACCATGGTGAAGGGAGACAGTTAAACATGGATAATCTGAAACAGCTGGATCAAACCTACATTGCCTCCACCTACAACCGCTTCCCTGTGGAACTGGTCAGCGGCAAAGGCTCCCTGGTCAGGGACAACGAAGGTAAAACCTATATTGATATGGGCTCCGGCATCGGCGTGACCTCCTTCGGCATCGCCGATGAGGAATGGGCTGCCGCCGTAACTGCCCAGCTGGGGCAGCTGCAGCACAGCTCCAACCTCTACTACACCTCCCCCTGCGTGGAACTGGCGCAGCTTCTGTGCCAGCGCACCGGGATGAAGAAGGTCTTCTTCTGCAATTCCGGCGCCGAAGCAAACGAGTGCGCCATCAAAGCCGCGCGGAAATACGCAGCGGAACACAAGGGCCCGGAGTACAGCACCATCATCACGCTGGAGAACAGCTTCCACGGCCGTACGCTTACAACGCTTGCGGCGACCGGTCAGGATGCGTTCCACCGTCTTTTCACCCCTCTGACGCCCGGGTTCGTCCACACACCGGCCAATGACCTCGCCGCTCTGAAGACGGCTGCTCTTGCAAACCGCACCGCCGGTATTCTCATCGAATGCGTACAGGGCGAAGGCGGCGTCAACCGCCTGGATGAGTCCTTTGTCAAGGGCGTGGCAGAATTCTGCAGGGAGCAGGACATCGTCTTCCTGGTGGATGAAGTGCAGACCGGAAACGGCCGCACCGGCTATCTCTATTCCTACATGCATTACGGCGTGGAGCCGGACGTGGTTTCCACCGCGAAGGGCATCGGCGGCGGTCTGCCCCTCGGCGCCTGCATTCTGGGCGAGAAGGTTCAGGATGTGTTCCATCCTGGCGACAACGGCTCCACCTTCGGCGGCAACCCCGTCTGCTGCGCCGGCGCCGTGAGCATTCTCAGCCGCGTGGATGACGCTCTCCTTGCCGACGTCCGGAAGAAGAGCGAATACATCTTCTCCGCGCTGGAAGGAGCCCCCGGCATCCAGAGTGTCAGCGGCCTCGGCCTCATGATCGGCATTCTTCCCGACGCGCCGGCGGCTGATATCGTCCGTGAATGCATGGCGCGCGGCGTCTTGTGTCTGACTGCCAAGAACAAGGTGCGGCTTCTGCCTGCCCTGAACATTCCGATGGATCTTGTGAAGCAGGCCGTCTCGGTCATCGCCGATGTCTGCAGGGAGGCTGCCCATGTTTGATCTTACCGGAAAAAGCTTTCTGACACTTCTGGATCTTCGTCCGGATCAGATTCAGGGCCTTCTGGATCTGGCCGCAGAGCTGAAGGAAAAGAAAAAGGCCGGCATTCCCCACCGTCTGTGCGAAGGAAAGAATGTGGCTCTGATCTTCGAGAAAACCTCCACCCGCACCCGCTGTTCCTTCGAGGTGGCGGCGGCGGATCTGGGCATGCATCCCGTCTATCTGGATCCCTCCGGATCCCAGATGGGCAAGAAGGAATCCATCGCCGATACCGCCCGGGTCCTTGGCCGCATGTTTGACGGCATCGAGTACCGGGGCTACGGCCAGGAGATTGTGGAGACTCTGGCACACTACGCAGGCGTTCCCGTCTGGAACGGCCTGACCAACGAGTTCCACCCCACGCAGATTCTGGCGGATTTCCTCACAATCCGGGAGCATTTCGGCTCCCTGGCAGGCCGCAAGCTGGTCTACCTGGGCGACGCCCGCTACAACATGGGCAACTCCCTCATGGTCGGCTGCGCGAAAATGGGGCTCTCCTTCACGGCCTGTGCGCCGGAGAAGTATTTCCCGGATCCGGAACTGGTCGCACGCTGCAGATCTATTGCCGCCGAAACCGGCGCTGTTCTGGAATTCGATCCGGATCCGAAGCACGCCGTGCAGGGTGCGGATGTCCTCTATACCGATGTCTGGGTCTCCATGGGAGAGCCGGATGAGGTCTGGCAGGAGCGCATCCACGACCTTCTGCCTTATCAGGTCACTCGGGAACTGATGGAGACCGCCGGCCCCCAGTGCCGCTTTCTCCACTGTCTGCCCGCCTTCCATGACCTGAACACCACTATCGGAAAGCAGATCTACGAGAAGTACGGACTCACCGCCATGGAAGTCACAGACGAGGTCTTTGAGTCTCCCGCCTCCATTGTCTTTGACGAGGCAGAAAACCGCATGCATACCATCAAAGCCGTGATGGCCGCGACCTTAGTATGATTCCACAAGCACGGGTCATTTCCGCCGGGAAAAGTTCATAACTTCTGACACTTTAAAATCAGAAAGAATTCTGATATCCTGTAGACAAGTTCATAAGTGCAATGAAAAGATAGAGGCGCGGGTGTCATGAGTACGCCGGATGGAAAAGGCCGCAAGCCGTTGTCCGGAAGAAAGGGGCCACCGCCGAAGGGGCTGTCCAGCAAACAGTTCCTGGGCAAAGGGAGAACATCCTTTTGACTGTCGCAGCTGCGGAGAGCTATGGATTGATTGCAGATTGGACGCCGGTTTTCTCCGGCTGATTCGTATCTGACACAGCCGATGCAGCGCACGGCTGTGTTTTTTTCCTGCCTCCGGCTTTTTCGACAAAGGAGATTGATTGACATGACAAGCAAACCGATTTTCAAAGGCGTCGCCACCGCTCTCGTGACTCCCATCACTGCCTCTGGCGTGGACTTTGCAGCGCTCCGCCGTCTCATTGACTGGCAGATTCAGGAGGGCGTCAATGCCCTGGTCATCGCAGGCACCACCGGCGAAGGCTCCACCCTGACGGACGAGGAACACCGGGAAGTTCTGCGCGTGAGCGTGGAGCAGGCAGCTGGCCGGATCCCCATTATCGCCGGCACCGGTTCCAATGACACCGCCTATGCCATCGACCTCTCCCGCTATGCCTGTGAGGTAGGTGTGGACGGTCTCCTTGTGGTAACCCCCTACTACAACAAGGCAACTCAGAACGGCCTGATTCAGATGTATACGGCCATCGCTGACGCGGTGACCAAGCCCATCATTCTCTATAACGTCCCCTCCCGCACCGGTGTCTCCCTCGAGCCGGCTACCTACGCGGCGCTGGCGGATCATCCCAACATCAGCGGCATCAAGGAAGCCAACGGCAATATCTCCAAGATTGTGGAGACTGCCGCCCTGGTCGGTGACCGTCTGTTCCTTTACTCCGGCAATGATGATCAGATCGTCCCTATCCTTGCCATGGGCGGCATCGGCGTCATCTCCGTCCTGTCCAACGTGGCGCCCCGCCAGACCGTGGAAATCTGCGACCGCTTCTTCGCCGGAGATGTCAAGGGCAGCGCCGAGCTGCAGTGCAGATATCTTCCCCTGATCAACGCCCTGTTCTCCGAGGTCAACCCCATTCCCGTCAAGGCCGCAATGGCCGCCCTGGGCTGGTGTGAGAACTATCTCCGCCTGCCTCTGACTCCCATGGAAAGTGCGCACGAGGAGAAACTGCTCTCCCTGATGCGTGAGCAGCAGCTTCTCTGAGAAAGGATTTCCCATGACAAACCCTGCAACTCTGTGCTCCAACCTCTCGATCAACGCCCGGGGGCATCTGTGCTTCCGCGGCCATGATACTCTGGACCTGGCGGCGGAATACGGCACGCCTCTGTATCTGCTTGACGCCGACCGGGTGCGCGAAAACTGCCGGACTTATCTGGACACATTCCTTGAATGCTTCCCAGCCGGCTCAAAACCGCTCTTTGCCAGCAAAGCCCTGAGCTTCACCGGCATCTACCGTATCATGCAGGAGATGGGGATGGGCATCGATGTGGTCTCTTCCGGAGAAATCCATACCGCGCGCAATGCCGGCTTTGATCTTTCCCAGGCCTTTTTCCACAGCAATAACAAAACCGATGACGATATCTCCTTCGCCATGGACACGGGTGTCGGCTACTTTGTTGTCGACAATCCCGAGGAGCTTCTTGCCATACAGGCGGAAGCGGAACGGCGGGGCATCCGGCAGAAAGTACTTCTTCGTCTGACGCCAGGCATTGATACCCATACCTACGAGGCCGTGAATACCGGAAAGGTGGACTCCAAATTCGGGCAGGCAATCGAAACCGGGCAGGCCGAGAAGATTACCGTTCTTGCTCTCTCCCAGTCCAACCTGGATCTTCGCGGTTTCCACTGCCATGTGGGCTCCCAGGTCTTTACGGAAGACGTCTTTGAGCGGGCAGCCGAGATCATGCTGCGCTTCATCGCTCATGTTCGGGATATATGCGGATATTCCCCTGCGTTTCTGAATCTGGGCGGTGGCTACGGCGTTCGCTATATTGAAGATGACCCGCAGATCGACATTCCCAGAAAGATCCGGGACGTGGCCGCAGCCGTAAACAAAACCTGCGCCGAACTGAAGATTCCCGTTCCTGCGATACTCATGGAGCCGGGCAGAAGCATTGTCGCCGATGCCGGCCTGACCCTGTATACCGCCGGTTCCGTCAAGACTATTCCCGGATACCGCACCTATGTGGCTGTTGACGGCGGCATGAGCGACAACCCCCGCTACGCTCTTTACGGTGCACGGTACACCTGCTACAATGCAGGCAGAATGAATGTGCCCTATGAGATGGAGTGCTCTCTGGTCGGCCGCTGCTGCGAATCCGGCGATATCATTCAGCCCTTCCTCCGTCTGCCGGCGGAAACCGGCCGGAGCGATACGATCGCGGTCTGTACGACCGGTGCCTACAACTATTCCATGGCGTCCAACTACAACCGGATTCCCCGTCCTCCCATTGTCATGCTGCACGAAGGTTCTCATGCCCTCGCTGTACGAAGGGAGCGTCTGGAGGATCTGACCGCACTGGATCTGTAATCCGCTTTGAGCGGACTGCCGCAGGGCAGTCCGCTCAAAGACATTCTGAAAAAACTTTCCCAGAAAGGACTTTACTTTAGTGAAATAGTGTGATAGTATGCTAAAGTAATAGCGAAACAAAGTAACCGGAGGCGTATTATGACCTTTGACGATTCTCTGCTCAGCTATGAGGAGCAGACCATATTCCGTCTGCGCAGGCTGTATCAGAGCTACGGATATGTGCAGTATCAGATGAGCAAATTTGAGGAGTATGACCTCTATGCTCAGAACAAGGATTTTCTGATCTCTGACAATGTCATTACCTTTATGGATGACGGCAGACTGATGGCGCTCAAGCCGGACGTGACGCTCTCCATCGTACGTGCGACCCGTCCCGGGGAGCAGACGCTTGAAAAGGTTTTCTATGATGAAAACGTCTACCGGATCACGAAGGGTTCAGATGTGTTCCGGGAAATCCGGCAGATCGGGCTGGAATGCATCGGCGCAGTGGATGCCTATCACATCGCCGAAGTGCTTCTGCTTTCTGCAGAAAGCCTCCGTGCCATCTCTGAGCAGGCTGTCCTGAATCTGTCCCATCTTGGCGCGGTGTCCAAGGCTCTGGCGCTTTCCGAGGTCGGCTCGGAAGCCAGAGAGCAGATTCTCAAATGCCTTTCCAGCAAGAATCTGCAGGGTCTTGTATCCGTCTGCGACGATGTATCCGCCCGACCCGAGGGTGCTGCTCTTCTGCGCATGCTTCTGACTGCTGACGGCTCCCCGGAGGAGACGTTATCTGCGCTTTCCCGATTTGAGATTCTTGCTCCGGAAATTCAGGAACTGCGTCAGATCCTTTCCGTTTTCCGGGAGGCCGGCCTGGATTCCATGCTTCATCTTGATTTTTCCGTCATTTCCGATATGAATTATTATTCTGGCGTAGTCTTCCAGGGATACGTCCAGGGCGTGCCGGGCGCGGTTCTTTCCGGCGGACGCTACGATCCGCTTCTTACCAGAATGGGCTACCGCGGCGGCGCCATCGGCTTTGCGGTCTACCTGGATCAGCTGGAGCGGCTGGGCGGCGAAGAAGGAAACGATGTGGATCTGGTGCTGCTGTGCAGCCGCGGAACCGATCCCGGCGACATCATCCGCACAGTGCGGAATCTCACTTCCCAGGGCCTCCGGGTCCGCGTCGCGGAGAATCCGCCGGAATCTCTCCGCTACGGAAAACTCGCCAGGCTGAATGGAAAGGAGATGGAAATCCTTGAAGAACGTTCTTAATATTGCGCTTCCCAAGGGACGGCTCGGGGAATCCGTCTACGAGATGTTTGCGAAAGCCGGATTTGAATGTCCCTCCGTCCTGGAGAAAAGCCGGAAGCTGATTTTTGAGAATGACGCAGGCACGCTCCGCTATTTCTGGGTCAAGCCCTCCGATGTATGTGCTTACGTGGAACGCGGTGCCGCGGATATCGGCGTTGCAGGCAAGGATATCCTTCTGGAATATGAGCCGGATGTCTATGAGCTTCTGGATCTGAACGTGGGAAAATGCCGCATGGCAGTTGCCGGCAGGGAGGGTTTTCGGGACGACCGGCGCCGCACACTGCGGGTCGCCACAAAATTCCAGCACTGCGCCAGGAGCTACTACGCCTCCATCGGGCGGGATATCGACATCATCCCCCTGAACGGTTCCATTGAGATTGCACCCATTCTCGGGCTCTCGGATGTCATTGTGGACATTGTAGAGACCGGCACCACCCTGCGGGAGAATCATCTCGCGGTTCTGGAAACCATCTTCCCCATCAGCGCGCGGCTGATTGCCAATAAGGCCAGCTATGCATTCCAGCAAAGCCAGATTCAGCATCTGCAGCAGCAGCTTGCTCTTCAGCTGCAGAGCAGCAAGGAGGAATCCTGATGATTAGAATCATGAAATACGGGCAGGTGCCCAATGCTGAAATTTTCGCCCGTGCGGTCAGTGCCGCGGATGTCTCAGGCGCCGTGTCCGACATCATTGCTGATGTACGTGCCCGGGGCGATCAGGCCCTTCTGGACTATACCGCCCGTTTTGACGGAGCGCGGCTCGACGCGCTGCAGGTCAGCGTCGAAGAGATGGAGCAAGCTCTTTCCGAGGTGGAGCCGGAGTTCCTCCGGATTCTCAATACCGCTGCGGAGAATATCCGCGCGTTCCACTCGCATCAGGTGCGCAGCAGTTTTGTCATCAACGAAAAGAACGGCGTTGTCCTCGGCCAGCGGGTCATTCCCATTGATCGGGTCGGACTGTATGTGCCGGGCGGTACCGCCGCCTATCCTTCCTCTGTTCTGATGAACGCCATTCCCGCGAAGATCGCAGGATGCCGCGAGGTGGTCATTGTGACGCCGCCCGGAAAAGACGGGCGCCTTCCTTCCGCCATCCTCGCCGCCGCGAAAGTTGCCGGCGTGGACCGGATTTTCAAAGTGGGCGGCGCCCAGGCAGTGGCCGCACTGGCCTACGGAACCGAAACCGTTCCCCGTGTGGACAAGATCGTCGGCCCGGGCAACGCCTATGTGGCTGAGGCAAAGCGGCAGGTTTTCGGACAGGTCTCCATTGACATGATCGCAGGGCCAAGTGAAATTCTGGTGGTCGCGGACGCAAAAAGCGACGCCCGCTTTGTGGCTGCCGATCTGCTCTCCCAGGCAGAGCATGACCGTCTTGCCAGTGCCGTTCTGGTCACGGATTCCCAGGCTCTTGCAGAAGCGGTACAGGCGGAGATTGAGCGCCAGCTTCCTCTCCTGGAACGGGAAGCGATTGCCCGCGCTTCCATTGACCACAATGGAAAGATCATTGTAGCTGACACGCTGGATGCCGCGATCGAGATCTCCAATGAGATCGCACCGGAGCATCTGGAGCTCTGTGTAGACAATCCCTTTGACTACCTAAACCAGATCCGGCATGCCGGCTCTGTCTTCCTTGGCCGGAACTGCCCGGAAGCTCTGGGCGACTATTACGCCGGCGCGAACCACACCCTGCCGACCAGCGGGACCGCAAGATTCTCCAGTCCCCTGAGCGTGGATGATTTCGTAAAGAAATCCCAGTTCACCTACTATACCGCAGACGGTCTGAGGGAAGTCGCTGAGGATGTTGCCTACTTTGCCAGGAAGGAAGGCCTGACCGCGCATGCGCGCAGCGCCGTGATCCGGACGGAGGAATCAGAATGAGCCGCTATTTCAGCAGCCGGTTTTCCGGTCTGACCCCATATGTACCCGGCGAGCAGCCGCAGGATCAGCAGTACATCAAACTCAACACCAACGAATCCCCCTACCCTCCCTCTCCCGCCGCGGTGGAATGGGCTACTGCACACACCCGTTCCCTGAATTTGTACTCGGATCCCGAGTGCCGGGAACTCCGGGAAGCGCTCGGGCAGTCCCTCGGTGTGGAGCCGGATCAGATCATGGTGACAAACGGCTCCGATGAGGTGCTCAATTTCGCCTTCATGGCCTTCTGCGATAACGAGAATCCCGCTGTCTTTCCGGATATCACCTACGGTTTCTATCCGGTCTTCGCACAGGTCAACCGTGTCCCCTACGTTGAGATCCCGCTCAAAGAGGATTTCACAGTGGATACCGACGCTCTGTGCGCGGCGGAAGGCACCATTTTCCTGGCAAATCCCAATGCGCCTACCGGCATTCTTCTCGGTCTTGACGAGATCGCCCGCATGGCGGCAAGCCGGCCCGACCGGGTGGTAGTCGTGGACGAGGCTTATATCGATTTCGGCGGCGAATCCGCCCTGAAGCTGCTGGACCGGTACGACAATCTTCTGATCACCCGAACCTTTTCCAAGCTTCGTGCTCTGGCCGGCGGCCGTCTGGGCTACGGTGTAGGCAGTCCTGCCCTGATGCAGGATCTGAACACTCTTCGTTATTCCACCAACCCTTATAACGTCAACTCCATGACGCTGAGCATGGGCCTGGCGATTCTCCGTGATAAGGAGACTGTCCTACATAACCGGGACAGCATTATCCGGGTCCGGGAGGAAACGGAAGCGGAATTGAAAAAAAGAGGCTTCCTGGTCCTTCCCTCCAGCACGAACTTTGTCTTCGCCCGTACGCCCGCCATGGACGGTGCCTCTCTCTATCAGGCGCTCAAGGCGAAAGGCGTTCTGGTGCGGCATTTTACGCCGGAGCGTATCCGGGACTTCAACCGCATTACCATCGGAACACGGGAGCAGATGCAGGCCTTCTTCCGTGTTCTGGATGAGATTCTGGGAGGCAGATCATGAGAACAAGTGAAATCAGCCGCAAAACCGCGGAAACTGACATCTCTCTCAAGCTGAATCTGGACGGCACGGGGCAGAGTGAGATCTCCACTGGCGTCGGATTCCTGGATCATATGCTGACGCTTTTTGCCCGTCACGGGCGCTTTGATCTGGCGCTTCGCTGTCAGGGTGATACCAATGTGGATGACCATCACAGCGTGGAGGACATCGGCATCTGCCTGGGCAAGGCATTCCGCGAAGCGCTGGGCGACAAGGCAGGTCTGACCCGGTATGCGGACTGCGCACTTCCCATGGATGAGGCGCTGATCCTTACGGCGGTGGATCTTTCCGGCCGCGGCAAGTGCGTCTATGCTCTGGAACCGCCCACGGAAAAGATCGGCACATTCGACACCCAGCTTGCGGAGGAATTCTTTTATGCTTTTGCTTCAAATGCCGCTCTCACGCTGCACCTTCGCCAGCTGTCCGGCCGCAATTCCCATCATATCATTGAAGGCGCCTTTAAGTCCGCCGCCCGCAGTCTACGCGCTGCCGTCAAGGTGGATCCCGATCTGAACGGAGAGGTTCTCTCCACCAAAGGAGTTCTGGAATGATTGCGATTATCGACTACGGCGTGGGCAACCTCTTCTCACTGAAGAGTTCCTTTGCCGCCATCGGAGCGGAAGCCCGTGTCACCTCCCATCCGGAGGATCTTGCCGCGGCTGACCGCATTATTCTGCCCGGTGTCGGTGCCTTCGGCGATGCCGCGGAGAAGCTCTGCCGCGCCGGTATGGATCAGGCGGTTCTGGAGCAGGTCTCCGCCGGCAAGCCTCTGCTTGGCATCTGTCTCGGCATGCAGCTGCTGCTGGAGGAAAGTCTGGAATACGGCACTCACGCGGGACTCGGTCTGATCCCCGGCCAGGTACGGCCCATCTCGGAGGTCATCCCCGCCGATTACAAGATCCCGCATATCGGATGGAATGCTCTGCAGTTCTGCGGAGAACCCTCCCGGCTGTTCTCCCGGATTTCCGAAGGAGACGCGGTCTACTTCGTCCACTCCTTCCAGGCAACCGGCTGTGCGGCACATACCATTGCCTGTGCCGAGTACGGAGCGCCTCTGACTGCAGCTGTGGCGAAGGAGAATGTCTTCGGCTGCCAGTTCCATCCGGAGAAGAGCGGCAATGTGGGACTGAATATTCTTCGCGCTTTCTGCGATCTGGAGGTGTAATCCATGCTGATTTTTCCTGCCATTGATCTGTATGAGGGCAAAGCCGTGCGGCTGCTGCGGGGGGATTATACCCAGATGACCGTTTATTCGGACAAGCCCTGGGAAATTGCCTCCGATTTTGCCCTGCAGGGCGCCGTCTGGCTTCACACAGTGGATCTGGAAGGCGCAAAAAGCGGACAGACGCCAAATCTGCCCGTCATTGAGCGCCTGGTCCGGGATTCCGGACTCCGCGTGGAGGTAGGCGGCGGCATCCGGAGCATGGAAGTGATCGATCGCTATCTGGACGCCGGCATCAGCCGCGTCATCCTCGGAACTGCCGCAGTTCGGGATCCGGACTTTCTGGCGGCGGCTGCCGCGCGCTGCCCGGACCAGCTTGCCGTGGGCGTGGATATCCGCGACGGCGAGGTTGCCGTATCCGGCTGGACGGAGAAATCCGGCCTGGACGCCTTTGATTTCTGCGCTCATCTGCAGACGCTGGGAATCCAGACCCTGATCTGTACGGATATTTCCCGGGACGGTGCCATGCAGGGTGCCAACCACGCGCTCTACCAGAAACTGTCAAATGAATTCTCCATGAATATCATCGCCTCCGGCGGCGTGTCCAGTCTGGAGGATATCCGGATCCTGCGTGCCATGGATCTCTACGGCGCCATTATCGGAAAGGCCTATTACACCGGGGCGATTTCCCTGAAGCAAGCGATTGAGGTGGCAAAATGATTACCAAACGGATTATTCCCTGTCTGGATGTCCGGGACGGAAGAGTGGTCAAGGGCGTGAATTTCGAAGGGCTGCGGGACGTCTCCTCCCCTGTGGATCTTGCGCGCTATTATTCCGATGTGGGCGCCGATGAACTGGTTTTCTACGACATCACCGCCTCTGCGGAGGGACGCAGGCTCTTCACGGATATCCTCTGTGAAGTGGCAAGCACCATCTTCATTCCCCTGACGGTAGGCGGCGGCATCAATTCCCTGGATGACTTTGACCGGGTGCTCAAATGCGGCGCGGATAAAGTCAGCGTCAACTCCGGCGCGATCCGCCGGCCGGAACTGGTATATGAAGCAGCCAAGCGCTACGGCGACCAGTGTGTCGTGCTCTCCGCCGACATCAAGCGTGTGGGCGGTGTGTTCCATGTCTTCGCGAAAGGCGGCCGGGAGGACACAGGCATGGAGGCCATCTCCTGGATCCGCCGGTGTGTGGACTCTGGTGCGGGAGAGATTGTGGTCAACTCCATCGACACGGACGGCGTAAAAGGCGGCTTTGACCTTCCCATGCTCAAAGCGGTATGCGATGCGGTCGGCGTTCCGGTCATCGCCTCCGGCGGCGCCGGCAATATCGATCATTTTATTGAACTGTTTCATTCCCTTCCTCAGGTGGATGCAGGTCTTGCGGCCTCCATCTTCCATTTCGGGGAAGTCCTGATTCCGGACCTCAAGGCAAGGCTCCGGGAAGAACACATTCTTGTGAGAGAGGTAGCACCATGCTGAACATTGAAGATCTGAAATTTGACGCCAATGGCCTGATCCCCGCAATTGTTGTGGATTCCGTTTCCAAGCGGGTCCTCACGCTGGCCTACATGAACCGGGAAAGCCTGAAAATCTCCATGGAGAAGGAACTGACCTGCTTCTTCAGCCGCTCCCGCCAGGAACTCTGGCTGAAAGGAGAGACCAGCGGCAACTATCAGCACATCGTCTCCATCACGGCAGACTGCGACCAGGACGCACTGGTGGTTGTGGTGGAGCCGGACGGACCTGCCTGCCATCTCGGCACCCAGTCCTGCTTTGAGTATCCTGTCTTCCAGAGCGAGGACCGTCACCAGTTTACGCTGGAGGGTCTGTATGAACTGCTGCAGGGACGCAAGGAAAATCTTCCGGAAGGCTCTTATACCACCTACCTCTTTGAGAAGGGTCTGGACAAAATCCTGAAAAAGGTCGGTGAGGAATGCACGGAAGTGATTATCGCCGGCAAGGCGGAGGACCGTCCGGAAACCATCTATGAAATCGCGGATCTGGCTTACCATGTCATGGTTCTCATGGTGGAAGCGGGCATCAGCGTGGAGGATGTCCATAAAGAGCTGGCATCCCGCCATGTCATTGACCACAAGGTTAAGCAGGAGAAAATGACCTGATGGAGGACTTTCATGTTCATTCCACCTTCTCCGACGGCTCCGCGTCGCCGGAGGAGGTCGTGCAGGCTGCCGTCCGTCTCGGCATGACCCGGCTCGGCTTTGCCGATCACGGCTATGCCCCATACGATCTGGACTGCTGCATGAAGCAGGAGATGATACCGGCCTATCTGGACCAGATTCGGTCGCTGTCAGTGCGCTATGCAGATAAGCTGGAAATCTACTGCGGCGTGGAGCAGGATCTCTTCTCCACTCAAAGTACGGAGCTCTTTGACTATGTCATCGGCTCAGTTCACTACCTGCATATGGAGGGGCAGTACATTCCGGTGGACTACCGGGAGCAGGATCTCCTGACTGCCGCAGACCGGTTCTTCGGCGGCGACTGTATGTGCCTGGCGGAAGAATACTTCCGCACCGTCAGCGCCGTCTATGATGCAACCCGCTGCGACTTGATCGGACATTTTGACCTGATCAGCAAACTCAACCTCGGAAACCGGTTCTTCAACGAGGAGGATCCACGATATACCGCTGCATGGAGGGCTGCCGCCGACCGGCTACTCCCCTGCGGCGTCCCGTTTGAGATCAACACCGGCGCAATTGCCCGAGGCTATCGAACCGTTCCCTATCCAAACAGTCCGATGATTCGTTATCTGTCAGACAACGGCGCAAGGTTTGTTCTTTCCAGCGACAGCCACAGCCCGGACCATCTGTGCTATGATTTTGACAGGCAGTATTGTAACGCGGCTGCCCTCGGGGCGGAATTTGTTCCGTTTCTTTCATCGCATTGACAATACAAGTGCTCCGTAACCACGGACCTGTCCGCGGTTACGGAGCACTTGTCATCTGATTGGGCTGTATGCTAAACTGAGTGTAGATCTGCACGGCATTCATCCACATTATCTGAGCACAGCTTTCAAGGAGTGTTGTTTGTGAAATTGGATCTGTTTGTCATTCCCTATTCCTTTAAGTCCATGAATCTGAGTACGGAAGCTATGATGCGTGCAGCCCGGGATATCGGGTTCGATGGAATCGAGGGCGGCACACTGACGGACGAGTATCTGGACCTGTTGACAAAGTACGGGCTGAAATGCTGCAACTGTACGCTGGAGCGTCAGCCGGATGGCAGTGTTTCAGAAGAAAGCCTCAGGCGTCTGGAGCAGTACAGCGCCAATGATATTGTCAGTGTGCGAACGGGAGACATGTCTTCCTTTTTCGCGCAGCTGATGGACCGCAGCAAGGGCTATCGCGGTATTCCCGGCGCTTTTGGAACATTTGAAGATGCAATTGCCGCCGCGGAAAAAGCGAATGAAGGAGCGCGCATTGTCGCACAGTACGGCTACAAAACCATGTATCATAATCATACCCATGAGTGGCGCATAGACGCCGCCCACGGCGAGTACATCATGGACACCTATCTGCGTCACACCGATGAGAATCATGTGATGGAGTTTGATGTGGGCTGGGCGTTGACTGCCGGAGTGGACCCGATCTACTGGATGAAGCGCTGGCCAGGCCGCATCGGGTGTCTCCACATCAAATCCTGCAACTGGGCAATGGATCCTGAAGCGCTCGGTATGAGCTGTCCGGTTCCGAAGCCGGAATTCGGTCTTACCGCCGATCAGCAGGCAATCCAGCAGGCTTATGCCGAAGGTCCTCAGGGTCCGATAGAGAAATCCATCTGCGACTGGACCGCTGTCATTCGCTCCGCACTGGACGCTGGCTGCGGCACATTCATTATCGAGCGCGAGCGGATCTACGACGGGGACGCCATTTCATGCCTGCAGGCTGACCACGACCATATCCGCAAGTGCATGGACGCACTGTAATAGCATTGTGTCCCTGACTCTGCTGCTATTTCACTGTAACCTGAATATCTCCGCTGGTCGTCTTGATTTCACAGATATCGGAGGAAGTATCCTCCGGGACCGTCACTTTTCCGCTTCCGGTCTCAGTCTGGAATCGTTTTCCGCTCAGAAGGGTGCACCAGACATCTCCGCTGGTCGCCTTGATTCTGATTTCACCAGCATCGCAGTCCTCGAGTGTGATATCTCCGCTTGTGCAGGAAACTGCCAGCGATCGTTTCGCCTGGACATCGGTCATCTGGACACCTCCGCTGCTGGTGCCGACCGCAAGTGAATCTGCCGCGCGAAAACCGGAGATCCGGATATCTCCGCTGCTGCATGTCAGTGCCGCTTTGTCCGACGACACTTCCTCCATTACAATCCCGCCGGAGGAGGTGGTCAGAGCCAGCCCTCCCGCAGACAGATTGTTCAGATACACCTTACCGCTGCTCGCAGTCGCAGTGAGGGATTCCGCGACATCTGCACAGAATCGGATAGATCCGCTGGAGCTTGAGACAGCAGCAGATTCAAACTTGAATCCCTCAGCGATGTCGATACTGCCGCTGCTTGTTTTCACGGTCAGTGCTTGATAATCCCGCTGCGGCAGATATACCGTAATCTCAAGGCGGATATTGTTGAATGAAAGCGGCCGGATGCGGTTCTTTTCACGGCGCTGAATTCTCAGCGTGCTTCCCTGTACCTTCACAGAATGCCGCTCCTGCTCTGTTTCCCTGCAGACCACCTCGCATATCCCGCTCTCGGAGGGACACAGAACCACATCATACGCAGAAGTGTCGATATCAATTTCTGAGATGCTTTCCTTGAATGAATAGCTGTTCGTTTCCGGTGTTGCACTGACAGCCATGGACGCGCAGCCTGTCAGTGCCAGACTGATGAGCAGAACAACAGAGACGATTGCTGCGACATACTTTTTCATTTAGATCTCCTCCAGTTTGCTTTGTTTCTCTCATCCGCATTCTAGTTTCTGAAGAAACAGAATTCAAGCAGTTGCGCACAATTGAATGGCCTGTAAAATATCTTCTATCCAATAGACGAAATATGCCGTTCTTTTTCTTCAAAGACATCTTCATCTGAATTCCGTTTTTTGGTTGCGACCGCTCCGCTGATGCGATATTATGAATCCGCCTGATGATCCATCAGGCAGAAAGGACGTGTATCGAATTGGATCACGGCGAACTTGCCCGTTCTCTCTTCCTTGAAGGATATAACTGTGCACAGTCAGTCTTCTGTGCCTTTGCTGATGTGACCGGTATGGATCGGGAGCAGGCAGCCAGGTTCTCCGCATCGTTCGGCGGCGGCATGGGCAGGCTGCGTGAAGTCTGCGGTGCCATGAGTGCAGCACTTATGGTTCTGGGTCTGGTGCGGGGATACTCCGACCCGACAGATATGCAAGGCAAAAAAGAACTCTATGTGCTTGTTCAGGAATATAGCCGCCGCTTTCAGGCTGAAAACGGTTCCTATATCTGCCGCGAACTCCTCTCGGGTGTTCCTGTGACATCCGGTTCTGAACCGGAAGAGCGCAATGAGGCATATTATCTCCGTCGCCCCTGCCCTGGAATCATCGAAAAGGCTGCACGTGTTCTGGATCAGATGCTTGCGGAAACAGCTTCCGACGTCTCTCCATAATTACATGCGGTTTCTCATCCCGAACCATAGAAAACCCCTTCTGAAAACAACTCCGGAATCAATCTCCAGGTTGTCTTCTGAAGGGATTTTCGTTTTTTTAATCGTTGCACTGGGCATTGTCCGGCCACTTCCCGTTTCCCTCTCCGTATTTGATCTCTGGATGGCAATCTGATTTCTTCTATCTTCAGAATGGATTTCATGATCCTTCCGGAAAATGGATATCCTCTGCTCGGGTCTTGGAGAACACAGGCACGCTGCTCATCGGGCTGTCATCTTCTGCCTTCGTTATTTGGTTTTCTCTTCCTCACTCAGTTCGGGCAACTTTATTTGAGAGAATACTTCATCACTCTTTTTCCGAATATTCAGGTCGGCTATCCGATCAAAGTAGGTTCTTTCTGGATTGATTTGAACGATTTTCGCATCCGGCCTTCTGCAATGCCAGTAAACCATGGCATAGTTGCCGACCGTTCCTGTAATCAGGATCAGCTCCGCTTTTGAAATCCATTCGCATGCCTGATCGGCAGCACTGTCCAAAACTCCGATATGTGAATATACCAAATAATTGCAGAACAGTCCTCCGCACGAACATCTCGGTGCAGTACCATGATTCCAGATCTGAATGTCATCCAGACGCTTTCCGCACTTCAGACAGATGTTCTGCCCAAATCCGCCCTGGATCTCTGCCACATTCCGACTGCCTGCAAGTCCATGCAGGCCATCCATATTTGTCGTGATCACTGCCTGGAGCTTTTCCTTTTGTTCCATTTCCGCCATTTTTCTGTGCGTCACGGTTGGCCCGTTTTTGAAAATTGGATCAAGAAAGCATTCTTTTACAATTCCATAGTATTGCTCCGGCTTTTTTTGCAGATAGTCGATAGACAGATAATATCGCATTTTGCTCATATTCAGGTTCCGCATCGCCGGAATTCCAGCAGCAATAGAAATCCCTGCGCCGGTGATTGCCACAGTATAACTACTTCTATCGAGCTCATTCTGCAGCCGATCCAGTTCATTCATAGTCTTCTCCTTCTTGCATATTGATTCAAAACAATTCCCTCTCTCCGGCATAATTGTACGCACACCTTTCACACAGTCTTGAACAATTATGCTTCCGGAAGATTTTTACGATAACGCATAGTATTTTTCGCACAAATAAGGACTTGACTCATAATGCTTAATCTAAAGGCAATATATCCGGGACGACGACAGACTTTTAGTTTATACATGCTAATTCCTCCTCAAGAATATTGCTTGTTGAATATAGAAATCTATCTAAACGTGAGTTGAGCAACAACAAGTCTTTTTTATTGTTATCTTACCGGAATGTATTCAGCGTCGTCCCCAAATCCAAAGTAAAACAAGTCGCCAAGATGCTCAAGGCGATCCACGCCCAGGAGAGCAAAAAAGCGTCCAAAGAGAAGGCCAAGGCAATTGTTGCAGAGCTGAAATCCATGAGGCTGCCAGAAAAGTGGAGGACGGAATTGAGGAAACGCTGACCTACTGCGATTTTCCCTCAGAGCACTGGACACGGATCCGAACGAACAATGTGATTGAACGGCTCAACCGTGAGATCCGGCGGCGGACAAGAGTGGTTGGCTGCTTCCCTGACGGAAACTCGGCCCTGATGCTTGTCTGTGCCCGGCTACGCCATGTAGCTGGCACCCAATGGGGCAACAAGAAGTACATGAACATGAAGCACTTGGAGGCGTTGCAGGACGATGCCTCTTTGGCTGGCTGACCTCATTCACAGAGCCTGCAAGCAAATTTGCGCATAATTCTTGACACTACCACAGCTTGGACTACGCTCTTAGCCTGCAGCACGATTCTTTGGTCGTGCACACAAAAAGAGACCCGATTATCTGCGAAAACCATAACAAATAATCGGGCCTGGATTTGTGGGTGAAATTGGTTGAGCGGTTGAGATGAGTATATTTCCTCTCTCTATATCACTCTTGTTTTCCGTCCAATAATTCAGAGAACTTCTGTACAAACGCATCAAGAGACATGCCTGAGCATTCATCAGCGCCTGGTGTGCTTGTAACCGACATTACTATATCATCTTCAGTGAGGAAATACGTGTACAATCGTCCTGTCGAATACATGTTCGCGTAACCAAAATCGTTCTCTACAAGAAAGCATACAAGTTTTTCACCTTGCTTATATACCTTCTCAAGTTGCATGCCAGAAATATATGTTTTCGAGCCAAACCCCAGTGTAATTATATCGTCTTTCTTTAAATCATTGGAGCCCCAAAGAACATCAACTACTTTCGCATCGACGACGGGCCACACTATTTGTGTTATACTTGGAGTGGCCTCGATAATCTGTTCGTTGATGCTATCCTCATTAAAAGGTCGTTCTCTTTTTGATATTTCATACCAATCACTGCAAATCTCAATAGAAACAACAGCATAAAAATCTCTCGTAATTCCATACTTGTTGTTGATTCCCATTAGCGTCTCAAAGGTAGGATACACCAACTCGTTTGGAATAGAATTGGAAAAAGTACCCTGTTCATCAAAATAACCATATTCCTCACGCAGTTGCTCTACTGTTTTAGGATTTGATGCACTTGTTGACGATATACTGCATCCAGTAAGGAAAGAAAACACTAAAACCAGTATGGCTACTATAATATATTTTCCTTGATTTGCGAATCCTTCTTTTAACCTATTATTCATCATCAGCAACTCCCTTATCAATACTTAACGTCGAAGCAAACGATATCGTATAGTTTAATGCTTGTGTAATTAACACCTTGGACCATTATAGAGCCCTCGGGATAATAGTAAAGATCTGTCGATAGCGGGTGTCCAAAACCTAGAACGTGGCCAAATTCGTGTGCTGCTACACTTGTCCAATTATTTCCACTCCATAAATTATAATCTGGAGTATAGTAAATGCTAGCATAAACAATACCTGTACCATTATTACCAGTTGTGCTTTCATTAACAGGGGAGCTCTCATAGGGCAAATAACAAAAGGTAAACGCTATTGTTGTATCACTTAAGCCGCCATTGACGTTAATATTCCAAAAATCGCTCGTAGGTATACCGTGTGTAACCCATCCAGTTGATGGAATAGTTGAAGAATTTGTCAGATAAATACCGAATTGTGGAATGTAACCCTGCGTGTATCTCCACATATCCATTCCATTATATGCATCCGAGTATGTTGGACCAGTCGAGTTATACGGTAGATTGAGATTTACCCATGTGACAGTCACAGAATGTGTGCTATTATAAGCCCAATAGTAACAAATAGAACTGTTGAATAGTTCAGCTGCACTAGCATAGGACATTTGAGTTCCAATCACAGTGACAAAGAAAACTGCACATAGTAAGTAGCACATTATTCTTCTCCATTGGCGCACAACAATCTCTCTAATCCTTAATATATTACATCAACAGTATATTTTTCAAATGATCTTTTGTCAATTTTATATCACTGCTGCGTTGCAATGTCTCCAGTTGGTAAAGTCAACAGAATCGTATAATGGGACACCAACGCTGTTTTTCATTCTGGTAAGTAAAACATGCTTTACGCTTACTCACACAAAATACTAGATTCTGATTATTTGTAAGAAGACAATAAACATTAAGTTTTAAGCTGATGTAGGTGCAATCACTGCATCATATTTTGAAAACTGTTCTGGAATCAACACAGAATCTTCAGACAGTTCAAAAAAAGCAGAAAAAGACCTAGAACCTTACGATTCTAGGTCTTAAAATGGTCCGAGTGGCGGGACTTGAACCCACGGCCTCTTGACCCCCAGTCTCAAAATAGTTGTTTTTTATCGTTTTAATAGTTCAAAATAATGTTGATATTTCAGTAAAGTTCGTATATAATCATTTTATATTATATGATGTTGTTTTGCAAATTTGTGCACCACACTGTGCACCGCGGAATAGAGGTGGCAAATAATGGCTAGTATCTCCCCATATAAAAACAAGTCCGGCGAGATATTATCTTACAAGGTTACGATCTGTCTTGGCCGGGATGATCAGTATAAACAGATCCGGAAGAGCATCCGCATTCCTCGTCCGGAAGGACTAACACCAACTAAAGAACGTAAAGAAATCCAACGTTTGGCTGATGCTTGGGAGCAAGAGCAGCGTATTCTATTTGAGAACACAAACGACACGAGTCTGATCGATAAGGAAAAACGCAAGAAAACAATTACACTCTATGAATTCATTGATGAACATTGGTTTGCCGATCATGTTCTGGATGGGAGTCATTCACCATCGACTGTCAGCTTTTATGAGCAAATGATTGAAGGCATCAAGAGATATTTCAATCCCAAGATCAAGCTTTCGCAGATCGATCTGGAAGAAGTCCGAAGATTTATTCGTTATCTGCACACCGACAAAGCAAGTAAACAAAACAAGCCGTATAGTCCTTCCTCCATTCAGCATTATTATAAAGCGCTCAGTAGTATTCTCGACTACGCAAGACGTCTTCATTATATTGATTTCTCTCCAATCCAGGAACTCAAGCAATCAGAAAAGCCACATAATCCAAATAAGCAGATTGAGTTCCTGGAGAGTTCTGAAGCAAAAGAATTCTTGCTTGCACTTGAAGATGAGCCATTGTATTGGCGTTGCTTTATGAATGTACTGATTACAACCGGACTTCGGAGGGGCGAAGCCGTTGGCCTGCAGTGGAGCGATATCAGCACTGATAAGTTGATTTTAACCGTTTCTAGGAACGTTACGCTTGATAAAAACAGTGAAAATAAGATACACATTGGCGAAACAAAAGGAAAAGCGATTCGAATAGTTCCATTATCTTCCCGTGTCTATAGTATGCTCATGCAGTTGAAAGCAGAACAATGTGAGAAATATGGTACAATTATGCTTCCCAGAGCGTACATTTTCTGCAGAGACAACGATCCTTATCTACCATGCTATCCCACAGAACCAACTCGCTGGCAAAGCAAATTTGTCAAACGACATGGACTGAAAAACGTGTCTCCTCATGATCTCCGTCACACTGCTGCAACACTCGCGTTGGAAAGCGGTGCAGATCTGAAACAGATTCAACAGCTCCTTGGCCATAAAGACGCATCTACCACAATGAACTTTTACACTGGGGTTTCAGAAGAAACGCAAAGAAAGACCGTGGAAGGAATCGAGAGCCTGATTATTTGAAGCACAGGGTAATTGAGTGCGATGGCAAGCTCCTATATAGATGGCAAGATTATGCATTTTCGTCATTTGAGTGGCAGAGTGGCAGACTCGTTAGAACAGTCCGCCACTCTGCCACTCAAATGCTTTTAGCAAAGGTGTCAACATATCCAGGACAATAAAGCATTTGAGTTATCAAGATGCATCTGATAAGATGAATGTGGTCAAGGCGAAATATGATACATATTCTGGAGGTCATTATGAAAAAGGTACAGAAAACAATCAGTATTCTTCTGGCAATGGTGATGCTTTTTCAGTTGGTTCCGTCCGCATTTGCAAGCTCTGACAGTAAAACGGAAGAGAACTCCGCTCAAATCATTCCTGCAGAAGGGTACATGTTTTCTGCAGAGAAGCAGACGGATAACACGGTTACTGTGATTGTCCCTCCGACTTTCCTGGTAGATAATGACGTTGTTTTTGAGGAACAGGACCGCACTGACAGGGATCTGCCGCAGGACAGGGATTCTTCTGCCCAGCCCCGTTCGGGAGCAAATCCGGAAGAGGACGGCAGCTTTCTCTGCGTGCCTTATCTCTATCAGGCGGAAAATGAGGAACAGATCAATCTCAATACCGGGTCTCTTGGGTATCACAAGGTGGACTATGTCCTTCCGGGCGTAAACGGGATGGATGTGGTTCTTTCCAGAAGCTATGATTCCCAGGGAGCGGGTCTGTACCGCCCACATTACTACTATTACGATTTGCCGGACACGCCTTTTATGTACTACTACAACAGCACATACAACTATCATCACAGCCTGTATCAGCTTGGACAGGGATGGAGATTTGATTTTCCGTCCATCGAATGGCTGAGCGATACGGGCTATTATTATCTGTATCTGTCAGACGGCAGTGTATTCCCGATCCGGTCGGATTATGATGAGGAGGAGCAGATAGAAACACTACGGTTTACG
>JAFWDU010000009.1 GCA_017516005.1 Oscillospiraceae bacterium | reverse complement strand
TTCTGTCCGATGCCGGCGCACGCAGTGTGTGGGAAAACGGTAAGAAGTATGGCTATCAGTTCAACCTGACCATCAACTACTACCGCGGCCTGCCCCTGTGCTGCGTGGACCAGATCACCATGATCATCGACGGCGAGCAGGTTCCTTACGACCAGATGTATGTCCAGCACAGAGGAAGAGAGTACGCCTATTCGGACATCCTGAAGGATGACTTCCCCACTGATTTCTACTGGCTCTTCGGTGAGTACCTGACCGTGGTCGTCAAGAATGGCAAGGGCATCGAGCAGGGCATCCACCACTGCAAGCTCACTCTCGGCACCCGCCGCAGCTACACACCGACGATGGTCAGCGTCTGCGAAAAAGACGTTACCTTCGCGTAAGAGAGGAGACAGACATGAAGACGAATTATGATATCAAACTGGGTGTCTCCCTCTACAGCTATCAGGACAACTACTATTTCCACCGCCTGGATCTGGACGGCTGCCTTGCGGCAGCAGCAGGCGCCGGGGCAGAGGGCATTGAGGTCTTTTCCGAGATGATGATTCCAGAATGGCCCTATGTGTCCGACGCTTGGATTGATTCCTGGAACGCCAAAATGGACAGATATGGTCTGAACCCGGTCTGTATGGATCATTTCGCTGACCGGCAGATGTGGCATGACAGGGTGCTGACCGATGATGAACTCTTTGAGCGCAGCACCTGGTTCATCAAGCTGGCACACCGCCTTGGATGCACCCATATCCGCCTCATGCATGCGGCAATTATGGGCGAGGACTGTCAGACCGGATGGGGACTCGGCTACAAGCTGACGACTCTGCCGATTGTGGAACGGCTGCTGCCCGTAGCCGCTGAGAACAACATCATAATGGCAATGGAATGCCATTCCCCGACCAGCATTGATTCCCCGGATCAGGTGCCGTATCTGGAAGCGGCGGAACGGCTGGGCTTTTCGGATTATCTCGGCCTGCAGACGGATTTCGGATGTTATGAGTACTGCCTTTCCACGGCGGATCTGGGACAGGCGGTCCGTATGAGCGGCGCCACGGAAGAGATTCTGACTGCTCTGCGCGAAGCGCAGAGAAAGGCGTATTTCTCCGGTGAGGCACTGGATAAGGAGGGCGTTCGCGCGAAGCTTGCCGAGATGGGTGCAAATCCTGCAGATCTTCGCATTATCGACCGCCAGCTCGCTTCCACAAAGCCAGACTCATATCAGACTCTGCAGGAGTATGCCTCCAGACTTGTCTATGCCCATGGCAAGTTTTATGACATTGACGAGTCTGGTCAGGTGGACAACATGGATTATCCCAAGATCCTCGGTGCCATGCAGGCCGGCGGATACAAAGGCTACATCAATTCCGAATTTGAAGGAAACCGCCGCATGAACGACGGCGGTTGGTGCGATGAGATTGAACTCGTACGCAAACAGCATGTACTCATGCGTTCCTGCCTGGGACGTGAATAAAAAGAGATCATGAGGAGGACAAGGAAATGAAAAAACTGAAAGTCGTTCTGGCTCTGCTGCTGGTAGCGGCTCTGTGCCTGGCAATGTTCGCAGCCTGTGCCAAGACAGAAACCCCTGCCAAGACGGATGAGCCCGCCAAGACCGACACCACCCCGGCGAAAGAAGACACACCCGCAAAACCCGAGGAACCCGCAACAACGGACGAACCCGAAACCTACGAGCCGGAAGATATCGTCGACATTGATATCTACGTTGTGGAATTCACCGGTACCTGCACGCAGTTTGAGCGTGTTCAGGACGCCATCAACGCAATCTGTGGACCGGAAATCGGCGTCAATGTGAAGCTTCAGATTTTCCCGTTCGGTGACTACGCCACGAAGATCGGCCTCATGGCTGCTTCCGGCGAGAATATCGACCTGGCATATCTGTCCTTCGGCGCGGCCGGCTACAGCTCCATGTACACATCCAACCAGCTTCTGGACATCAAGCCCTACCTGAGCGAGTATGCTCCCGGCCTGGTGGAGACCATGGGCGACTACATCAACACCTACGCCATCAGCGGCGGCATCTACGCGCTGCCTCCTTATCGTGCCTACAACTCCCAGGGCTATCTGCTTATGCGCAAGGATATGCTCGAGGAGATGGGCAAGCTGGACTTCGCCAGAAATATGACAAGCTGGGCAGAAGTCGAGTCGATTTTTGACCAGGTGAAGACCGATTATCCCGAAATCTGGCCGGTCAACGGATTCGGCTGCCAGGATCTGATCATGTGCGGAGATCGCTTTGAAGATGCGGTGTCCTATGACCGTCTCGGTGACGCGCTTTATTTGCTTATGACAGATCCGGAGAACAACAAGGTTCTTTCTTATCTGGAATCCGAGGAGTATCTCAGCCAGGTTCACAGAGCAGCAGACTGGTTTAATAAGGGCTATGTATGGCCCGACGTTCTCATCAACACCGAACTGGGCGACAACCTGATCCGCCAGAACGTCATTTTCAGTGAGTTCATGCCTTCCGAGTACGGCGTGGAATCCGCAAAGACGCAGGCAACCGGCTATGACATCGTTGCTGTCGAGATCAAGCCTCTGATGGTTTGCAGCGCCCATACTCAGAAGTTCGGCATCTGCGTTCCCTCCATCGCGGACGAGCCTGTCGCGGCTGTCAAGTTCCTGGAGAAGATGTACACCGACAAGAGAATCATCATGCTTCTGACCTACGGCGAGGAAGGCGTTGACTATGTAGTCACCGAGACCGGCGAAGTGGACTTCCCGGACGGCGTTGAGTCCGGCACGGTCGGATATCATTCCCATGACTTCATGGTCGGCAACCAGTTCCTGATCACCCCGTGGAAGGGCGCAGGCGCGGATCAGCGCGAGAAGGCAATGGAAGGCTTCCTGGTTGCTCCTCCTTCTCCGTATCTGGGCTTCACCTTCGACTCCACCGGCTATGACAACATCATCGCTTCTCTGACCAGTGTCACCGATGAGTACAGCCGTTCCATGATCAACTTCGAGCAGGCCCGCTACGAAGAATACATCTCCAAGCTGAAGAAAGCAGGCCTGGACGACTACATCGCCGCGTTCCAGACTCAGCTGGATGCATGGCTCGCAGCGAAATAAACTCTTGACCGTATCATTCATCACATTCCTCTTTATTCAGGGAAGGCATGGCTTCGCGCCATGCCTTTTCTGTTCATGATGCCGGAAAACAGCAAATAGCATGGCCTGCTGTGGTATGCCGCAGCAGGCCTGTTTTCTATATCTGGAGATCTGTTTTTATTGTTTCTGTGTGCTGCACGGCGGCAGGACGTCCGGCGGAATGGGACAGGTGTAGGGATTGCCCTCATTTCTTCGGACATTTTCCGCTTTTGCCTTTTCAACCAGCGCGGGATCCGACAGGAGCGTTTTTACCGCTTCCGCAAGAACCTGGGCTGCAAACAGCGTTCCTTTCTCTGCGTAGGAGGACAGCCCCTGCGCAACCTGCGCCCACGAATGGGGCTGAGTGCCCAGGCAGAAGCAGGCGCACTGAAGCTGGAGCAGCGGCGCGATCCTGCTGACGTCGCCCATATCCGATGAGGCGGTGACTACCACATCCTTCGGCTCGAAGGGCAGGATGAAGTCACCCATGGGATGAGTGCTGCAGAGCCGGTACCGCTCATCCATATCAAACTCCGGAAGAAGTCCCGCGTCGCGATTGCCTTCCTCCTCGCCCAGAATCTCCCGGAACCGGGCAATATAGGCGCGGTCTTCGTCATCGTAACGGGGAAGCCCCACCTCGTTCATCTTGTCGTAGAGAAGCTGTCCGAGGGTGTCACTCGGCACCACGTTGCTGAGCGCGTTCCGGATACTGTAATCCATGGTGGTTTCCGTCATCAGCGCGGCACCCCGGGCGATATTCACGACCCGCTCAAAGAGTGCTTTCGCGCTCTCGTTCGTTCTGCTTCTGGTGAGATAGATTACCTCAGCCTCCGACTGAACCACATTGGGGGATACGCCGCCGGTATTTGAAATCGCGTAGTGGACACGGTCGGTCATCTCCATATGCTCACGCAGATAATTGACGCCCACGTTCATGAGCTCCACCGCATCCAGGGCGCTGCGGCCCTTCTGGGGCGCTGCGCCGGCGTGGCTGGGTTTTCCGTGAAAGCGGAATACCGCCATAATATTCGCCAGCATGCTCCCCGTCATGGCGGCGTTGATGGTGCTCGGGTGCCAGGTGAGAGCAATATCCAGATCGTCAAAGACGCCTTCCCGTGCCATAAAGGTCTTGGCTGCGCCGCCCTCCTCGGCGGGGCAGCCGATTACGCGGACGGTTCCGGTACCGGGGTGGGCGTCGATCCAGTCTTTCAGAACCAGAGCCGCGCCGACAATGCCGGCTCCAATCAGATGATGGCCGCATCCGTGTCCGTGTGTGGTTTCCGGACGCGGGCAGGGCTCCGTCATATCCGCCTTCTGACTCAGGCCGTCCAGGGCGTCATATTCCGCGAGAAGCCCAATGAGCGGCAAGCCTGAGCCGTATTCGGCGGTAAATGCCGTAGGGATTCCGGCAGTGCCAGCTTCCGCCCGATAGCCGTGCGCCTGCAGGCTTTCAATCAGGGCAGCCGCTGAGCGGTATTCCTCATAGCAGGTCTCGGACGCTGTCCAGATGACGCGGATCAGCTCATGCAGCTCCTGCCGGAAGCGTTCTGATTCATACATGTTGGTGCTCCTCCTTCTTGAGTTTTCACTGGGAATGGAATAAAATTATACTATCACGGACAAGCAGTGGAAAGGAGCTATACGATGCGTACACTCTTTATCGGAAACAGCCACACCTACTTTAACGATATGCCGGCCATCTTCCGGGATCTGTGCCGCGACAGAGGAATGGATATGGAAGTGACCATGCTGGCTACACCCGGTATGGGTTTTGATTTTCACGCCGCCTCTGAAGAGGCGCGGTTCAACATTCTCTTCGGAGATTACGACTACATTGTTTTACAGCACCGCGCGCATCCCATGGGAGATCTGGAGGTCATGGACCGTGCGGCCGGTGAGCTCCTCGCCATGATTCGCACGACGAAAGCCGTCCCCGTTTTTTATATGACCTGGACCAAAAAGGGAGAGGAAGCGGATCAGGCGGAGATGGCCGCGGTCTATGAGCGCCTTGGCCGGAAATACGGCGTGAAGGTCGCGCCGGTGGGACTCCGCTGGCAGGAGGCGCGGATCACGCATCCGGAGACGGAATACTACTTTGCCGACGGCGCCCATGCGTCGCCTGCTGGCTCCGCTCTGGCGGCAGAGGTGATCTTTGAAACGATATTCGGCGAATCAGCTCCGGAATGAACTTTCGCCGGACTGCAGAGGAAGCCTGAGCGGAACCGGCGGATCGTTTCCGGTTCCATGATATCAGAAAACCGGACGGAAATGAAGCAAAGAATCTTCTTACGTACGGGAGGTTTCAGATGAAGAAAGAAAATCAGACTGCCGCGCGGGGAATGTCATCCCGGGTGCGTACAGGCAGGAAACGGAACGGCTGGCGCCTTCTGATGCTCCTGCTTCTGCTCTCGGCGCTTGCTTATGTGCTTGCTTCCTGCTTCAGCAGCATGCGTCCAGGGCAGCCGGAGATGTCGGCGGAGACTTCGTCCGGTACAGAAGTACAGAACGCTGCCGTGCCGGGGAAACCCGCAGAGAATCCACAGATGGATCCAGGCGGAGACGGCGATTCGGAAATCCCGTCAGAACCATCAGCTCCGGTCATGGCGGAGAATTCAACTTTTGAGGTTGTCTTCCTGGATGTGGGGGAAGCGGATGCGGCGCTTGTCCTGTGCGACGGCCAGACCATGCTGATCGACGGCGGGAACAGCGATGATTCGGATCTAATCTACACGTTTCTGAAAGACAGGGAAATCCGGCATCTGGATTATATTGTCTGCTCCCATCCCCATGAGGATCATGTAGGCGGCCTCTCGGGCGCCCTGAACTATGCCGATGCCGGAACGGCTTTCTGCCCGGTGACGGAATATGACAGCAAAGCATTCCGCAGCTTTGTGAAGTATCTGAAGGATACGCCGATCACCGTCCCGAACGCGGGAGATTCCTTCTGTCTCGGAAGCGCGGAAGTCCGGATTCTCGGGCCGGTTGCCATGTCGGACTTCGTCAACAACAACAGCATCGTCCTGCGCATTGTCTACGGAAATACCTCTTTCCTGTTCACAGGGGACGCGGAATTCGAGGAGGAAGGCACACTTCTGGATTCCGGCTGCGAACTTGCGAGCACGGTACTGAAAGTCGGCCATCACGGGGCGTACTATTCCACCGGCTACCGGTTTCTCCGGGAAGTCAGTCCGGCCTTTGCCGTCATCTCCTGCGGGGAAAACGAGTACGGGCATCCAACAGAGGGTACGCTCAGCAGACTGCGTGACGCAGGAACCACGGTTTACCGCACGGATCTGCAGGGAAGCATCCTATGCAGAAGCGACGGCGATACCGTGACGTTTTTCGTGGAACGAAATCCGGACGCGGACACGTTCCAGCCGGGACTGGCGCCCGAAAGAACCATGCCGGAAGACTCCGCGGAGGAAACGGATGAGCCGGATCCGGACCGAGAACCAGAATCCGGAATGACTGAATTTGTCCTGATCGATCCCGACTCTGAGACAGAGACCGGAGAAAGAACCATTCCCAATGAGCAGTCGGCGGATGGGAACGCTCAGACAGGCGGAAATCCCGGCAGCGGAGAAGAACAGAAAAGCGAAGAAACAGCTCCCGAAGTGGCAGAGGAGATTGCGCAAACCCGTTCCGCGCCTGCTGACAGCACAAGCACTGCTCGGGCATATGTTCTCAATACCAATACGCACAAGTTCCATTACCCGGACTGCAGCGATGTGAGCCGGATCAAGGACAAAAACCGCCAGGACTATACCGGAACGAGAGAGGAGATCATCGGGATGGGCTACAGTCCGTGCGGACACTGCCATCCATAGGAAATTCGCAGGGAGACAGTTTGAAACATTTCTTGCCAAATGCGGCGCTGTCAACGATAATAGACTTCAGAAACAAATAAGACAGGAGACGTCAATATGATTTGCAATAATATTCTGGACGCGGTGGGGAACACCCCGCTGGTTCGGCTGAATAAAATGCCAGAAGAGGGAAGTGCGGAGATCCTCGTGAAGGTGGAATCTCTGAACGTAGGCGGGTCCATCAAGACGAGAACGGCACTCAACATGATTCTCCAGGCAGAGAAGGAAGGAAAGATCCAGCCGGACAGCATCATCGTGGAGCCGACCAGCGGAAACCAGGGAATCGGCCTGGCGCTTGTTGGCGCGGTGAGAGGCTACCGTACCATTATCATTATGCCGGACTCCGTCAGCGAGGAGCGGCGGAAACTGATCCGCCACTACGGCGCGGAGGTAAAGCTGATTCACGACGCGGGCGACATCGGAAAGTGCACGGAGGAGTGCCTGCAGGCTGCGGTCAGCATGCAGAAAAAGAATCCGAAGGTGTTCATTCCCCAGCAGTTTGAGAATCCGAACAACACCCAGGCGCACAAAAAACACACGGCGCTGGAGATTATGGCACAGGCTGCCTGCCCGATCCACGGCTTCTGCAGCGGCATCGGCACCGGCGGAACCCTGACCGGAATCGGGGAAGTGCTAAAAGCCCAGTATCCGGACATCGAGATCTGGGCGGTGGAGCCGGAGAACGCGGCGATCCTCGCCGGCGGCACCATCGGAACCCACATTCAGATGGGCATCGGCGACGGAATCATTCCGGCCATTCTGAACCGGCAGATCTACGACGATATCTACGTGGTCACGGATCAGGAGGCCCTTGAGACTTCCAGAAGACTGGCAAGAGAAGAGGGGATCGCCTGCGGAATCTCCAGCGGAACCAATGTGGCGGCAGCCCTGAAGCTGGCAAAGAAGCTGGGACCGGGCAAGACCGTGGTAACGGTGCTGCCGGACACGGCGGAGCGTTATTATTCCACACAGCTGTTCTGGGAGTAAGCGGAAAAGCGGCTGCACTCAGGCAGAGAATCTGAGAATCCTTTTTCATAATTGCATTGACAGGAAGGAAGCGGGTTCCATGAAAACATTCAGAAAGGTCCTGCTCTGGCTGCTCATTGTCCTGATGCTGGCGGCCGGCGGCTTCTGGTTTTACTGCCGCATCATCAATCAGCGCTCCTTTATGGCGGGTGTCACGGATGCTGTTCTGAGGATTCAGCACCGGAGTGACAAGTTCACGTATCTTGATGTCTGCGAAGTCTATCTCTCGGAAAAGGCGGAGGCCAATCGAAACCCGGTCGTGATTGACAAGGCGAAATTCGGAATCCCTATCCGTGAGGAGCGGCAGGATGCGCTGCAGGCATATATCTATAACGATCAGGAGCATCCGAAGCAGACCGTTTTTTATTTCCACGGCGGCGCCTACATCAATCAGCCGAACGCGCAGCAGCTGACCATGGCTGCCCGTACTGCAAAGGAAACCGGGGCGGAGGTCATTCTCATGGTCTATCCGAAGGAGCCGGTCTACAACTGTGAAACCGCGTACGATCAGTGTCTGCGCTACTACCGGAGTTATCTGGATCAGAACGATTGCGGGAAGGTTGTATTCATGGGGGATTCCGCGGGCGGCGGACTGGCGCTCGGCCTTGCAGAAGTGATTCGGGACGAGGGAGGACCGGCGCCTGAGGAACTGATCCTGATCTCTCCCTGGACGGATGTAACCATGTCCAATCCGGAGATGCCGGATTATGTGGAAAAGGATCCCATGCTCGGGATCTCAGGCCTCAGAAGGATGGGAGAAGTATGGGCGGACGGTCTGGAACTGACAGATCCGAGAGTCAGCCCGATTTACGGAGATCTCTCCGGCCTTGCCCCTGTGACGCTGACAACCGGAACCTGGGAAATCCTGTATCCGGACGCGCTCCTGCTGGCGGAAAAGCTGCAGCAGGCCGGCACGCCCTGCAATCTGATTACAGGGGAGCGCATGATTCACTGTTATCCGATCTGCCCGATCCCGGAAGCCAAGGCGGCGCAGAAAGTGATCTGGGCTACAATTACAAGATAAGATTCCCTTAATGCGCGATCAGGAAACCCACAGGAGGAGAAAGGCACGCACAGAGGCAGTCAGTCTATTGACTGTGAAGAGGACATTTCAAATGCAGAATGAGATGCAGGATCGCTTTTGCGGATGATAACGGCTTCTCTTCTGTTATTCCTGGCTGGTACCAGGAGACAGGTACCAAGAAAGAAATATGGATGAGGAATTCGTGATGCTGCAATTCGGAATGCCCACACTGATTGAAAACAGAACACTGAAGGAGAATATTGATCTGTGTGCGGAGCTTGGCCTTCAGTTTGTCGAACTGAACATGAATTTTCCGGAATACCAGATCAACTGCCTGGAAAAAACAGATGTGTTCCTGGACGCAGCCGGGAAGGCGGGAATTTACTATACGATCCATATGGACGAAAATCTGGACATTGCGGATTTCAATCCCCTTGTCTCCGGTGCGTATCTGGAAACCGTGCGGCGTACCATCTTAGCCGCAAAAGAGCTGCTGCCACTGTGCAGCAATTCCGGCGGCAGCACCAGGCCCATGATTCTGAATATGCATATGAATCACGGCATCCATATCACCCAGCCGGATCGCCTGGTTCAGATGTATGAACGTGATTTTGATACGTATATGCAGTCTTTTGCGGTGTTTCGTTCCTGCTGCGAAAGTTGGATCGGCGAAGATGAGATCCGGATTTCCATTGAGAATACGGATGGATTCCGGGATTATGAAAAGACTGCCGTTGAATATCTTCTTGAGAGCAATGTGTTCGTTCTGACCTGGGATATCGGACATTCAAAAGCGGTGCGGGAGAAGGATGTACCGTTTCTTCTTCACCACCAGGATCGTCTGGCGCACTTTCATATTCATGACGGAAAAGAATTACCTCCAAAGAATCATCTTGCCCTCGGCAGCGGAGAAATAGATCTGCATGAACGGCTCAGACTGGCCTCCATGCAAAATGCCCGCTGTGTTCTGGAAACAAAGACTTCCGAAGCGCTGCGTCAGTCGGTGGTCTGGCTTCGGGAACATGCCTTTCTATAATAGGAAAGGAGAAAAATGCAGCCCACATTTGTGTGAGTGTTCCATCCGGCTGTATCGGGAAAGTCAAGCAATGATAGATCAGTCGGTGAGACGGAGGAAAAAGATATGAAACTGTCCACAATTTTTGAAGAGAAACCGAAACAATGGGGATTTCGGGGAGATCCGTACTTCTGGGATCACCTGAAGCAGCTTGCGGAGAGTATGGAGATGGTTTCTCCTGACGATTTGGAAGCGTGGATCAAAGAGGAATACCTATCCCTTTCTGGCAAGATTCTGACCGACGAGTATATGGATTTTGCCGTCATCAAGCAGTTTGCACATGGCGGAATGAGTTCCGGCGGTGTCGATAATCAGTGGTGGATGGAAGAGGGAATCCCTCTGCTGAAATCCAGACTGTCATCGCTCTGACTATCAGAATCTGTAAAGGAGGAGCATCGTATGGGAGATCTCATCTGGTTCCTTGTGATTGCGGTCCTATTTGCGCTTTTAGGGTACATCTTCCTGAGGCTCGGCTGGCAGATCTGGAAGAAGCAGAGAATGGATCTGATCATCCGTTCCCATTGCGAAAAAGTCAGAGAAGAGAACAAACAGGCGTACTGTGCCCGGTTTGGAGCCGGAATCCTGATCATGGGAATCGGATTCCTCATTTCCGGAATCTGTACGGCATTCATGCAGTCTGCTTTCGCACTGATTCCCATGACGGCCGGACTGGTGATTGGAATCGTACTGCTGATCGGGGCGATTGTGAAGTACAATCGTTAAAGAAGCGCCGGATTCTGATTTTCCGGGATAAAGAAAACGCTGGATGATTGGAGATGGAATCGGTGGACTACAGAAGATTCGGGGATGCGGTATATATCCGCATGGATAAAGGCGACGAAATCATCAGCCAGATTATGGATCTGTGCAGAAAAGAGCAGATCCGATCCGCCGTGTTCAGCGGGATCGGCGGGTGCAGTGAAGCACGGGTTCAGACCTTTGAGCCGGAAAGCGGCACATTTGAGACGCGGACCATCCGGGGCATGCTGGAACTGGTCTCTCTGACCGGCAACGTCTTCACGGATGAGCGCAATGAGCTGTATCAGCATTCACACGCCCTGTTCTCCTATAAGGACGGGGATGATCACCGTGTTGCAGGCGGGCACATCCAGTCGATTACCGTTTTATATACGGCGGAGATTGAACTGAGGCCGGTGATCGGGGGAACGATATACCATAGATATGATTCAGAGACGGGAACAGGCTTCTGGAGCTTTCCGGAAGCGCCGGATTGGGGAGAAAAATCATGAGTCTGCTTGAGGAATACTATAACAGCAGGGATGAAGATACACGGCTTCTGTCACAGCACGGACAGGTAGAATACCTGACTACCATGAAATATATCCGTGAATGCATATCCCGTTTTTCCCGCCCGTGCATTCTGGAGGTCGGCGCCGGAACCGGCAGATACAGTGTTGCGCTTGCCAGGGAGGGGTACCCGGTGACGGCAGTTGAATTGGTGCCGCACAATCTGGAAATCCTGAAATCAAAACTGGACGGTTCCGAACCGATCACGGCAGTACAGGGAAATGCGCTGGACCTGTCGGCATTCCCGGATAAGTCGTTTGACCTGACCATGCTTCTGGGCCCCATGTATCACCTATACACGCAGGAGGACAAGCTGCAGGCGATGTCGGAGGCGGTGCGCGTGACAAAACCGGGGGGATATATCCTGGTTGCCTACTGCATGAATGAACCGACCATCATTCAATACGTCTTTCTGGGAGGCCATCTCAAAGAGGTCACGGAAACGAATGCGATGCTGACAGACGACTGGCACTGCAAAAGCGAACCGAAGGAGATCTTTGAACTGGTCAGGACGGAGGATATTGCGCAGCTGAACGTCGGATTTCCGCTGGATCGAATCAAACTGGTGGCGACAGACGGCGCGGCGCATTATTTCAGAGAGTTTATCGATCAGATGGATCCGGATACGTTCGCAAAATGGATGGAATATCATTTTGCAACATGTGAGCGGCAGGACCTGATCGGAGCGTCAAATCATACCCTTGATATTCTGAAAGTCCGCGGTTAGATTCCGGCCTGCATGGCTGTCCTGAAGCCGGACAAGGGAGGAAACATTATGGAGAACAATCGTTTTGTGGAACTTGTGGAAAAGGAGAACGGCTTTGAATTCTGTCAGGCTTTCCGCGGGGAGACGGACTGGATCATCGGCGGGCGGAATGACACCTTCTGGTTTGTGGTTTTACAGGATCAGTCTGTCCGGGAAACCTGTATTGGGACAGTAAGCGGCGGAATCTGGACAGACCGCAGGATCAAAGGAAAAGGGAAAAAGAAAACCATAACAGAAATGCCTGCCGGAAGCACGATCAAACGAATCGAGGAAAGAGCGTACTTCATGCAGGACGCAGAGTGGGTCAAAGACAGAAAGCCGAGGCTAGTGGAGGATGCGTATCCTCATTATCACTACGTCTACGGGTTTGGAGACAAGGCGCTGGATGTATCGGAAGCATACGGCGTGAGTATCGCATACTCGGACCTGAAAGATCCCGAGGCGGGCTTTCACCTGCGGCACCTTTATATCGGCAAAGAGGTGGAGATGCCAGTTTGACTTGGATCCGTCACTGCCTATCTGCAGAGAAATCTGAATGCAGCGTGATGAGAACCAGATCTTGTGAATACAACTGCGGAACATTACAATCAAAACGCAACGCTCGAATCGGAGGCTATCATGAAATTCATCAGCAGAGAGCCAATCCTGAAAGGATGGTCCAGTGATCTGAAATACTGTGCTACAGATGAAAAAGGAACACGGTTTCTTCTTCGTGTTTCCGATCTTGCAATGTATGACGCGAAGCAGACGGAGTTCCAAATGATGGAGCGTGTCGCAGCTCTGGGAGTACCGATGTGTCTGCCCGTTGAATTCGGCGTCTGCGAAGAGGGCGTTTACTCGATCCAGAGCTGGATTGACGGAGAACCAGCGGAAGACGTGGTGCCGCAGCTCACGGATCAGGAACAGTATGATTATGGCTTTGCGTCTGGACAAATCCTTCGCAGAATCCACTCTGTTCCGGCCCCGCTCTCCCAGGAGGACTGGGCGGTCAGATTCAATCGGAAAATGGATCGGAACATCAGGAATTATCATAGTTGTCCGATTAAATGCCGGAATGGTGAGGCGTTCATTCACTACATAAACGGCAATCGGGATCTGCTGGACGGCAGGCCCCAGTCTTTCCAGCATGGTGACTATCATATTGGGAACATGATGATCGACCGCAGCGGAAAGCTTTGTATTATTGATTTTAACCGCAGTGATTTCGGGGATCCCTGGGAGGAATTCAACCGAATTGTATGGTGTGCCCAGAAATCACCTCTGTTTGCCTCCGGTATGGTAAATGGATATTTTGAAAACGAAGTTCCTGTACATTTCTGGAAGCTTCTTGCCTTGTATATTTCGAGCAATACGCTCTCTTCCGTTTCCTGGGCGGTTCCCTTTGGAGAATCCGAAATCAGCACGATGTTGAATCAGTCACAAGAAGTGCTGGAATGGTACCATGATATGACCGAGATTGTTCCAAACTGGTATGTGTCAAAATGAGATGGTGATCAGAAATGAATTCAACTGTGGAATACTACAATCAGAATGCGGAGAGCTTTATCCGGACAACGCTGCCCATTGACATGAGCAGCAGCCGTGACCGGTTTCTCAGGCATGTCCTGCCGGGCGGCAGGGTTCTGGACGCGGGCTGCGGAAGCGGCCGGGACGCGCTCGCTTTTCAGAAGGCGGGATATCAGACCGATGCGTTTGACGCGTCGGAGGAGATGTGCCGGCATGCGTCGGAGCTTCTCGGGCTTCCCGTGGCCTGCAGGCGCTTTGAGGAACTGTCCGGAGAAGCGGAATATGACGGAATCTGGGCGTGCGCGTCATTAATCCATGTCTACTCGTCTGATCTGCCGGATGCACTCCGGCGCCTTTATGCGCTGCTGAAGCCGGGCGGTGTCATCTACGCCTCCTTCAAGGAAGGCAGTACTGAAAGAATGCAGGACGGACGCTACTTCCATGATCTGACGGAGGAAGCATGCCGCGGGCTGTTTCAGAATGCCGGCTTCTCAACTGAGGAACTCTATATCAGTTTTGACGCCAATCCCAGCCGGGCAGACGTCAGATGGATCAACATCATCGCGAAAAAAGGAACATCTCAGGCAGCCGGCTGACAGCTATGAGGAAACGAAGATGAAAAACATGATCCGCTACATTTTTGTCCACGGCCTTTCCGGCTGGGGCAGCTACGACAACGCCTACCGGCGGATGCCCTACTGGGGCATGCGGGGCGGAGATCTCATGCAGTTTCTCCGGCGGCAGGGCTTTGCCTGCTACGCGGCCTCCGTTGCGCCTGCAGGCAGCGCCTGGGACCGGGCCTGCGAGCTCTATGCCCAGCTTTCCGGAACAAAGGTGGATTACGGAGAAGCGCACAGCTCGAAGAACCGCCATGCACGCTTCGGGAAGGATTATTCCGGGAACCCCCTGATCCCGGAGTGGGGATCGGAAACAAGGCTGGTGCTCCTTGGCCATTCCTTCGGCGGGGTGACAGCCCGGCTGTTATCCGAGCTCCTTGCAAACGGGGATCCGGAGGAGCGCGCCTCCGGCGCGGATGATCTGTCGCCCCTGTTTGCCGGCGGCATGGGAGACCGGGTCAGCAGCATTGTCACCCTTGCGGCTCCGACAAACGGGACAACGGCCTATGATCTGTTTTCAGATACATCTTTTCAGCCAGAGCAAGTCCGCACGCCGTGGTGGACCAGACCTTTTGCGGCCATGATGTCCAAAGGCACCAAAGGAAAGCCGGACGGGCGGGATGAACGGGACTTCGCGGGATATGACATGCATATTGACCGCGCCCTGGAACTGAATCGGCAAATATCAACCCTGCCACATGTTTATTATTTCTCGGTGCCCTGCAGCTATACCTCGCTGCAGGCGGACGGGACCCACAGACCGAAAAGAAAAATGGAGCCGCATATGGTGAAAATGTCCTGTCAGATCGGGGCGTATGCCGGAAAGACGCAGGCGGGAACCGTGATTGACAGCACCTGGCGGGAGAATGACGGACTTGTGAATACCGTTTCCGCCGTCGCGCCCATGGGTGCGCCGTTCCGACAGCTGGACCGGGCATGCATTGTTCCCGGCATCTGGAATGTGCTTCCTGCCTATGACGGGGATCATATGGCGCTTCAGGGAGGACTGGTGAGGAAGCATGATATCCGCGGATTCTATCTGGATCTTTTAAACATGATCGATGCACTCTGAGTACGTCGATGCGTTAATCTTAGGAACAGGGAGATCGGGGCAATGAAAAACAAGAAGGGCGTTGGAAAAAAGATCCTGCTGATTGTGCTTATCGTGATTCTTGTGTGTGCTATAGCGGATATCTGCGTCGCGGAAACCGGTGCGCGCAGGATTCCGCACCGCTTCGCTTCGGCGGAGGAAGGAAAAGAACTTCTCCTCGCGAATTCGGAGTATTACAGCCGGTTTTCGCAGAAAGACATCGACTACAGGATGAAAAAAGAAGGCGCAACCATGGAGGAGCTCCTTCGGGCAACGACGGATGAGATCCGAAATTTCAATCTCTTCGAGAAGTATCTGATGGATCGCCGGATCGCAAAAATGGCCAGGCAGCTGAAAAAGAACGGCTATGCTCTGCCGAAGCTGGAAACCATCACTTACATCAAAACGGACATGTCGGTGGAAGGCAGCCAAAGCGGCTATACGCACGGCAATGAGATCTATCTCAATTCCACCAACATCCTGTTCAGCTTTATTCCGGGTGCCAGCGAGTTCTTTGACCATCTTCTGTGGCATGAGCTGTTCCACTGCCTCACGAGAAACAATCCGGGTTTCCGGGCGGAGATGTATTCCCTGATTCATTTCACGGTCGCGGATTTTGATTTTGAGCTGCCGCCCGATGTCCGGGAAAACTATCACAGCAATCCCGACGTGGAGCATCACAACGCATACGCCACGTTCCTGATTGACGGGAAGGAGACCGACTGCTTCCTTGCATGGATCTTCACGGGAGAGGAGCCTGCTTCTTTTGAGAGCACGGCGGTGCTGATCCCGATCGACGGAACAGACACATTTTATCTGCCGGAACAGGCGTCCAATTTTGATGAGGTGTTCGGGAACAATAACGACTATAAGATCGATCCGGAGGAGTACATGGCCAACAACTTCGCCGACGCGATGCAGTACGGTCTGGGCGGCAGAAACGGTCAGAGTTACCCGAATCCTGAAATCATTCAGGGCGTGATGGACTGCCTCCGAAAATGACGTACAGACGCTGAGATTACGCCGGAAGGTGATCTGCGCCTGAAATGAGCGCGCAGACAGCCCGCTTTCCGGCCTGCTGCGCGAATCTGGACGCAAAGCCGGGTGTATCCACCCGTTTTCCGATCAACAACGAAGAAAGAAGGGGACCCATATGGAACTGCTATCCAAACTGAACAGCCCGTTTCTTTATGTGCTGTGCGGCGGAATCATCCTGTTTGTCGCAGTGATCTGCATTGTATTCGCCGTACGCGCCTATCAGGCGGGCAAAGCCCTGGGAATCGATGTGAGCAGGATGAAGCGCGTCATTACTGCCAGCGCCACCTTTGCGGTGCTGCCCAGTGTGGGAATTCTCCTGGGAGTCATCGCCCTGTCCGGTAGTCTGGGCACGCCCTGGCCCTGGCTGCGGCTCTCCGTCATCGGTGCGCTGCATTATGAGACGCAGGTGGCAGAGGCGGCGGCGGAATCCGTGGGAATCGGCGGCCTGTCTCTGTCCGGCATGACCAGCGAAGCCTTCGCGACCATCGCACTGCTGATGAGCTTCTGCATCATGTGGGGCATGGTGCTGGTCATCTTCAACGGCAAGGCGTATTCCAGACGCCTGTCCGCGCCGAAGCAGACGCAGAAGACAGGGAAGGACGGGAAGAAAAAGACCGGCTTGGCAGGCTTTGGCGATGACGCAATGACGGCAATGTTCATTGGCCTGGTTTCCGCCTATATCGCCAGCTATATCGGCCAGATCATCTCCGGAAACGGCCTGTTTAAGTTCTCCGGAAGCTGGCTTCCCCTGGCGGTTGCTCTGGTGTCCGCGCTTGCCATGTACGTATTTATCAAACTCAAAGAGAAGTGGAATGCGGAGTGGCTGGACAGCTTCTCTGTCGCGGGAAGCATGCTGATTGCCATGACCTGCGCAATCTTCCTGGGCAAACTGGCGTAAGGAGGCGGAAGAAATGGAAGAAAAGAAAAACACCGCCAATCAGGCGGCGTATGAACAGTATCTGAAAAAGACGCATACCCTTGGCAGAATCCTGACCGCTGCTGTCCTGCTTCTGCTTCTGGCTGCGCCCTTTGCCATCGGACTCTTCCTGGGCGCCATGCCGAATCTGGGCGCCGCGGCGAAGGCGGTCCTCGGCGTCGGCCTGGTGTATCTGGTGAGCGGCATTGTGGAATACCTGATCTATGTACCCATGCTGGGTGCCGGCGGCAGCTATCTGGCGTTTATCACCGGCAACCTGATCAATATGAAAGTGCCATGCGCCATCAATGCGCGGGATATTGTGGGCGTGAAGAGCGGAACCCCGGAGAACGAGATCATCGCGACCCTCTCCATTGCCACATCCTCTCTGGTGACGATTCTGGTCCTGGCGGCCGGCGTCGCCCTGATGATCCCCCTCCAGCCGATACTTCAGTCGCCCGCTCTGCAGCCGGCGTTTGAAAATGTGGTGCCCGCCCTGTTCGGCGCCATGGCCTGCAAGTATTACCGTTCGAACCGTTGGATTGCCCTCATTGTGCTGGGCGTCATGTCCCTGCTTTTCGTTTTCGTGCCGTCGCTCATCGGATCCACCAGCATGATGGTGATTCCCAGCGGCGCGCTGGCGATCGGGCTGGCTTATCTCAGCTTCCGCCGGCAGCACAGGGAGCGGGGTGACGGGAAATGACAGTGCTCTATATTCTTCTGGGCATTCTGGGGGTTCTGCTGCTCCTCGTCCTGGCCGCAGTTATCCGAACCCTCTGTACGCCGAAGAAACGCTCGGATTGGATGCCGACAGGCGATGCGGAACGCGAAAGAACCTACGCGGAAATCCTGGCGAAAATGGTCCGGTATGAAACGGTCTCCTACAAAGGACAGATCCAGCGGGAGAAGTTCCTGGGCTTTCATAAAATCCTCGAGGAACTGTTTCCGCTTGTGCATCAGAATCTGGAAAAAACAGAGATCGACGGGAGCCTTCTGTATCACTGGAAGGGAAGACACAGCGACAGACCAGTTGTCCTGATGGGTCATCAGGACGTGGTACCGGCGGAAGGGGAGTGGCTTCACGAACCCTTCTCGGGCGACATTGAGGACGGGAAGATCTGGGGACGCGGAAGCGCGGACACCAAGTGCTCTGTCATGGCCTTCTTCCAGGCGGCTGAGGAACTGCTCAAAGAGGGCTACACCCCGGAACAGGACGTCTATCTCTCCACCTCCAACACAGAGGAGGTAGGCGGGGAGGGCTGTCCGAAACTGGTCGCGGAACTGGAAAGACGCGGCGTGAAGCCGTTCCTCGTCAACGATGAGGGCGGATCCATTGTAACGGAGCCCATGGCGGGAATAAAAGGAAATTTTGCCATGATGGGCGTGCTGGAGAAAGGGCAGGGAAATCTCCTCGTTTCCGCGCGGTCCGGAGGCGGCCACTCCAGTTATCCGCCGAAGAACTCGCCCATTGTCCGGCTGTCGAAGTTCATCTGTGATCTTTCCAGACACAATCCCATGCGCGCGAAGATGAACCGACAGGCAAAAGAGATGTTCGCCAACATGGCGCCCTACGGCCCGTTCTGGATGCGGCTCCTGTTCGGCAATCTCTGGCTGTTCCGGCCGCTTCTTGTACGGCTGATGCCTTCCATCTCCCCGCAGGCGGCAGCGCTGCTTCGAACAACCGTTGCGCCGACCATGCAGACCGGTTCC
>JAFWDU010000008.1 GCA_017516005.1 Oscillospiraceae bacterium | reverse complement strand
CTTGCCTTTCCGCTGATTATTCTTTGTACAATTTCGACCTTCTCTTCGACGCTATACTTCCTTCTGGACATAGATATGCTCCCTCCATGGTTGACAGTGATTTTTCCTTTTTCACTGTCTCCCATAGAGGGAGCATATCAGCAGTGAGGGTCCGTTTTTTCTCCGCATGATAGCAGCCTGCCCAGATATCATAGACCAGTAGATAGAACACCGTCATGGTGATGGAAGTGACCAGTTTCCCGATTCCGAGAGCTGCGGTAAAGTCGCCCGTGAGGAAGTAGTTCAGAACCCGCGGCACCAGGTGAAACGCGTCGCCGACGCCCAGGATCAGGGCTGCAAGCCCCATTTCCTTCTCTGTTCTGCCGCGTCCGCGCACAAGCATGACGCATCCGCTGACAATTGCAAACAGGAGATAAAGAATATCAAAAGTGGATTCTCCGTATTTCAACTGATCTCTCTTCCTTTCTCTGCAGTACGGTTTTCCTGTTCTGAAACCATTGTACCCGCTTATCCATGCTTCTTCAAGAGAAGTATCCGGAAAAGCGGGGAAATTCTGTCCGAATCCGGTTGACTTTCCCCCGATTTCCGCATATGCTTTTTCCATGACAAGCGGAAAGGATGCGCTGTATATGGAAAAAGTAATCGCGATCTTCTGGGACTGTGACAACACGCTCGTTGACGGCTATATGCAGAATCCCATTACGGACTATTATCATCTGGAGCCCGGACGTTTCTGGCGGGACGTTTTCAGTATTCCCGCGAAGCATCCCGGCGTGAAATTCGACTCGGAAACCACCTATCTGAACTACTACCTGGACTGCATTGAGCAGGGTCTGTGCCCCGGTCTGAACAACGAGCGGCTCCGCTGGGCCGGCAGTCAGGTAACCCTGTTCCCCGGTCTTCCGGATTTCCTGAAGGATGCGAAGGAACTGGCGGCGTCTCTCGGCGCGCGTCTGGAGCACCACGTGGTGTTCACCGGGTTCGCAGAGGCGCTCCGCGGCGCGTCTTTCTTCCCGGATCTGGACGGCTGGTGGGGCTGTGAAATGGCGGAAGGTCCCGACGCGGACGGAAATCCCGTCCTGAAGCAGCCGGCCTATACCCTGGACAATCTCACGAAAGCCCGCGCCTTCTATGAAGTGCATGCGGGAATGGATTCCCATGATCCCAAAGCGATCCGTACGCCGGTGGAATACAAAAACATGATCTATGTTGCCGACGGCCCGGGTGATGAGAAGATGATGGAGTCCGTCACCCGTCTTGGCGGCCGCGGCATGACGGTATGGGGTGATCCCAATCCCGTCCAGGGACGCGGACCCAACGCCCGTGCCGGTGCCCAGGCGCTGCTGGATCAGGGACTTTGCCGCGCCTGCTGCAAGGCGGATTATACGAAGAACGGTGAAGCTGCTCTCTGGCTCTTCGCGCAGATCCGGGAGCTGGCCGCCGCTGAATAGGCCGTCAATCTTCATGGCATGGTTCCCGTGTTCTGCTCTCCGCATACTGCCCGCAGTTCCTGCAATTTCAGGAGCTGCGGGCTTTTCATCTGTGTTCCCCTTCTCTGTCTTCTTTCATGCGCACAGACATGGATCCCGCATGAACTTGCCTGTTTACTTGAAAAGATTTTGCGTATATACTGACTCTGAAAGAACTCTGCGGAAAAAGCCGCAGAAATGAATGATCTTACGGGAGGACACACTCATGCAGATTGGTTCTGTGATTCACGGCTTCCGTGTCACAAACGTCCGGGAATTCCCGGAAATGGAAGCGAAGCTCTGGGAAATGGAGCACGAAAAAACCGGCGCGCAGCTGGTCTGGGTTGACCGCGCAGACAGCAACAAAGCCTTCTACATTGCCTTCAAGACCATCCCGGAGGATTCCACCGGCGTGTTCCACATCCTGGAGCATTCCGTCCTCTGCGGATCGGACAAATATCCGGTCAAGGAGCCTTTTGTGGAGCTTCTGAAGACCTCTGTCCAGACGTTCCTGAACGCCATGACCTATCCGGACAAGACTGTCTACCCGGTCGCCAGCCGGAACAATCAGGACTTCCTGAATCTCATCGACATCTATCTGGATGCGGTCCTTCATCCCGCGATCTATCACAAGCCCGAGATCTTCCGTCAGAAGGGCTGGCGTTATGAGAAGCAGGAAAATGAGACTGTCTATCAGGGCGTCGTCCTCAATGAGATGAAGGGCGTCTACAGCTCGGCCCGGGACGTGCTGGAGTTCGCCATGTTTGATTCCCTCTTCCCGGACAACAGTTACCGTCATGACTACGGCGGAAATCCGGAGCACATTCCCGACCTGAGCTATGAGCAGTTCCTTGCCATGCACGGCAAATACTATCATCCTTCCAACGCCCGCATTGCCCTGGACGGCAGCGTGGACCTGGATCCCGTTCTGGAGAAGATTGACTCCTTCCTGGCGCCCTACGACCGGCAGGAGATGTCCCTTGACATTCCCCTGCAGGGTCCTGCCGGCACACGCACAAAGGAGTACTACTATGAAATCGGCCAGGATGAGCCTATGGAGGACCATACAGTCATCAGCTGCGGCGCCATTATCGGAGATTACCATGAGCGGGAAAAACTCTTTGCCGCTTCCATTCTCAGCGATTACCTCGCCGGAGACAATGACGCGCCTCTGAAGAAAGCGGTGATCAGCGCAGGACTCGGACAGGAAATGAACGTGAGCATCCTCGACGGCATGCTTCAGAACGTCATCTCCTGGGTGGTGTGGAATACCGATACCGGCAAGCTGGATTCCGTGCGCTCCCTGATTCGGGAAACCCTGGAAAAGATTGCTGCGGACGGCCTGGATCTCCAGCATCTTCGTGCCTGCTACAACGCTTTTGCCTTCCGTCAGCGTGACCGGGACGGCGGCTACGGATCCCGCAGTCTCAACGAGGCTCTGAGTATGCTGGATACCTGGCTCTTCGGCGGAGATCCTGCCGAAGGCGTTCTTGTGGAGGACGCCCTGACGTCTCTGCAGGCCAAACTGGAGACCGGCTACTTTGCGGATCTGCTCCGGGAGCTGTTCCTGGACAATCCGAATCTGGCCACTGCCGTTCTGCTTCCCTCCCGCACCCTCGGCGCGGAGATGGCCCAGCGTGCCGCCGACCGGATCGCAAGGGAGAGCGCAAAGTGGGATGAGGCGCGGATCGCGGAACTCGCCGAACAGGCGGAATCTCTGGCCGCCTGGCAGCAGGCCCCGGATTCTCCTGAGGCCCTTGCCACCATTCCCATGCTCAAGCTCTCAGATCTTGCACCGGCTCCGGAAGCCCTTGACACGAGTGTCTCCGAACGGAATGGCATTTCCGTTCTCCGTCATAAAACCGGCAGCAAGCTCACCAGCTTCAAGGCCTTCTTCAATCTTTCAGATTTCCCCCTGGAGGATCTTCCCGCACTCTCCTTCCTGACTTCCCTGCTCGGCGTTCTGGGAACCAGCCAGAGAAGCGGAGAGGAACTGCAGATGCAGATTAAGGAGCATATCGGCCGCCTGCGGATCACCTGCAGCCCCATTGCAGCTGAGAATCCCGACAGCTGCACGCTTCAGCTGGCCGCCTCCGTCACCTGCCTGCCGGAACAGGCGGAGGAATCCCTGGCTCTTGTGAAGGAGATCCTCACGGACACTCAGTTTACTGACAGTCAACTCGTTAAGGAGCGGCTCTCACAGGCATTCCTGGCCGCGCAGATGTCCCTCTCCAGCGCAGGTTCCTCCTATGCCGCCACCCGCATCCTTTCCTATTTCAGTTCAGCCGGCATCGCTGCGGATTCTCTCAGCGGTACGGAGTACGCGCTCTGGCTCAAGCGCTGGAACGCGGAAGACGAATCCTCCCAGGCCGCGCTGCTGGATCAGTTCGCGGCACTCTGCAGAAAAGCCGTTGACAGAAGCCGTCTGACGATCTCCTGCAATCAGAATTTATCCGACGATCTGGTCTCTGAACTGATCTCCGCCATCCCGGATACCGGAGATGCAAAGCCTGATACCGCACACTACGCACCGCGAGGCGTCCGCAGAGAAGGCATTGTCATTCCCGCGACCATCGGCTTCGCCGGCCGCGGCGGCAACTTCAAACTATCCGGTCAGCCCTACAGCGGCAGCTATCCGGTTCTGACCAATATTCTCAACTTTGTCTATCTCTGGAGTGAAATCCGTGTTCAGGGCGGTGCCTACGGATGCGGATTCCAGGCAAGGGACGATGGATCCGTCGTCTACTACTCCTATCGGGATCCACAGCCCGCGCGTTCACTGGACGTCATTGACCGCGCATGTGACTTTGTCCGCTCCTTCTGCGCGGAGAATCCGGATCTGACCGGCTACATTCTCGGCTCTGTCTCCTCCATGGATCCCCTGCTCAATGACGATTCCCGCATGGCACTGGCGGAATCCCGCTATTTCAAGGGTCTCAGCTATGAGGAAGTCTGCCGGCGCTACAGTCAGCTCATCCACACCTCAAAGGATGACCTTCTCGCTCTCCTGCCCGCCCTGGAAGCGGTCCGGGATGCGGACGCAACCTGCGTTGTGGCAGGCGCCGCGCTTCTCGACGCATGTGCGGAGCGGCTGGAAAGCCGAATCAGTGTCTGACCGGTGACTGGTTCCATCCGGAAAAGGATATCAATCTGCAGTGAGGTAATCCTATGAAGACAACAGATTTCGGACGGAGGCAGTGTTTTATCAGCCACTGCTCCGAGGACCGGGAAGTCATGGGCGCTCTGCACCGCCTCATGTCCGCCTGCTTTGATACAGACAGCCTGGAATTTTTCAATACTTCCGAAGAAGAGCACAGCACCTATGCCGGGCAGGGTCTGAGTCAGGCGCTTCGAAGCGCGCTGACCGAGTCTGAAATCATGATCGCAGTGATCACGGACAGCTATTTGCGCTCGCCCATCTGCATTGCCGAGCTCAGCGCCTTCTGGTATATGGACAAGCCGGTTATCCCTCTTGTCTACAGTTCCCAGGGCGCCGGCTTTCTGGAGGAGCTCATGGGTCAGAACGTGATCTACATTGACCTTGTGGGAACTCTGAGCGCAGACCAGGCGCAGCGCAGAGCGAAGAAAATGATCCGCACCCTGTCCAACGCCGGCTTCCCTCCCCGTGACGAGGAAACTGCCATGGGGGCGTTCGAGTCTTTTTTCCTGACCATTGATCAGGCAAATTCCTCCCGCCCTTTCATTGGCAGCGGAGACGCCTACCGGCGGATCAACCGCTACTGCGATGAATTCGGCATCTCCCTGTTCCAGAACACCAGCCTCTCCTCCGCTGAGATGAGCGCGAAGCTGGAGAAGGCGGAGACCATTTACATTCTTTCCACAACCGGAAACAGCCTGATCAGCAGTCTCTCCTCCGAGTTCCTTCCTGCCGCTCTTTCGCGGGGCCAGAATGTCATTGTTCTTGTTCCCAACCGCTACTCTTCCTATGTGCTGGATGTGGCGGAGATCGAATCGCCTGACAACGCCGAAGCGCATAAGCTGCGCTTTGCCCGGGAGTTCGACGGCGTCATGTACAATCTGAAGGATTCCCTGGCAAGAGCAAAAAAGATCAATCCGGCATCCACTGGCGAAGTCTATGTCGGCTGCACCCATACCGCGCTTCGTCAGACCATCACTCTCGCCGTCACAGGCGAGGAGATCTGGGGCTGGCTGAGTCTCACCATGCCGCCCAAGCGGACGGTGGATGGAACGCCTTCTCTGGAATTCTCCGGTAAAATCGGCTCTCTTTCTATCGCGAATCTCGCCTATGAGCATCTGCTTTCCATACGTAACATGGCAGAGCGGCGGAATCATTTCGTCTGTCTTTCTCAGCATCCGGATTTTCAGGCGTTCTTCCTGGAGAATGACGCGGCTGAGGACTACTGGCGGAATCTGTACGATCAGGCGAAGCTTAATACTGCGTCCGCAGACGGGGAGGCGGAACTCATTGAGGTGGCGGCCCAGCATCCTCTGCGCGCAAACGGCGCACCCGGCGCCGAATTCAAAAAGCGGCTGGATCTCGCCGCGGAGCTTTATCGCCGGCTCAAGGACGAGAGCGAGGACGAAGACAAGGAAGTCCGCATCTATGTTCCCGGCAGTGTCCACGTCTACAAAGGCAAAGCGGATCCCTGCTCTCTGAGCGATTCCGGCGTGAAGTATCTCCTCGGCAAGGGCATCCCCGAAGAAGACCTGATCGGCGAGGATGCGAACCGGAAATACAAGGGCGACCTGGGTGTGTACAACACCGCTGACGAATGCTTTGTCGCTTCCAGGCTGTTTCTGGACGGAGATTATGGGAGACTGCACTGCGTCTGCTCCCCGAATCAGCTCTACCGTAAAAAGCTGTTCTACATTGCATTCGGCGTGATCCCCTACTACCACACTGTCAGTGTGGATAAACCTGCCCATGATGATGTCTACGAGCTGTTTCATTCAATCCCCGCTGTCCTCTACGAGGATCATACCTGGCAGGGCGCGGATTCCGTATTCGGAAACCGGACGCGGCAGGAGCGGGATCCCAGATATGCCCTGAATACAGACAAATAATCCTGTTCACGGCAATCATTTACCGAGAGGAGTGCATCCTGCATGATCTGCTTTCTGACCAGCCGGACTGACGATCCCGAAACCGGCGCCCTGAATACGGCAAACCGCTTCACGGATGAGCTTCGCCGCTGTTTTCCGGATTCCTGCCGCGCGCTTGATATCTGCTCCAATCCGGACGGCTGGGATCAGATGGACTACTATGCCGGCCTGATCCGGGAAAGCTTCGAACTGGCCGGTTTCTCCTTCTCCTCGTTCCGCACCCTGGACGGGAGAAATGCGGATCAGGCGGAAGCCCTTGTTCTGGAGTCCGATCTTCTGATTCTCAGCGGCGGTCATGTGCCAACCCAGAACCGTTTTTTCCATTCCATCGGACTTCGCGGTCTCATGGAACGCTATAACGGAATCGTAATCGGAATCAGTGCCGGAAGCATGAACAGCGCCGATACGGTGTACTCCCTGCCGGAAGAACCCGGCGAGGCGATCGATCCTTCCTATGAGCGTTATCTGAAGGGCCTGAATCTGACAAAGACCATGCTGATTCCCCATTACCGTCCCGGTGAGGATGAACTGCTGGACGGCAAGCTGATTTACCGGGATCTCGCCTGTCCCGACAGCATGGGAAAATCCTTCCTTGCGATACCGGATGGCAGCTGGCTGCTGGTGGAATCCGGCAAGGAAACGGTTTTCGGAGAAGCATACGAGATTCATGATGGAACCATCCACGCATACAAAGGCAGCATACGCTGAAGGTTTCTCGGGATTTGTGGACTCTTATGATATTGATCGAAAACAATAAACCAGGCATACAAGAAGGACGCACGCTTCCCTCCCGGGTCTGAAGCGTGCGTCCTTCCTGTATACACTTAAAGCAGGTCATCAAAGATAATGTCAACTTCTATGCTGCGGATGTGCTCAATGGTAATTCGGGTTCCGTCCTGCAGAACCAGTTCCCCGGACTTCGCATCGAATCGATCCGCGCTGCCGGATATCTGAATATATTCGCCACCCAGCTTTTTGCTGTCCGGACGGAACACTTGAAACAGTCCCTCCGCTTCCGGATTCTCCAGCAGAAAGCGGAGTTTTTCGTTGAGTTCCAGCTTTTCCGACTCGTCCAGTTCCGCCTGCATTTCCGTCCCTCTGGCGGCCTCCGTAATCAGGTCGTCATATCCGGTCAAAGCAGCAAAGGGTGCGAACTGGATCGCACGGTGCTGGCGGGGCATCTGCGCTCTTCGCTCAGAGACATGATGTTTCATGTCAATGATATCCCCATACACTTCTCGAGCGTCTTCCATGTCACTTTCCTTCCTCTCCTGCTCTGTGTCCGCCGATCTGCTGATTTCGCTCCATGGCGGTTGCGCCTTCCTGCAGATTGAGACCCTTGACAATGGCGTTTTTTCCATACCGGTCACGGATTTTGAGCAGTGCCTTCTGCATGCGCAGCTCCCGGTCCAGTTCCTCCGCCTCCCGCTTCCGCGTCCGCTCCTGTTCCGCAAAATCGGAGAACAGGTCCAGCTGCACCGGGCCCGAGGCGTTCTGTTTCGCCTCCTTCTCTGTGATCAGATGTGTTAAGGCGACTGTCATTCTGCGGACTGTCAGATCCGGATCCACAATCCGGTCAAAGATTCTGCATACCGCATCCAGGATCCGCTTGGCGGAAGAGGTATCCAGTCCCAGATTGCAGGAGCCATTGACCCCTTTGGGCACCTTTCTGCCATAATAGTCCATGTCAACGGTTCCGTGATATCGCTCCGCCCGCTTCGGATCCGTCAGATTGCTGATATCATAGCCGACACTGAGAACCACCTGATCCGTGCACAGGCCTTTTCGCACCAGATCCATGGCAAGCTGGTCCGCCATCTCCTGGACAACCACTCTCGCCTCTTTATACTCGTATGGTCTGGGCAGCACCTGTCCCTGACTCAGGCTTTTGGACTCCGGCGTATAGGCTCTGCAGTCGGCAATCTCCGCGTTCTCCCAGCCCCAGGCGTGGTCGATGATGAGCTCGGCATTGACGCCGAAGAGCTTGTAAAGGAGATCCTCGTTGAAAAAAGAGCCCGGTTTCCCCACCGAGCAGCGCGCGACGTCTCCCATGGTATACATGCCGTTGGCTTCCAGTTTGCGGGCGATGCCTCTCCCGATCCGCCAGAAATCTGTCAGGGGTTTATGACACCACAGCTGCTCCCGGTAGGACATCTCATCGAGCTCCGCGATGCGGACGCCGTTCTCATCGGCTGGGATATGCTTCGCCACAATATCCATGGCGATCTTGGCCAGATACATATTGGTTCCGATTCCGGCTGTCGCGGTGATACGGGTTTCCCGCAGCACTTCCCGGATCAGCTTCATGGCAAATTCCCGGGCGTTCAGACCATAGGTGCCGAGATAGGAAGTGGCGTCAATAAAGACCTCATCCACGGAATAAACCAGAAGATCCTCAATCGAGACATAGCGAAGATAGATTTCCACAATGCTCCGGCTGTATTCCATATAGTAGCGCATGCGTGGCGTTGCGATGATGAAATCCAGTTCCAGATAGGGGTCCGCCGTCAGCTCCGACTGAAAAGCGGATTTTCCCCGGAATTCTTGTCCGCCGATTCTGCGCTTTCGCTCCCGGTTGATCTCCAGAACTTTCTGCTTTGCTTCAAACAGTCTGCCTCTGCCGGGCACGCCAAGCGCCTTAAGCGCAGGCGAAACAGCCAGACAGATCGTCTTATCCGTCCGGCTCTCATCCGCCACAACCAGATTGGCATCCAGTGGATCCAGGCCCCGCTCTGCGCATTCCACGGAAGCGTAGTAGGACTTCAGGTCAATGGCAATATACTGTTTTCTCTTCTCAGCCACTGCCTTCCCTCCTGGTTCATCGATCCGGTTACAGTTTATCGTATTTTACGGCGTTTCCTCTGGCCTTCTCCACGGGATACTTTTCCTCGTTGCGGGCCATCTTTGCCATAATAATCTCATCGGCATCCAGGCCCAGGCAGTCCAGCAGATCCTGGCAGTAGACCAGCACATCCGCCAGTTCCTCGCGGACCTTGTCAATATCCGCCTCATCGCTCCACTGATAGCATTCCAGCAGCTCCGCAGCTTCAATGGCAATGGATTTTGCCAGATTTGCGGGCGTATGGAACTGTCCCCAGTCCCGGTCCTCCGTGAACCGGCGGATTCTAGCAAGGGTTTCCTCTTTCATCTGTATTTCCCCTCATGGTGAAATGAATTGAACGCAGCAAAAGCTTCATGTTTACATAAAGAATTTATCAGCAATCACTCTGGATCTTCCGTTCCCAGTCCATAATTCAGCAGATCGTTCAGACCAGCGTTGGCTTCCTGCGCCGCCTTCTTCTCCCGCCATGCATCAATCTCGCTGCGGATGGCGAGCATCTCGTCCGCGATCTCCTCCGGCCGATCCGGTCGGGCGTAGCGGAGATAGGCACTCATGCGCTGAATTGCCTTCGGACTTCCCAGCGTCCTGGCAATTTCATCGGAAAAAGCTTTCGGATATCCCATCCGGATCAGGATCCGGTCAAGCTCCCCTTTTGCGAATTCCCACTCTTCGTTTCTCATGCTGTCTCCCCGGAGTTCATTCGTCCCAGTCCAGATTGGACTGAAGCATGGATTTTTTGCTGTAATGCAGAAAGTCGTTCCGGTGCTCCTGGCGGCGCAGGCGGTAACCCTGCGCAATGAGCGTGTCCGCTTTCAGCGCCACCAGATTGATGTCGGAGTGCATGCTGCGTGCGATCTGCTCCATATCGTAGCCCTTTTCACAGTATTCCAGAAACTGCTCGTCATCCAGTTCGATCTGCGCGGCGAACACATTTGCCTCGTATTCCAGGCGGCTGTTCATCTGAAACAGGTTGAACTCCTTGAACTCCCCGCTCACCGCGGCCACATCCCGGTGCAGCTGATCATGACCCAGCTCGTGCAGCAGAACAATTCTCTGTTCCACCGGGTCCAGATTCCGGTTGACAAAGATATGCGGAATTCCGAGTATCTGCTTGTAAACGCCTCTCTGCCGCTGGAAATTGAAGTAGACGACTTCTATCTCAAGTTCATCGGCCAGGCGCACCGGATCCCTGGTTCCGTACCGGTCAACCAGTTCGTTTGCCCTTCGGACAATCTCCTGGGTATTCAGATGCATTTCCGTTCACTTCCCGTCTTGTGGTCTCATCCAAAGAGTAGCATGTCCGGTGTCCCTATAACAGGACACTACTCCTTCTGACCGGCTTTCTTGCCGTATTTCTGCCGGTTCTTTTCCTTTGCCTTCCAGAAGCACTCCTGCACGGCACGCATGAATTCATCCATATCCTCGTCCGCCATGTCACCGCCGGCAAACAGGCCGTTGATATCACCCAACAGTTCCTCCGCCTGACGTCTGGTGCGTGTGCCGCCCTCTGCCATGGCTCTTGCAAGGAAGTCATCATTCTCATTGTGGAGATAGTCCGCGTCCACGTTCAGGATACCGGCCAGTCGCCGGTACACATCCCGGTCCTGAGGATAGGTTTTCCCCTGCTCGTAATAGATGATGGTGCGGGTCGAGAGCCCGGCGGCCTGGGCAAGGCTCGCCTGCGTCATGCCTTTCTCTGTTCTCGCTTTCCGGAGTTTTTCGCCGAATCTCATGCTGGTTCCTCCATTATCCGTTCCTTTCCCGCATTGGCGGGCCATATCTTTCTGCAGATCGTTCTGAATTCCGGTTGTTCACGTCTGAAAAATCACGCGCATACGGTGACCTATGGGAGCAGCCGCTCAAACCACCCGCCGAGGAATTCGATCGGATTGCCTGCAGCGTCTTCATAAAAGGACACTGTTTCCGTCCGGTACTGGGTAAAGCCGAGCGCCTCCAGGAGCCGCACGGAACCCAGATTGGCAAGAGCGGTTCCCGCGATCACTTTCCGGACGCCCTGTTTCCGCAGTTCCTGCAGAATCGCGCGAATGCTTTCCCTTGCATAGCCTTTTCCGCGCCAGGCGGAATGAAAGCCGTAACCCAGTTCGAAAGCTCCGTCTTCCTGCTGATGGAAGGTAGCAAAGCCAATCAGCCGTTCTTCCAGACACGCCGCCCAGAACTGATGCTCTCTGCTCTTCGCATAGGACGCCCAGATCTCGATCCGTTCCCGGACGGAACGGTCGTCCGTCTCCTTTTTTCTGTCATACTGCGCCAGTTCCGAGCCGTCAATATCCTTCCAGATTGCCTGGATTTCTCTCCAGTCACCTGCCTCAATCCGCCGAAGCAGCAGACGTTCCGTTGTCAGCATCTGTTCTGTCCTTTCCCGGGACACCCGTCCCAGTATGGAATATAATGCAATCTAATTGCACATATATCTTACATCGGTTTGCAGTTATTGTCAACTGATTCTTTCCGTTTCTGCGCCGCCTATTCCGTCAGAATCCACTCGGAGCCGTCCGGCATGGCGTTGATTGCGCCGCGTTCCGTACGGAGAATCTTTCCATCCGGGAAATGACGGACAACCACTTCCTCCCGGTAATCCGGATCTTCATACCAGCGGCTGAAATACAGTTCCTCCCCGTCCCGGAAGCAGAAGCTCTCCGCGGGATGAACCGTAAAAGCCGCGGAATCCGGCCAGACGACCTGGAAATGCTCCCCCTGCTCCCGTGTCAGGCAGAGCGGGTGCTGATGAAGGATCAGGTTATAGCAATCTGCTACGGCGCTGCGTGGCAGAACCGCAATCGGCGTCACTGTACGGCTCTCATCGTGATAGCGCAGGATGCGGATCTCCCCGGACGGAAAATCCGCAAGGAGCAGAACCGGATCCGTGCCGTCATACGCCGGAATGCCGAAATACTGCCCTTCTTTTGCCGTTACCGGCTCTTCGACACGGCCGTCCGGATAATGCACCAGAATCAGTCGGTTGGAGGATATTCTGTGTCCGTCGCGGTAAAGATCTTCCGCTTCATACAGATCTCCCGAGGTGTAATCCGTACCCCAATACCAGTCCGAACTCCCGGTCAGGGGCTGAAGATAAGAGATACCTCCGGTTCTGATTCGTTTTATCATTCTATGTTCCTCCAATCTTGCGCTCTCAGACGGTACTGTCTGACCGTCTGCATTAAGCGTCTTGTCTCATCCGGACAAGATGCCTCTATGTCTTGACATCATGTTGTTCTGACGACATAATCATATTAGTGCAGATGATTATCTGACACCTGATTCTGAAAGGATGTGCATGTGAATGGAATTCTTCACCCTGTCAAACGGCATCAGAATCCCGGCGGTCGGTTCCGGAACCAATACCTTTGCAAAAGTCACAACGGAGAACGGCATGGTCTACGACGGCCACACCGATGAAGTGGTATCCGCGATCCGTGCGGGGTATCGTTTTTTCGATACCGCCGAATCCTACGGAAATGAAGAGGCGGTCGGCGCAGGCATTCTGGAGAGCGGCATAGGCCGGGAAAACATCTTCATCTCCACCAAAATGAAAACCAAAAGCTGGGGTCAGGAGACCTCCTCCGTCAAGCCGGAGGATGCGGAAGCCGCCATCGCGCGGAGTCTTGCAAAGCTGAAGACCGACTATATCGATTTATATCTGCTGCATATGCCCTGGGGCAATAACGAAGAGACAGCAGAGGTATGGAAAGTCCTGGAGTCCTACTGTGACAGAGGAGTTCTCCGTGCCATCGGAATCAGCAATTTCACGGAAGAGGATCTGTCGTATCTGCTTGACCACTGCCGGATCCGCCCCATGGTAAATCAGTTCAAAATTGCCCCTGACCGGCCCAACGCAGACCTGGTGGCATACTGCCAGAAGAACGGAATCCTCCCTATGGCGTGGGGTCCCCTCAAGTTTGAATCCGACCGAAGTGCGATTGAAGCGATCGCGGCCAGGCACGGAAAGAACTGGGCTCAGGTTGTTCTGCGCCGGAACTTCCAGAAAGGCATTATCTCCATCCCGAAGTCCCACTCCTTCGAGCATCAGAAGGAAAACCTGGATATCTTTGACTTTGAGCTGAGCGGTGAGGAGCTTGCCGCCATCTGATACGATATAAGCTGATACGGGCACCGGAAGACTGTGCAAGCCGCAGGTTCTCCGGTGCCCGCGTCTTTTGTCCGATCGGCGCTGGATCCGCGCTGCGGACAGACGAAACGTCATGCCCGCCTGTACGGACCGCTCCTGCTATCCGCTCACATAGCGAAAAGATCATCCTTAAGCCAGGTTACGGTCCCGGTCCGGATATCATACACCGCGCCTTCAATGACAGCACTGCCTGCTTCCGGATGTGCAGCAAACTCACTTCTGAGCCTGCGGACGCCCCACCGTACGTTCCGTCTGCATGCCCGGTCGGGATCGCGCTCGTCACCAGCCGCTTTCCGGATCTCGTCTGTGATGGACCGGATAAATCCCTCGCCATCGCCTTCCATTGCTGCCTGCACCGCGCCGCATCCGGTATGCCCCAGCAGCAGAATATACCCGCAGTGCAGATGCGCCGCCGCGTATTCAACGCTGCCCAGCTGGTGATCATCCAGAACGTTTCCAGCCACGCGGATCACAAACAGTTCTCCGATCTCCGCGTGGAAGATCTGCTCCGGAATCACCCGGGAGTCCGAGCAGCAGATTACGATGGCATAGGGATGCTGGCCGTTCTCGGCGGTATCCATTCTCAGCTCTGCGTCCGATGAAGCAAGATACTGCCGGTTCCCTTCCCGCAGTTTTTCCCGTATCTCCATGCCTGCCTCCTTCTTCGTACCACGGCCCGACGTTCAGTCGGCCGATTCCTTTCGACGCGCCTCCAAAACCTCGCCGATAAAGATCCAGTGCGGCTGCCAGTCCCCGTTCTCGTCCACCGGATACGCACCCGGGTTGTCCCGGTAATAAGCCTGGACATCCTCGGCGATTCCTTCCTTGGCGAAAGGATACGCGTACACCTTGCGGCAGAGGAAGCTCATTTCCGCCTCCCGGAACGTCACGCTGTCCCCCATGGGAACCGGCGTCAGGCCGGCCTGTGCCGCCTTGTCTCCGTCTCTGCCGCTGTGGGAGCCCATGTACATCAGTGCTTTCCGGCTGGACTCCGGGTAGAAACTGACGGTAAAGGTACCATGCTCCCGGAAAAACGCCTGTGTGTATCTTGCCGGATGCAGGTATACCGTGATTTCATCGCCGTTTTTCCCTGGTCTGGTCCAGAGAGTGCCCATGCCGCCCCAGCTGACGGTACAGGCATTGTAATGATCCATGGTGCCCGCGGTCAAAAGCGCCCACTTTTTGCTGAACTGCTCGAACATCCGGAATACTTCAGATCGGTAGTCAAACAGCTCGCCTGTTGGATTCAGATCCGCCTGAGCCTTGTCCTGCAATCCCACCAGGATTTTCTCGCCCTGCTCCAGAATCGCCGGATCCAGGACCGCGAATATGATCTCCAGATCCGCGTCCGGATTCTTCCAATGATACTGCATGCAGGTTTCCAGTGCAGCTTTCCATGCAAGGTCCCGTGGATACCCGTAGATGCCTGCGGAGATCAGGGGAAACGTGATGGATCTGCAGCCGTTTTCACAGGCCAGATTCAGGGCGTTTTCGTAGGCGCCTCGAAGCAGTTCCGGCTCTCCATCCATGCCGCCGCGCCAGACCGGTCCCACCGCGTGGATAATGTATTTTGCCTTCAGGCAAAAGCCGGGCGTAATGACGGCGGAACCCGTATCACAGTGGCCGATTGCGTCGCAGGCAGAGCGCAGTTCATCACGGCCGGCGGCAGCGAATATGGCGCCGCAGACACCACCGCCCGCTCTCAGTTCCTGATTTGCCGCGTTGACGACGGCGTCTGTCTCCATTTTTGTAATATCGGATAATCTGATTGAGATGCCCATCTTTCCGCTCCTTATCTCATCTGCTACAGCACGAGGGAGATTCTGCTTCCCCCGCCTCTTTCCTTTGTCACGACAATCTGCCGGTCGATCCGTTCCTTCAGTTCCGCCACATGGGAGATGATCCCCACAAGCCGCCTGCTTTCCGTGAGTCCTGCCAGGGCTGTGACTGCCTGCTGCAGAGACTCCTCGTCCAGGGATCCGAAGCCCTCATCCACAAACATGGTGTCCAGGCGGATACCGCCGGCGGAGGACTGAATTTCATCCGAAAGGCCAAGGGCAAGGGACAGAGACGCCTTGAAGGATTCGCCTCCGGACAGCGTCCTCACGTCACGCTCGGAGTCGTTGTAGTGATCAATGACATTCAGCTCCAGGCCGCTCTGCGATCGCAGGCTGCCCGAGCCGCGGCGAACCAGATCGTACTGTCCGCCGGTCATCACGAAAAAGCGCGTATTCGCCCGCTCGATGATTCGGTCAAAAAAGGTCATCTGGACGTAGGTCTCCAGCGCAACCTTCTCCTTGCCGCTCAGATTGCCGTTCGCCGTATCGGAAAGCGCTTTGGCCCAGATGAGTTCCTTCTCCAGTGCGTCCAGTTCGCTTCCCTTTGCACGGAGATTCTCCAGCACCTTTAGGTTGGTGTCCAGATGGAGCGTGATCCGCCGTTCCTGCTCTGACAGCTGCGCTTTGCGGTCCGTGAGTTCTCTCTTCCGCGTCATTAATGCCTCTTTGTCCGGATGCTCCGCGTTCTCAAGCTGCTGCTCCAGCTGCTGGATTCTTCCCTGCAGACCGGCAGCCTTCTCTTTATGATTGGCAAGCGCCCTATCCGCTTTTTCGACTGCGTCGCGGATGGCTTTTGCCTCTTTCCGGAGCCGGGCAAGCTCTGCCCCAGCGGTTTTCCTGTCCGGATACGGCAGTTTATCCTTTGAGTCTTTCAGCTGCCGTTCCTTTTCCGCAATTGCTGCCTCCATGGCTGCGATATTGTGGATCCTGCTCTGCAGTTCGTTCTGCAGGTCCTGTCTCTTTTTCTTCTCATCAGGAATGGATTTGTCCAAAGCATCCCGTCTGCACATATTGTCCGTTTCCTTCTCGATTTCGGACGCAAGGAAATCGATCTGCAGTTCCAGCTCTCCGAGCCGGATGCCGGCTGTCTTTTTCGCATCTTCCGGATCCTCCGGCAGAAACAGTTTTTCGGTGAGTGTAAGAAGCTGAGATCGTTTTGTCTCTGCCTGACCATTCAGGTTCCCGGACTCCCTGCTTCGGTCACTTGCAGTCTGGCTCTTCTTCTCCCAGGCCTGTTTTGCCTTTTCCACATCCGCCTCTGTCGGCGCGGAATCGGTCAGACTTGCCGGAGCGGGATGGTGCACGGATCCGCAGACCGGGCACGGTCTTCCCTCCTCAAGATCCGCGGCGAGGATCCCCGCCTGTTCATGGAGAAACGCCTGATTCTTTTCCGTATAGACTTGCAGCGCATTCGCAGCCTCCTGATTTGCTACCCCGAATGCCTGCATCGCCAGATCACGCTTTTGGCACAGATCCACATATTCGGACACCGCTGTCACCACGGATTCAAGTTCCTTTTTTGCCTGGTCCGCCTGCGTCTTCTCCCCCAGCAGCCGAGCTTTCTGCTCGCCTGCTTTCTCAAGGCTCTCCCGCTCCTGCGTCAGGCTTTTTACTCTCTTGTCCTGTTCCTCGAATGCCGAGTCAGCCTTTTCCTTTTCAGTACGCTCAATGGAAAGCGCATTTTTCTGTGACTCCAGTTCAGACGCTCTCCTGTCCAGGTCATCGTAATCCGGCAGTCTTGCCTCCAGCGCCGCAGCGTTCTTTTCCAGAGCATCCGCTTCGGGTTCCCGTTCCTTTGCATCAGAGCGGGCCTTCTCCAGATGCTGTTCTTTCTCAACCGCGTCAGAGCGCTCCTTTTTCGCGGATTCCAGATCCATTTCCGCCTTTTCCAATTCATCGGCTCTGCCCAGATCCGCGTTGACCTGTGCCAGTTCCCGGTCACAGTCATCAGCACTGGCCCGGCAGTCGTCAAGCAATGTTTCGTCCCGATCGTTCATGCGGCAAAGCAGGAGCAGAGCCTCGCTCACGGGAATCTGATTCTCCTTTGCCTTCCTGAGTTCCGGCGCAAGGGGGTCCTCCTCATCGCACATGGCACTCTGCAGATACTGGTCCATGCTACGGTACATTTCCTGACACCGGCCGTTCAGGTCGAGGTAATGCCCCTTCAGCCGGTCCTGAAAGACCTGATAATACCCCGTCCGGAAGATCTCGCGGAAAATGCCCTGCCGCTCCTTTGTCTCCGCAAGAAGCAGTTTCTGAAAATCGCCCTGAGCAATCATGGCGATCTGGGCAAACTGATCCTTGCTGATTCCCAGAATCTCCTGAACGGCGGCCGTTACTTCCTGCACCTTTGTGATCACCTGGCCGTCAGGAAGAGTCAGCTGCGCATCCGCCTTCTGTGAAACGAATCCGGTCCCTTTCTTCGCCGGACGCTCGTATTCCGGGTTCCGTCTGACGGTATAGGTCTTCCCGCCGTAGGCAAATACCAGCTCCACCTCTGTAGGCGTCTCCGGATCTGCGTATTTGGACCGGAACATGCCGGCTTCTCGCTGTTCGCCGCTGGCTTTCCCGTACAGGGCAAAGGTAATGGCGTCAAAAATCGTGGTCTTTCCCGCACCTGTATCCCCGGTAATGAGATACAGGCCGCTCTGACCCAGTTTTTCAAAATCCACTTCCGTTCTGCCCGCATAGGGGCCGAAAGCGGACATGACCAGTTTCAAAGGTCTCATGTATCCCCCTCCCAGATCTTTTCCATCAGCTGCGCGGAAAAAGCCGCCTGCTCTTCGCTGAGGGGCTGCCCGTTCTGCTTCTCATAGAATTCCCCAAAGAGTTCCAGAGGCGTTTTGTGCTCCACATCCTCCGCAGCGCCGATCACGCCGCCCGCACGGGTGCGTGTGTTGTCGTAGTCCAGCTTCATCAGATTGGGATAGATGACGCGGAGCTTGCCGATGACGTTTGGAATATCCTCCTCATCCGTAAGAGTGATGTGGAGATAATCATCCACAGCCGTACCTTCATAATTGCTCCTGGAAGTCAGCTCCATATAACTGCCCCGCAGCTCCCGCATATCGTGCCTCGGAATCAGGGGAACGGTACGAATCTCCAGACTTCCCTTTTCCGCCAGGTTCACCACCGTGACGGATTTCTCATGGCAGGCCTCCGAGAAGGAATACTTCAGAGGCGTTCCGCAGTATCGGATCCGCTCCGAACCGCCGATGTTCTGCGGGCCATGGATATGGCCAAGCGCCACATAGTCGAAGGCATCGAAGACGGACGCGTCCACATTGTCCGCGCCTCCCACGGAGATCTCTTCCGACTCCGAACGCTCCGCGCCGGTGACGAACTGATGGGTCACAAGAACGTTCCGTACATCCGGGTCCGGTTCCATCATTCGGACTGCAGCACGAAGTGCATCAGTATAGGAACCGATCTCCTCTTCCGGACAGAACCGGCGTACATTCGCCGGCTTCAGGAACGGGAGCAGATAAAGATTGACCGGTCCGAAGGCATCGGTCAGCGTAACTGGCGCAATCTTTCCCGTATAGACCGGGGAAAAATGCACACCGCTCTCAGCCATCAGGCGGGATCCGAACGCGAGCCGTTCCTGGGAATCATGGTTGCCTGCAATCACAAACACCTGAGACTTTCTTCTGGAAAGACTCCACAGGAACGAGTCAAACAGGGAAACCGCCTCCGCGGACGGGACGGATTTGTCATATACGTCCCCCGCGATCAGGACTGCGTCCGGTGCCTCCGCGTCCACAACCGCGAGGATTTCTCCAAGAATATACGCCTGGTCCTCCAGCATGCTGAATTCGTTGACACGCTTTCCAAGATGCAGATCGGACAGATGGATCAGCTTCATATCAGAACCTCTGTTTCTATCGTTTCGTTTCTCTTATCATCCTGCCGCAGACAGTTTTCTATCTCTATTATAAGTCCTCCCGCATGAGATTACGAATCCTTTTTTCGTTCCTACATTCGAAAAACCGAATGTGAATCTGATTTTGAGAAAAAAGCAAATTATATGTTGACAGTCGACATATGTCGTGCTATGATACTGTCGTAAGGCGACATATCAGGAGGCGATATACTTGAAAAAGAGCGAACCCATGTCAGAGAGCTACTACTATATTCTTCTCTGTCTTGCAAAAGGAGCGAACCACGGCTACGGCATTATGCAGATGACGGAAAAGCTTTCCGGCGGTGATGTGATCATCGGTTCCGGAACCATGTACGGCGCGACGAGCAACATGATGAAAAAGGGCTGGATCCGCGAGATCATGTCAGAAGGATCCGGGCTTGAGCGCCGGCGGCAGTATCAGCTGACAGAATCTGGCCGGGAGGCACTGCGCGCAGAGATTCAGCGGCTCCGGCGGATGCTGGAAAATGCAGAGGGGGTTTAAGCATGTCAAAACAGTATAAGCGTTCCTTCCGGTTTTATTCCGCATGGAACTATGAGCGTGAAATCGAGGATCTGAACCGTGCTTCGGAGCAGGGCTGGCAGCTTGTTCACGGCGGCTGTTTCCATAACCGGTTTGTCAAGAATCCCGGCATTCGCTACCGCTATCAGCTGGACTTCGGAAAGATTGAGGATATGGGCCGATATATCGAAACGTTCCGGGAGCAGGGCTGGGAATACATGAATTCCACATTCAACGGCTGGCACTATCTCCGAAAGCTGTACGATCCGGCACTGCCGGAGGAAGCCTATGAGATATTCACAGACCGGGAGTCCCTGCACGAGATGAACAGCCGCTGGGCCCGCATCGCCCTGGGGATTGGGATTGCCCTTGCCCTGTTCGCTGTATTCTACGCAATCCGCTTTTTCTCCCGTCCGAATCTCCCCTACGGGATTCAGCTGCTCATGTTCCTTATGGAGAGTGTGATTCTGCTCCGTGGTTCGTTCCTCATGCGAAATCCGGACGCAAGCCGCAACAGACGCGGCGACAGCACAATAGTGGCGCTCCTCCTCGCAGTTATTGTACTGGGTTCCGCAGCGAGCATCACTCTTTCTGATCTTCGGCCACACTTTTGGACGGAGCAAAAAGCCGCGGCAATCGATGAACCGATCCGGGACAGACGCTGGGGGACTTTCAAAGTTAAGTATCCCGACTGCTATTATCTGGATCTGAAACTGGAAGGTCCCTCCCCTGTGACGTTCGAAGTGATCCGCGAAGACGGTGAATCCGTCTACCGCGCTTCCGGAGAGCATTTTGAGGAGAAACGGATCCGGCTGGTTCTTCCAAGAGGTGAATACTGCTTCTCCCTGACCTGTGACGATGCATATCACGTCGCTGCGGAACTGGACTGAAGGAAATCGTCTCTGTCCGGGAAATCATGTCAACATTTTTGTGACTGATCATACATGTCAGTATCTTTCTTCCGCTATAAATGCAGAAACGGAAAGACTGCAGAACAAAACAAGCCCGAATTGGATGGAGGTATAAGCAATGGAAAATCGGTTTGAATTTGTTGAAAGAAAAGGTCTTATGGAAGGAACACGTGTCATTGTTGACAAGGAGACAGGTGTCCAGTATTTGCTTGCCCATTGGACCAATATCGGCGGTCTTACCGTGCTGGTCGATCCGGATGGGAAACCTCTGCTTGACCCTAGATATGTCAAGTAACGGATATCAGCAATCAAATCAGTCGCATCCTCTGTCTGCGTTTATGTGCAATCATGCCATTCATTATGCAGCCAACCTTCTATCCGAGACAACGATACGCATAAAGCCTGTAACAGACAGATCCGTGTACGCTGAAAAACACACCTGAAATGCAGCAGGAGGTCACCCGATATTCCGAGTGACCTCCTGCTGCATAATTTTGCCAATCATTTCTCAGAGCGGTTTCATTCCGTTCTCACGGTTCTCCTGCAGGATTTACACTGTTCTGATCCGGCCTGTTTTCCTCGCCCCAGAGGCACAGCTGATCCAGAACCCGCACCAGGGAATGGCCCCGTTCCGTTAACGTGTACTCCACTTTCGGGGGTATTTCCGGATACATCTCCCTGTGAATCAGATCATCCCGTTCCAGTTCCTTGAGCGTCTGACTCAAAGTTTTATCTGCCACATTTCCCATATAGCGGCGCATCTCATTGAACCGCACCGGCTCATACTCCATCAGGCAGTACAGCACAATGGGTTTGTATTTCCCGGAAATCAGCGACAGCGTATAGCTGTACCCGGTATCCATGAAACTGGCTTCTGAAATGACTTTATTGCTCATAAGCTTCCCTCAAAGTAAGTACCTAACAATTATGTCAGTACTTGTCTAAATTCTATTTCTATGATACCATCCCGTTAGCATGAAGTCAATTCCGGAACAATATCTGTACAGGAGTCCTGCAAACAAAAGTCAATAGCTGAAATGAAAAAAGTCCCGCAAAATTTGCGCGACTGAAAAAGGGTATAACAAAACAGACTGGAGAAAAAGCTTCGCCAGCCGGGATAAAGTATCAATCTGATTTATCCTT